>CANPWP010000033.1 GCA_947584595.1 uncultured Clostridia bacterium | reverse complement strand
AAATACTTGGCTGGCGACGGCCCGGGAAGATAGGAAGACGCCAACACTCATATTCCTCCATAGCTCAGTCGGTAGTGTTACAGTCACTCTAAACGTCCGAGTAAATTTTAACGAATTACTTGATTTTTCAGTAATTATGGGTTAAAATTAAGTAACATGAAAACTTTGCTTTGAGATACGTTGTCGAAAGACAACGAGGAAATGATCCTCAATAGCTCAGTCGGTAGAGCATGCGGCTGTTAACCGCAGGGTCGTTGGTTCGAGTCCAACTTGGGGAGCCAAAAGAATACTCACTATCAACAGTTGGTGTTGATGACGCAGGGGGTCCACCCGTTCCCATCCCGAACACGGAAGTTAAGCCCTGTAGTGCCGAAGATAGTGCCTTGGCGACGAGGTGTGAAAATAGGAAGATGCCAACATCTGATAGTGAGTATTTCTTTATCTAAATACGGTCGGCGATTACAGTATGCGCCCACAGGCGCTAATTTGCAAACGCCGTTTTTTTACTTTGAGTTTGTGTTTGACATTTTTGTGTCCTTTCTAAAGCCAGCCGCCCACTCTCCCAGTTTATTTGGCTGGTACATAGCAAATCTTAGAGCCAATCATTATATTTCTAATTTAGTTTAGAAGTATAGTGATTGGCTCTTTTTTTGTTGCAAAAAATTTTTAGAGGTGATTATTTTGTATGTGGATCCCATGCTTTTTGCGGCTGAAGAATTGGCAAATGCCATTATCATAAAAGCTGCGAAAGATTATCGATTAGCCATGAAGCAACTGTGGCTGTGCCCAAGAAATTCTAGTGCCAGACATACTATTATTGAATGTGAGAGATTTTTTAAATCTCCGTATTTTAATATGCTTACTGCTATTGATGGATACTGGCTAATGAAAAAGCTCAAGGAAGAATTTGATACGAAAACGAGAAAGGAGCTGGAGAAATGTATTTCACCGATGATAAAACACTTCAGAGATTTGAGCGTGAGATGAAAATTGTCCCGAATTTCGAAAGGAAAGAAGTATGGGAGTTTGGGGATAGCTGCCGTGATTGTAAGAATTACGAGTGCAAGCTCGAAATCTGCATGAATGCTCACTGCCCTTATCTCAAGCGAAAGATCCGTTCCAATTCTATTATCACAAGAGATTTGGTTGAGACCTTTCTTTTAGATAATCCATATATCCCATTTGCTCACCGCGTTATCAATATGCTTGCAAAGTACAAAGGCAACAAGCTCTTCTACAACAAAGCTCATAAAGCGTCGTTTGAGGCAGCTATGAATGAAATCAATGACGATGACTATGATCATATCGCCTGTGTATATGTTCTGACCATACGCCCGGACATTTGGGAACACTGCGTACATACCTCACAAGGGTATCTGTGTATGTCGGCAGAACTCGAACAAAAAGACAAAGTGCTTGTTTCATTTGCCAACGACATCTATCGCAGTACAACAAGATTATCATTAAAAGAAATCTCCTTTCGCAGAAATATCAGCGATAAGGAGTTTTATTATGTCTGCAACGCTATCTTAATTCGAAGATTCGGATTGGCGGTCATCAAAAAAGGAGCGTGACCGCTTTGTATAGAGTCAGCAGGGATAAACCCCACAGAAAAAGGAGTGAAGAAATGAAAGAAAAATATCCCGTGCTTATCGGACATTCAGCAAGAGTATGCAAAAAGCTCTTTACAATGGAACAGGTTGCGGATTTTATCTGTGAGCAAGGGCTGTACGGTGAGGTAACCATCGAAACGCCGGAGGGCTTGTTGCTTATTTCTACCTACGGCATTTACCTTGATAAAGTCACAGATATGGAATACCGTGCGCAGCTCCTTGAAATTTTAGAGCCAAAGCAACACGCTCTTGAAAAAGCTGAATTCGGATTTGCATTCGGAGAAATCTTATAGAACCCTACGGTTCGGAAAGGAAAAAAGACCATGAACGAGTATGAAAGACTTCGCAGACAGGCTGAAGTTCTTTGGAATATGTATCCGCCGGGTACCCGTGTTGAGTGCCTTTGCATGAACGATCCGTTTGCTCCCGTTCCAAGCGGAACAAAGGGTACGGTGTTTCATGTAGACGATATGGCACAAATCCACGTCAATTGGGATAACGGAAGCTCCCTTGCGTTAAACAGGGACGAGGATTCATTCAGGAAATTGTCTGTTCAGGAAGTTGAAGAAGAAAACAGCGCCGCCGAGAATCAGGATGAAGCTCCCGAAGAATCAAGCGGCATGAAAATGAAGATGTAGAGGTGATGAAATAAACATTCGGGATTTGAGATGATTTGGCATGTCTATCAAATTCTTTGATATGTTTTCGGGCATCGGCGGTTTCAGGTCGGGACTTGAAGCGTTAGACGGCTTTGAGTGTATCGGCTATTGTGAAATCGACAAATACGCCAAGAAAGCATATGAAGCGATATATAACACGGAAGGAGAATTATACTTTGAGGACGCGAGAACAATCGATCCAAAAGACTTGCCCGATATTGATCTTATCGTTGGAGGATTCCCTTGTCAGTCGTTCAGCATCTGTGGAAAGCGCGGCGGATTCGAGGACGCCAGAGGAACGCTGTTCTTTGAAATTGCCCGTATTGCCGAGGTTAAAAGACCTAAGTATCTGTTGCTTGAAAATGTACCCGGATTGCTTAACCACGACTCCGGCAGGACATTTGCAACCATCCTCAGTACGCTGGACGAATTGGGGTATGATGTCACATGGCAAGTGCTTAACAGCAAAGATTACGGAGTGCCGCAAGCCAGACGCAGGGTGTACATTATCGGATATAATCGAGAAAAATGTACCGGAAAAGTATTATCTTTCACACAAACAAGTGGGGACGCTCCTTTACAGCTCAAAGGAGGCTGTCAGGGAAAACGGCTTTACTCATCAGACGGAGTAGGCGTAACTCTCACAAGCGGAACAGGCGGCTTCGGCGGTAAAACCGGAATCTATCTTATTGAGGATTTCGGACTGAGAATCAAGGTGAAAACAAAGAAGGGCTTTCAGATTGCTCAGCCCGGCGATACCATCGACACGGCTTACGCTACCATCAATTCAAGACGCGGTCGGGTAGGTTATGAAATCGCCCATACGCTGACAACGAGCGCAACGCAGGCGTATTACTTTGTTGACCTGAACACCGACCCCCAACTTACAGAGATTGCAAGGTGTATAACCGCAAGGTACAACGCAGGCATCGGCAGACGAAAAGCAGAACGGTCTGGAATCTTCCTTGAAGAAATAGATGAGAACTCGCCGTTCGCGGTTTTGATCGTCGACAAGAACGGAGAGTACCATGTCGGCAGGATCCGCAGATTAACGCCGAGAGAGTGTTGGAGATTGCAGGGCTTTACCGATGAACAATTTGACAAAGCTGTCGCCGCGGGCATTTCGGACAATCAGCTATACAAGATGGCAGGCAACGCGGTCTCCGTACCCGTTATAACTGCCGTAGGCAGAGTCATTAAAGATGTGGAGGAAAGGAATTCGCAATGAACGAAACAACAGCAGTTTTCTTAGGAATCATCATCGGAGTTTTTCTCGTACTTTTCTGCTGTGCCATACTTTTCGCTTACTCTAAGATTACCAAGAGAATCGACAGTTTTAAGGAAACGGAGAGAAAGGCATATTCCAAAGTCCGTGACAGGGCAGAGAAAAGGTACAATAAGCTGGACGGGAGAATTAAAGCTCTCGAAAGCTCGGACCGAGAAAAGAAGCTTGCTGATGAGAAGCTCAAACGTGAGGTTGAATCCTTAAAAGTAACTAGGATTCAGGCAAAACCCCGACACAGAGAAAATATCTTTGCGGTAAGGGATGAAGATTAAATAATGAAATATCAGTATCAATCGTTTCTAAACGTAAATGGTTGATACTGAATTTTGCGTTTAGGTGCGATTGATGTCGGAACAGAAGGTGATAACATCAAAAGCCCGGTTACCTGGGTGGGAAACAAAAGTCCGATACTTCATATCTTGTACGCCATGTTCCCCGATAAGCATGACAGATACATTGAACCGTTTGGCGGTTCATGCGCTGTATTGCTCGGAAAGAGGGAAAAGGACAAGTTTGAAGTCTACAACGATTATAACCATAATCTGACGAATCTGTTCAGAGTTATGATTTATCGACCGAACGCTTTCAAAATTGAACTTGGCTTTTGCCATTTGAATGCAAGAGATTTTTTTGAGGAATGGAAGCACCGTATCAACACAGAGGATTTTCATAATCCGTATTTTGAGGAAGAGCTGAAGCTCACGCAAGTTCTCTATGACATTGATGTAGCCAAAGCAGTCCTTGAAATCCAGAAGAGGATTGAAAATGACTGTGACTTGCACAGGGCTGCCACCTTCCTCAAACTGATTCGACACAGCTATTCAAGCTCATGCAAGAGTTTCGCGAGTCAGCCGTTTGACATCAGTAAACTGTATGACGGCATTGAACAGCTTGCTATCAGGATGAATAACGCTGTTGTAGAGAATCAGGACTTTGAAACGCTGATTAAACACTATGACCGCGAGGATTCGTTCTTCTATTGCGATCCGCCGTACTATAACAGTGAATATGTCTATGACGGCGGTTTTGCAAAAGAGAATCATCAACGGCTCCATGACGTGCTTGTAAACGCCAAAGGCAAATGGCTGTTATCATATAACGATTGCCCTGAAATAAGAAAACTTTATGAGGGTTTTTATTTCTATGATTTCAAGCGTGTACACAGCATGGTGCAAAAGTATGATCCCGGCAAGGAGTTCCCCGAACTCCTCATTGCCAACTACGATTTGACTGAGAAAGCGAAAAACTTCTCTTGGCAGATTGATTTGTTTACACCCATAGAAGCAATTAAAGATATCGATACCATTATGAAGGAGAGTATAAGATACAATGAAAAACGAATTTGCTGATTTTAACGATATGGCGCTTGTGTGCATTCCCGTGGAAATCCTGTTAACAGCAAACATTCCCGCCCATAATGTGGTGACTTTCGCCGCGAAACAGGGCGTGATTGTAATCGAGGATTCCGGTATGACATCAGAAGAAATGGAGCAGTGCGGCTGTAACGGCGTTAGCGAAGAATGCCGCAAGAAAACAACAAGACAGAGAGGTGCGAAATAATGACAGTAAGAAAGTTTTTAGGCAAAGAAGGAAGAACTACTATCCCGTATCCCATCCGTGAAAGACTCGGTTGGGAAGAGGGCGACATCATCAGCTTTACCGAGATGGAGGACGGATCCGTGCTGATCACTCAGGAGATTCTTTGCGACGGCTGCGAGGACTTATATGATAATCCTAAGAACAACGAACCCGATCAAGCGGAAGAGAAACTCACGCTTCAGGATGCTTTGGACGGTCTCACCGAGCAGGAGCAGCGCGAAGCCCTCATTTATCTTACGATGAAGTGGGCGGCGCAGCAGGCAGGAGCTTCGAGAAGATGAGGTTAAAAATCTACCAGATGGAGTCAAGCGAAAGGACTCACGGCAAGAAATTCTTTGGACTTCCAAAAGAGGGTGTGGATCCGTCGCTCTACAAGAATGTCTACTACGGCGATGTTGAAGCGGAGAATCTCGAAGATGTTTACCGCCTGTTCAATACAAGCCGTCCGATGACGCATCAGGGACACAGCTTGTCAAAATCGGATGTCGTTGAGGTCTGTAACGAGAACGAGGATTTGGTGACACCCAACGGCGCATACTTCGTTGAAGATGCAGGCTTTGAGAAAATCGACTTCGATTCCTCAAAAGCGCAGAAACAGGAGGGCATGAGAGTTGTCTATGTCACTCCCAACAACACTCCGCTTGATATCCGCATCAGAACAGACCTCAGAGATCTTCAGAATGCAGTCGGCGGCTTGATTCAGCCGATTGATAACGATGACGGTACTGTTATCGTCGGCAATGATGAAGCAAAGCTCATCGGCATGAAAGGTAACCGCCATCTTGATTACGGCGGCATCATTGCAGGTCCGTTCTTTGTATGCGGCGACGCGGGTGAGGAATTCCGCTCCCTTACAGATGAAGAAGCGGAAAAATATATGCAGAAATACGCTGAACCCGAAGAAATCAGCGACCAGGAGGTAGCTGGTGATATGGGATTCAGAATTATCAGTTTTTAAGAAAGGATTTTACAATATGGCTAAAACCAACACCTATAATGGAAACAAAAACACAGGCAAAAAGGCTCCTATGCCGAGAATTAATGCCAAAATCGATAATCTCGTAGATAACGACACCAATCTTCGCGCTTTCGCAAGCGTGACTGTCGGTAGCGCAGTTGCCATTCATGGTCTGCGCGTTATGGATTCCAAGAAGGGCTTGTTCGTTTCAATGCCTTCATATTCCTACGAAGACCATAACGGCGAAACCAAATACGCCGACTATGCTCATCCCATTTCGAAGGAAGCCAGGGACGCCATCAACACAAAGGTTCTCGACGCCTATGAGCAGGCTCTCGAAGAGTCTGAAACCGAGAATGAGGGAGAGAGCTACGGAGAATCTGAGGACTACGACAGCGAACCCGATGAAGCGCCGAGCTTCCGTCAGAGGATGTAATCATGCGAAAGAAACCGGAAATGACAGAGGAACAGCAGAAAGAAAGAGAAATCAATGAGCTGATTATGACCGAGGATAACATCGAGATGACGGCTCATCTTGAAAACTGTCCCGAATGTCAGCAAGGCGGTGTTAAGGGAACACTGAAAATCTTTTCCCTTATAGGCTGCAATATTTACGATGAGCATGAGGACGAATCCGAAGAGTTTGAGGATGAGGAAAATCTTTCTCACGGTTTCAGACAGAAAATGTGATTTTAGGTCTGGCTATTTGATTCGGTTTGTGGTATATGTTCTTGTTAACAGAAAGGAGCGCGATCAATATGAAAAAAACAATCGCAATCATATTAACAATCCTCATGGCAGCAAGTACCTTTACCGCATGTTCTCAGGCTAACGGGGTTGCGGAATCATCGGTTGACGGATCACCTGAAACGGCAGTTTCAACTGTCGATGAAACAGTTGAATCTACGCAGAAAGCAACGTCCGCAAGCAAAACGGTTACCGCCGAAACTTCGCCCGTGTCGGACAAAACAGAGCCTTCGACAACTGAGCCGAGCAAGCCGAAAAAGACCGCCACAAGCCAAAATTTGGGCAATGTAGCGCAGAATTACGGCAATGACGGAGAAAGGTCAGCGAGCTCGCAGACAAGTCAAAATGAGGCACCTGTTCGACAGCAAAAAGCCGAATCAAAGGCAGAAGGAGAACCCAAAACCGCAGAAAAGCCTAAAACGGAGAGTACACCGAAAACAACTGATAAGCCCAAAACACAGAGCAAACCTCAAACCGAGGAAAAATCGGTTGTAACGGAACAGCCGAAACAGCAGTCGATTGACTTCGGACGCGTCACAAGCGCGCTGATTAGTTACGGCTGCTCACTCGGCATGGTGTACAACGGTTCGTTGAATACCGGAAACGCCGGATGGTTTCCACCGCTTGATGTTAGCGGATACAGTGATACCGATAGTGTAATCTCCGCAGGGTATGACGAGGTTGGGTATCTTCCATACTACTTCGGCAGCTACGCAGAACCCGGCGATATCGCGTTCAACGTAATAGCAAGCAACAACCAAATATATGTAGTCTACGGATAATAACAAGCACCCGAACTCGCTTCGGGTGCTTTCCTTTAGAAACGAGGTGAAACAAACGATGAATGTTTTAGCGCACATCAGGGAAAACGGCATTAATGCAGAAATCGAATTCCCGATTGATGACGATGAGCTGCAACGGATTTTAAAGAAACATTATATGCCGACTGACACAACCAATCTGTTCTACGTCAAGGCTATTGATTATCCAAACGCGCTTTCCGTACTCAACTTCAAAAGTGTAAATCTTGATGAACTAAACTATCTTGCAAAAAGAATTGTCAGTTTTTACGGCGATGAACTTGACCAGTTTGAGATTGCCGTGAAACAATCGAATGCGGAAACGCTGAAGGACTTAATCAATCTCACATTTAACCTTGATAAATTTACCTTAATCAAGGATATCAGCAATATGGCAAAGGTCGGCAGAGAATATATTCTCAACACCGAGGGTTCAGTCCCGGCAGATTCCGAATATGATGAGCAATATGCTCAAATCGGCAGAGAGCTGCTCTGTTCGGGACGCGGTATCTTTACAGATAAAGGTTTACTGTTCGTTGAAGATAAACCACTGGAAGAAGTATATGACGGTCAGGTCTTTCCGTGCTATTCGGATAAGCCGTGTATTGCAGAAGTGGAGTTGGAATACAACGGGAAAACAGAAACAATCTTTCTGCCGGATTCAGAATCAGCCTTCGGTAAGGCTGTGAACCGTCTCGGCGCAGAGTATCTTGAAGACTGTGTCTGTGTACTTGAAATTTCCAATCCCAAGTACAACAAGCTGAACGACGCATTTGAAGAAGTATTACAGAGAGATGGAATCAATGAATTAAACAGCATCATCAAATTGATTGATGAATATGAGATTGATCCGGATAAGCTCGCCGCGGCGATTGAATACACCGGAGTCAAGTCAACTGAGGATATCGTTGTTCTGATGGACAATCTTGACGATTTAGGATTGATCGAAGATGTCAGTTACGGTGATGACGAAGTTGTAGGCAGATATTTTGTTGAAAACGATTCTTATGAAGAATATGAAATCAGTGATGAACTCTGCGATTTCTTTGACTATGCAGAATTCGGAGAGCATATGGCAGATATACGTTCAGGAGAGTATGTATCCGGCGGTTTCATGTTCTATGACGGTGATAATGATATCTCCGAAATTCTCGACCAACTCGGAAGTGCCGGCAACTCCATGAAATTAGGAGGTATGTGAGATGACCGATAAGCGAAAAGAGGAATTGTTGAACGCTTGTATTGGATGGATTTGCGAAGTTGTCTCCAAAAACGAAGACCTGTATTCATCCCTTCACAATGTCATCGGATTGAGTGACTCCGAGATTGAAGAGGTCGGCATTGATTATCTCAACAAGTATTTCACGGATAAGCCGGACAAGTGTCTGCTCTTCTCAAAAGTTACACTGACGGCTGATAACGGCTCAACGGATGAATTCTACTGCGGCGGCATTGTTAATTGCGAAGAAAACTTGGAAAATGTTGACGCCTACGCTGATTTCCTTGAAGATAACCCCGACGCGGAGAGCATCGAGGTGGAATCAAGAGTGTACTCCTACGGAGAAGGAGAGTCTGAAAATCCCGATGATGAGGAACTTGCAAAGATTGCCAACAAAGGAGATGAATTCCTCGACAGTGAAAATGTGGACGAGATTGAATCATCCAGTTTTATCATCCTTACCGATAATGAAGATTTCGGGGAAGATGATGGAGAACCTTTCAGAATGGGAGGCTTGTAATGGCGCTCCTTTTCTCAAAAGTAACCCTGACAGCTGATAACGGCAATACCGCACGGCTTCTGTGCGGTGGTATTCCGACATCCAACTTTGATTTGGAAGATTGGCTGATTTATCAGAAATTCATCTGTGATAATATTGACTGCCGTGCAATCAAAGCAAAGGTGGATTCCTTCCTCTACGGAGAGGGTGAGGTGTTCACGGCTAACGAGTATGAAGTTGCGGCCTACACCGGACGTGGGGAAAGATTCCTTACACATCCCGACGTGCATCCGCACGGCAGTTCGGAATTTACAATCTATACACCAATCATCAGAAATGAGGTGAAATTATGCTGATTACAGCAATCGTGAATAATCGCGGCAATACCCTTGTGGTGGATATGCCGCGCGATAGAATGGACCTTGATACAAAGCTCTATTCCATCGGACGGGAGTTATCCCACAGCACTCCCATTTCGGACAATCCCGATAGTGATATCACCGTAAAGCTGTTAGCAGACAGCGATATCGGTACTCATTTGATTAAGCTGTTCAATGACAGCCATACGCTGAGAGATGTAAATAATCTCACAAATGCGGTGATGAACGCGCCCGATGAAGTCAAAGAAGCGTTAGAATCAGATATCCTCAACGATCAGTATTCCACACCCGATGAACTGATTGAAGATATCAAAAAGCAAACCTATGAAGCCGGACAATACACCGAAACCTTCTACTTTCCGCTTGTAGGCAATCTCGACGATGATGAGTACGGAGATGAGTATGAGGTAGGAAACCCCTTCCTCATGGATTATAAATGGGATATCAGCGAACTTGTTGAAAAAGAGCAGGACGACGATTTGGGCGATATGAAGGATTACTTCTACGATGACGATAATGCCCAAGCGAAGATGGTAACCGCAAGATGGGATGTTGCCGAAAAGAACGGCAAACTCTACGGCAAGGTCGACTTTAAGCTCCGTGAGCCCTTCACTGCAGAAGAAAAGGAAAAAGTCAGAGAATGGGTACGCGGTCAGAATTCGGACGGTTTTGGAGAAGGACTCGAACAGAGACCTATCGAAACCGAGGACGGCGACCTTTATGTATCTGTGTGGAACTCCGGCGATGATTACTTTATCTACGATGAGAATGAGATGAATAACTACCTTTCTCAACAGCAAAGCGGAGGGATGAGGCTGTGACGTGTGCTGATTTTGCCGATTGGCTTGAAAACGACGCGGCTCACCACTGTGTGGTTGAAGAGCGAGGCGATAAGAAAAATCTTGTCAAGATACCTTATGATGATGACGTTGACTTTCTGTATTATCAGAGGGTATATAACGGAAACAACCTGTCCCGTACACAGGCATTTTATTACTGCGGTCTTTACAATAAACTTGACGGCAAACTTTATGACTTGCAAAGCGTATTAAAGGGCAAGTTACCCGAATTGGATTCGGGAAAAACGATCCGTACTCTCCAAGACAAATTTGAAGCAGCCGTCCGCAGCTTTATCAACGACATCGTTGACAATAACGTAGATAACCTTCGCAGTCCGTTCTTTGAAAATGAAAGCTATCAGCAAAAACTGGATCATTTCAAAGAATACTATGCTGAAGCGGTGATTCGTCAAAAATTCTTGGACGGAGAAACCGCGGACGATGTGAAATTCCAGTGTGATTATGATTGCGGAAGATTTGAAGAAGCACAGATGATACGGTTTCTCAAATATCCGACTGCAGCAGTTGAGGAAGCGGCTACCGAGTATTGGCAGACGCATCAGGATGATATGCTGCTCGATTTGTATATGAATGAACACATCAAGGTTTGCCTCGAAAAGCTCGAAGCGCAGGAGGATACCCGTTTCCATCGACAGAGAAATATCAGCAAAGCAATAAATGAAAGCGGGGCGAAATCTGTAAATGTTACGATTCAGCGTGACGGAAAAGATTTCACCTTCAAATATCCGGCATTTAATCTCGGCTGTAACGCATATATGGATTACCATTCTTGGGATATGCCTGCAAAGGACAGAGAGAATTTCCGCAATGTGTTTGAGGAAGGCTCACGATTCTATCCGCAGGAGATAACCGCTATCTCCTACAGAGGAAAAACAATTTATGAAGCCGAACCTTGGGGAGTAGAGGATATTCCCGATGAGGATGAAACCAACACTATGAAAATGTAGGAGGTGAAACGATTATGGCTAAAATTCAAATTGAATTAACAGCAGAAAAAGAAAACGGCAACGGCTATTTCTATGCTTCGCTGAATCTGCCTGCAACCAAGATGCAGATTGAAAATGCCAAACAGCAGGCGCGGTATACTGATTCCGATACCCTATATCGGGATATATCCGTCTATGAATCAATGGACGTACCTCTTGATAACGTCAGGCTTGATACTACAAGCATAGAAGAACTCAACTTCCTTGCAAAGCGGCTAAACTCCTTAGAGCGAAATGAACAAATCGCTTACGAAGCGGTAACGGAGAAATACTTTAGCAAAGAGGGGAATGAACTTCCGTCTGTCAAAGACTTGATCAATCTGACCTACGGCTTAGACACCATACCCATTGTTCCCGATGTAACCAATCTTGAAGAACTCGGCAGATTTGCTGTAGAGAACGACTTCCTTTCGGACTTAGAGGACGTTCCTGACTCTGCTCTGAAATACCTTGATTACGAAGTAATCGGACAGGAGCAGATGGATAACGATGAAGGATACTTTGTGGGCGGCTTCTATGTTGCTACCTATGGGTATAAAAATCCGCAAATATATGACGGAGAGCATATTCCGCCGACACAGAATTACGAAAATGTAGTTTTTAGGCTCCTTGTGGCAAGAACTCCCGAAGAGGATCCGGATGAAGTGATTGACAGCGCACAATGGCTTAATCTTCCGATCAGTGTTGATGGACTGCATGAATTTGCTGAAAAACTCGGAGAGGACTGCATAGAAAATTGTGTTTACTTTGACCTTCAAAGCGGTATTCCCCAGATTGATGATAATGTCTTTGATTTTATGGATAAGATTGAATCGCTAAACATCATTGCCAACGAGTACCTGATGCTGCCCGAAGCAAAAAGGGCATTGTTCAAGGCTGTGATTGAAGCGGAGAATATCAGCAATCTTGAAGGTATGCAGAGCGTATTTGAAAGACTGGATAAATACGAATTCTGTCCCGATGATGAAAACGCAGATGAGTTCTTTAAACGGTATCTGGCGTACCACGCCCCGACAGATTTTGACACCAGATGGCTGGAAGAAGTATCTTCCCATGATGACGCGCAAAAGCTGCTCAAAACTCTCGGCGCGAAGGTTACCAATTACGGTATTGTGTCTGCTTGCGGCAGATCACTATATGAGAATGTGGCGTTCCCTACTCCGCAGCCTGAGAGCCATACAGATGACTTTGAGTTGATGGAAGTCTGCGGCGTGAAAGCTATCTATGCCGACAGGCGTATTGATGACAGCGAAGTTCCGAAAGGAATGTACCGCTATGATTTCAGAGAGGGAAACGGAGCAGACGATGTCTACTTCGGCACAATCGAAAAGGACGTAAAAGTTGACCACGCAGGTTCCTTTATCACGAAAGAACCGCTTCATCTCGGAACAGACGGATATATCGAGCTCGAATATGACACCGAGCCGAACTTCCTCGGAGAATTCATGACAGCCGAAGAATTCGCCAATACAGACTTCCCCGAAGATGAGGAAGTGGATGATGAACCAATACAAACAGGAGGCATGAAGTTATGATTAACAATATCAAAGCAGACGAATTACGGAAAATGCAGGGCAGGGAAGGTCTTATCCTGCAGGGCTGCGGCGGAAATCCGCAGGAGTGGGTAGACGGCATCAATGATATGCTGACCGAAGCCGGAATCCTTCTCGATAATACAAAATTCAGCGATGTGAGCGTGTTCGAACATGAAGGACTCACCAACATTCTGTTTCCGTTCGATGAAACTGTACACGCCCACACCGGAAAGCTCGCCATGTGGCGGCTTGCGACTCACAACGATTTCGGCGGCACATGGATCTCCGATTATGTTGAGAACAGGCTCGGAGGCTTTGAACCCGAACAGAAAGAAAAAGTCAAACCCGACTGCGCTTTGATAGGTCAGGACGGCAACATCTTCAACCTTATGGGAATCGCATCACACACATTGAAGCAGAACGGTATGAAGGATGAAGCCTCCGAGATGTGCAGCCGCATCACAAAATCGGGCAGTTATTCCGAAGCACTTGGTATCATCAGCGAGTACGTCAACATCACAGACGGCTCCGAGAGTGAGGACGATGGCTTCGATGAGGATGATGACGAAGGTATGGGTATGAGATTATGACCTATGACGAATTCATGGATAAAATCGAAGAACTCAATGAGGATACCGACGCGGTAGACATTTACTGTTCCGAGGATTTCCAATGCGATCAGACAGGCGGCTTCCCAACCATGCTTTGTGTGAATTGGGATAAAGGCAAGGCTTGGCTGCAGCTCAACGACTTTCTCATTACAGACGGCATAGATGTATCCGACAGTCAGCAAAGATGCGTGAATTTTGGCATCCGTGACTGCAACGATGTTGAGGATTTCAACAACATCCTCAAATCTCTCGGTGAGGATGCGGAACGGACCGCATATCTCCCCGATGATTATGATGCGGACGAAGGGCAGGGAATGAAACTGTGAAAACGCTTATCTTAACCGAAGACGAAAGCAATGTCCTTGAAGAACTTGTCGGAAAAGCTCTTTGCGGCTACACAGATGAGCAGACAGAACAAATCCTGACCGGATTGGAAGAAAAGTTCGCAAATCTTAACAGCGAGGAATCCCATCGGATGAAGCTGTAAGTTGAGATATATGAACGGAAATCTATTTTGAGAGGCAGGCGATGAGGTTATGATTTAAGGATAACCCTATGGGGAAAAACAGAATATACTATTTCAATGCGGCGGAGGAAACACCTCTGCCTATTTTATTATTCAAAGAAAGGAATAACACATGGACAAAATTGTTTCAAGTAAAAAATTCAAAAGAGTTGCCGCGCTGATTCTTGCGGCAGTAACTATCCTCTCCATGTTCTTTGCCCTTCCCGTAAGCGCAAAGACCGGAGATACCGCAACCATCACCTTTGATTATTGTTACGATACCGGCGGCGGTATTATCACCTTCGCAAAAACCGTTACCAACGGAAGTGTAACAGTGGGAACGCCCGGTGAGGAACTTTGCAGAATCTACGCTGATGGAAAAGACGCGTACTGCATTGAACCCGGCTACAGCCTTTATTCGGGCAATACCTTGACCGAGGGCAAGTCTTCGGCTTGGAACGGTATTCCTGCCGCGACAAGAAAAGCTGTTAATATCGCGCTTCTGTATGGCAAGCCCGGCAACAGTAAAAACTTGGGTTACACCGACGGTCAGCAGTGGATTGCTACTCAGCTGATTGTCTGGGAACTTATCAGCGGCTGCAGAAATACCAACGAGGGCTTCAAGTGTACCAACACCAAGTATATTGACGGAATGTGCGCGGGCGGCAAGAATCCCGGTGTAAAGGATGTATATAATAAGATTTCTACTGCTATGGCGGCGCACAGCACTGTTCCTTCCTTTGCTGCGGTATTGGCTTCAAAGGCGCCTACTCACACAATGCAGTATAAGGACGGTAAGTATCAGATTACTCTGACCGACAATAACGGTGTTCTTTCTAAGTTTGCGTACAAGACAAGCGGTAATATTGCTGTCAGCATTTCAGGCAACAAGATGACGCTTGCGACAAACTCTCCGATTACTGAACCTAAGACGCTTGCTATCAATAAGACCGTGCCGACAGTTTCGGGCAACTCTGTGCTGGTAGCCTTTGGCGACTCATCCAAGCAGGATGTTATCACAGGTCTTGCAGCTCCCGACCCTGTGCCTTCTGTCTTTAAACTCCAGACAAGCGCGGGTCACCTGAAGATTGTTAAGACCGCAGAGGACGGCAACATTTCGGGTATTGAGTTTACCGTAACCGGTACTAACTTCAATAAGACAGCAAAAACAGATGCCAAGGGCGAACTTGTCCTTGCAGGACTTGTTCCCGGCACCTATACCGTAACAGAAACTCCTTCGGATAAGTATGTGAAGCAGCCTGCCCAAACCGTAACTGTAGAGAACGGCAAGACCGCAACAGTAAGCTTTAATAACAAGCTCGACAGGGGCGACCTTAAAATCATCAAGACTTCCGAGGACAATATTGTTGCGGATATTCAGTTTACCGTTACAGGTACAAACTACAACCAGACCGCCAAGACGGATAAGGACGGTACAATCAGCCTGACAAATCTTCTGCCCGGCACCTATACCGTAACTGAGGCTCCTTCTGATAAGTACGAGAAACAGGCTCCTCAGACCGTAAAGGTTGAGTATGGTAAAACAGCTACGGTTAAGTTCCACAACAAGATTGACAGAGGCGGTCTCGATATCATCAAGACTTCCGAGGACGGCATTGTAGCGGATATTGAGTTTACCGTAACGGGTGACAATTTCAATCAGACAGTAAAGACCGACAAGAACGGTAAAATCAACATTCCGAATCTTCTCCCCGGCAAGTACACCGTAACCGAGAAAACGCCCGAAAGATATGTTAATCAGCAGTCGCAGTCCGTAACTGTTGAGAACGGCAAGACCGCAACAGTAACCTTTAAGAATATTCTGAAGCGCTCCGAAATTGTCATTCAGAAGAAGGACATGGAGAGCAAGAAGATTATTCCTCTCGCCGGTTTCGGCTTCCGGATTAAGAAAGCGGACGGCACTTTTGTAAAGGCTGACGGCAAAGATACTTTCTACACCGACAAGACCGGTACCATCAAGCTTCCGATTCAGCTGACCTACGGCAAGTATCAGCTTATCGAGGTAAAAGCTGGTACAGGTTATGTCCTTGACGGCAAGCCCATTGACTTCACCGTAGACGGCACAAAGACCGTTGTTACTATTGAGAAGTACAACAAGGCTGAAAAGGGTACAATCACTATCACAAAACTTGGCGATATCTTTAAGACCGTAACCGAGGAAACTGTGACAGAGCCTACAGAGGCGACAGAGCCTGTTACAGAACCCGAAACTGTTGTGGAAACTACAGTTGAAAATGAGGAAACAACCATTCCGACTGAAACAACGGAATCTACTGAAACAACGGAATCGACTGAGCCCACAGAGGAAGTAACAGAACCCGTAGAAATCACAAGATATATCCCCGAATTTGAGGAAAGCTATCTTGAAGGTGCTGAGTTTGAAATCACAGCAGCCGAGGACATCACTACTCCCGATGGTGTTGTTCATTACAAGAAGGGTGAGGTTGTCGATACCATTACCACCGCTAAGAACGGCAAGGCTGTATCCAAGCAGCTCTATCTTGGCAAATATCTGATTCGTGAAACCAAGAGTCCCTACGGCTTTATCAAGAACAGCGAGTCTTATCCCGTAACACTCAACTACGCAGGCGAAACCGTTGAAGTAACCAACACCGATTTGACCGTTCACAACCAGAGAGAAAAAGCTGAAGTATCGCTCAAAAAGATTCTTGAAAGATACGAAAAGCTGAATATCGGCACAGAAACCGAGCTCACAAAGGTTGCGTTCGCAATCTACGCAAATGAGGACATTACTGCCGAGGACGGCAAGTTTATCCCGAAGGACGGTCTGATTGAAATCGTGTACTGCGATGAAGAGGGTAATGTACAGTTTGAAACCGAGCTTCCCTTCGGCAAGTATTATGTTCAGGAGTATTCTACCGACAGCCACTATGTGATTGACGATACCAAGTATGAGTTCGAGTTTGCGTATTCCGAGGACCTCGATGTGGAGGAAGTCCATATCAACGAGGGAAAGGAGATTGAAAACAAGCTCAAGAGAGGTACGGTAACCACTACAAAGGTTGACGAGGAATATCCTGAAAACAAGCTGTCCGGTGCGGTGTTTGAGATTTACGCGGATTCCGATGGCGACGGCAAATTCAACGCCGATGTCGACCTTCTCATTGATACCATGACCGAGTCTGAAACCGATAAGGGTAATTATTCTCTCGGTGACCTTCCCACAGGCGGTTACTTTATGTATGAGAAAACCGCTCCCAAAGGCTTCGTGAAAGATGATGATTACCACTATTTTGAGATTAACGAGGACGGCGATATTGCCAATGTTGAGAACAAAGCAGGCGTAGGCTTCATCAACAAGCCTATCACGGGTGAACTTGAAATCACCAAGAGGGATGTAGCTACCGGCAAACTGCTTCCGAATGCCGGATTCCGTATTAAGGATGAGAACGGCAACATTGTAGCCGAGGGCTATACCGATGAAAATGGTATCGCTAAATTCAAGCTTCGTTACGGCAAGTACACCTATGAAGAGTTCGACGCTCCCGACGGCTATATCATTGACAGCAAACCTTACTCCTTTGAAATCAAAGAGGACGGTCAGATTGTCAAAGCTGAAATGACCAACGAAAAGGAAACTCCGCCCACTACTCCTCAGACGGGAGATGGATCCAATATCGGTTTCTTTATCGGTCTCGGCGCAATCGCAATCGGCGGTTTAATCGCCTTCCTTATCGTGAAGTTCAAAAAGAGAGATGAGGATGACGATGACTGATGAGAAACGTGTATGTCTGCTCACCTCTGCGTGGTAACATCACCGAAAATCTCGCAAAAGTAAAGCAATACGGTAAATTCGTATTAGAGTGCGGTATGGCTCCGGTCATACCGCATTTCTATGCGGAGATTCTGGACGATACAGTAGATGAGGAACGTGCTCTCGGAATGACAGCCGGAACCTCACTGCTGTTTCGTGCTGACGAGTTGTGGGTGTTCGGTGACAAGGTCACGGAAGGAATGAAGAAAGAAATCAATTTTGCAAAGCACTTAAAGCTTCGCATCAGATATATTACAGAAAATGATTTAGAAATCGGAGGTAGAAAATATGCCCAAAAACACGGCAAAAAGAAGAAATAAGAGAGTTGCGGGCGTAATCATCAGCGTGTTGTTCGCCGTTATGATTGCGGCGATGTCTTCCGTCTCAGTATTTGCGGGAGGCGATGTCTCGTCAGCCATTCAGAGTACTTGGTCATCGGCGCAGACGCAAATCCAGAACGTGGTAAACAATGTTGTATTTCCCGTGATTGACATGATTCTCGCTATTCTCTTTTTCGTCAAGCTGGCAACAGCGTATATGGATTACAGAAAGCACGGTCAGTTTGAATTCGCTGCACCGGCAATTCTGTTCGGCTGTCTTGTGTTCGCTTTAACCGCGCCAATGTATATTTGGACCGTCCTTTGATAAGGGGTGGTTTGATTGTTTGATTGGTTAGGTAGTTTGTTCGGAAATGCGTTCAGCAGTTTAGGCACACAAATTTCAAGCGCCATTTTCGATATGCTGCTGAAATGGATGTATGAACAGATTTACAATACTGTTGCGGATTTCTTCACGCAAATGGGCAATATGGGCGCCGAGATTTTTGATCTCGGCGTTGTCCAGTCCACCATCAGTTTATTTACCCTGTTTGGCTGGGCACTGTTTGTAGCCGGAACAGTAGTCGCTGTATTTGATGTGGCGATTGAGTATCAGAACGGACGTGCGTCCATCAAAACCACAGCCATCAATGTTCTCAAGGGTTTCTTTGCCTGTTCATTGATAGGTATTGTTCCCGTGGAACTATACAAGTTCTGTATTTCATTGCAGAACTCACTTGCAAAAGACTTGTCGCTGCTCAACGCAAGCGGACAATCGCTCGGCTTATCCGAAAAATCAACAGAGTTGTGGAAAGGCGCGTTTGCTATCTCTGCCAACACATCATTTGGATTGTTTAACATTCTTGCGATGATAGCGTTTGCCTACTGCGTTATCAAGATATTCTTCGCAAATATCAAGCGCGGCGGAATTTTACTGATTCAGATGGCAGTCGGTTCGCTGTATATGTTCAGCCTTCCGAGAGGGTATCAGGACGGTTTCAATCAGTGGGTAAAACAGGTAATCGCTATCTGTCTGACAGCGTTTATGCAAACGACGCTCTTGTATTTGGGACTGCTGATATTCCCGAAAAATATGCTGCTTGGTCTCGGCGTTATGCTCTCTGCAAACGAAGTGCCGAGAATTGCGGAGCAGTTCGGTCTGGATTCAAGCGTAAAGGTGAATATGATGTCTGTGGTTCATGCTACAACAACTGCGGTGAATCTCACACGTTCGGTTGCCCGTGCCGCTTCGTAAGGAGAACGATATGAACAGCAATAACGAACTGACAAGAGAAGATATCGCTATAGACAGAGATATGGATGTGGACTGCGATATCGGACAGGAAATAACGGCGTATATCGAAACGTGGTTTGATGTCGATAAGAAGTTCGGTACAGACACATCCGATGATGACGTTTGGCTTAACATGTACGCAAAGTACAATCCTTTTAAAGACACGCTCCGCATTGAGTGTGAAATTGATAAGCCGCTTGAATCGGAGTATTTCGCTTATGAACCGACTGAGTCTGAATCGCAGTTTATCAAGGAAATGATAGCAGAGAAGATAAAAGAATGCTATGACCAAACGCCGCAGGAATTTTGCGACTCTGCATATAACGAAGATATATCTATCGGAGGTATCAAATGAAAACCTATTTATATCCGCAGAATCTCCGCGCCACAGCCAACCTCTGGCTGTGGTCGCTCAGAGATTTTGCCATCATGTGTGTGGCTTTGCTGCTCTCTATCCTTATTCTTTCGCAGACCGGAATTGTTGTGCCGCTTGCTTTGACGCTGGCTTTTGCTTTTCTGTCAATCCGCTTTTCAGATACAACGGTTTTGGATTTTATCAAATATGCGGCAAAGTATTTTATGCTCACACAACAGAAATTCATCTGGAAAGAGGGAAGAAGATAAATGACCAAAGAGGAAAAGAAAAATTTGAAGGCGCAGCGCCAAAAGTTGAAGAGCCTCAACAAAAAGAAGAAAAAGGGACAGTCCGTGCAGGATCTTCTCGGCATTAAAACCTTTACCAAACACGGCTTGAAGGTCGGCAGGAACACCTTTGTGCTGTTCAGCGTAGTTCCGACCAACATCTCTGTTCTCTCCTATGAGAACATTGAGATCAAAATCAACCATTTGATGATGGTACTTTCTGCTGTGCCTGATATCGAAGTTAACTGCACCGATGCGGCTGAGTGTTTTGATACCAACAAGAGCTATCTGCTTAAACGGATCGATAAAGAACCGCATCAGGGAGTCAGAGAACTGCTCAAAAAGGATTTTGAATTCCTCGACAATCTCAATGTCGAAGGTTCCACCGCAAGACAGTTCCTCTTTATTGTTCGCTGCAAAAATGCGTCCGACGATCAGGTGCTGACGATTGCAAACAGGGTAGAAAAAATCATCAGCGAACAGAACTTTGATATCAAGCGATTGAAAAAGGATGACATCAAGCGCTTCCTCGCCATTTATTATGACGCAAGTCTCAACGGCGAGAGCATTCCCGACTATGACGGGATCCAGTATTTGAAAGACGGAAAGGACGATTAACTATGCAGAAAAAGCCTGCAAATAAAAAGTCAAGGCTAAATTTATGAAAATAGAAAATTTTATACAGGTTGAAAAATAGGCATCA
>CANPWP010000032.1 GCA_947584595.1 uncultured Clostridia bacterium | reverse complement strand
TAATACCTAGTGGAACATATTGTATAGAAAATTACATTTTAATTCCTGATAATATTGAAATAATAGGAGAAGATGGCGCAACATTTTTAATATATGATAAATTTAATACAAAAATAGATGATTTTGTTTTTAGAAATAAAGCAGTTGATAATACAGGAATAGTAAAAATAAAAAATGTTAATTTTAAAATTGAAACACATAAAAATTTTCAATTTCAAAATAAGGAAGGATTATTTTTAAAATTTTATGATTTAAAAGAACTTTATATTCAAAACTGTAAAATAGAAATACAAAATAAAGGTATTGAAAATTTATGTACAGCATTGGATATAAGAGGAAATTATGAGAAAATTAGTATTACAAATTCTGAAATAATAAATCAAAACCAATCTTCTGTGGGAGGAAATATTTGGATAAGAAATAATGATGCAAATGGAAGAATTAATGAAATTAACATAATGGACAATAAAATTATTAAAAATGGAAACGATGAAGCAATCGGCATTTGGGGAGAATCAAAAGTAGGAGATATAAATATAAAAAATAATTATATACAATATACTGATATTTCAGAAATGGCAAATAATATTTTTATGACAATTAATGGAAGTAAGGAAACTTGGAGTGTTAAAAACTACAATTTCGAAAATAATAATATACAAATAGAAGGCAAAGTAAATGCTTTACTTAGAATAATGAACAAAAGTTTAAATTCATCTAATATAAATATATTAAAAAATAACATAATATTTAATTCTAGAAGTCAGGATGCATATGGAGGAATTATACAAATTTTTAATGATACTCAGGAAATACCTTCAGAACAAAATATAAATATTAATGAAAACGAAATAGATACTAGAGAATCGATTGCATGTAGACAGATAATCAATTTAAAAAATGCAAATGCTAGCATAAGTAATAATACTTTTTATGCAAAAGTAACTTATGGTGTAATATTTTTAGATAATAATTGTCAATATGCTAAAATACAATTAAATAATAATCAAATAAGTGTAGATTTAATACAAACTTTATCAATATTAACTTCTAAGGATGTAAATTTTGAATTCATAGCAAAATATAACAATATAATTAATATGTCTGATAATTACAGTAACTTAATATATATAGCTAAAGAAAATGAAATTTATGAATATCAAAAAAATGCTAAACAAAATATAATATTGAGAAATAATGAATTTGATGGGATAAATAGAATATTGCAAAATAGTGAAAAGAATGAAATTGAAAATTTTGAAATTGAAAGAAACTCTTTTGAAGATTTAAGAGAAATTATGTATGATAATAAGTTAAAAAATATATTTACTGGTAATATATCAATAAAAGATAATTATTTCTATAATAATGATAAAAAAAAGCTTATAATGAATATATTAAGTGCAGATTTATCAAATGTTAAAGAAATAAAAACTGAAGTAAACTATTATTTTGATAAAGACATTCAAACGGTAGCTGAAAATATAATACAAAAATATAACCAATTAAAATTAATATATAATACAGAATTAATGGAATCAGATGTATTAAATTTAATTGAAGAAATACAGAGTTATATAGAAACAATAAAAGAAAGTCAAGAAATAGCTAGCCAAGAAGTAATAGAAAATTTAAAACTTAATTATAATATTGGTAAAAAAATAATAGATAATTGCTTGCAAGAAGAAAAATATGATGATGTTGAAAAAGTTATAGAGATATTAAAACAACTAGAAGATACAATAAAATTATATGACAATTTAATTGTAGCATCTACAACTGAACAAGATTATATTATAGAAAATAATGTAGATGAAACAGAAAAAATTATAAATGAAAATAATGATATTGATATGACATATGTTTTTGAAAAGATAAAAAATTGCAAGGACTGCTATAATGAAATAGAAAATATTAATACTTATGAAAAAAGTAATGAAAAAAATGGACTATTGTTGAGTAGAAAAATGTACGTTAATGAATCAATTAGTTGGTTAAATGGATTAGTTAATTTATATATAAATAAGCATATACATGAAAATCCTGTAACTGTAGAATATTCAATTTTACCAGATATACTTACAAATCAAGACGTAAGTGTAACATTAAATTGTGTAGATAATATAGAAGTTATAAATAATCAAGATAATGGAGCGACATATACGTTTAAAGAAAACGATGATTTTACATTTATCTATATAAGAAGAGGAAAAGAATATGCAGAAAAAGTTGAAGTAAGTAATATTGACAAAACATTGCCTACAATTGATGGTATAGAGGATGGAAAAATATATTTTAATGCAGTAAGACCTATTGTTAGTGACAAAAATTTAGATGAAGTTAAATTATATAAAAATTCTAATTTAATAGAAAACTTTAATAGTGATACAGAAATTACAGAAGAAGGACAGTACAGTATAGTAGCAACTGATAAAGCAGGAAATGTGAAAGATGTACAGTTTTACATATTAAAAGAAATAAGCAAAGAATACAAAATTGACAATTCATATATATTAAATATAGAAAACAATACAGATAAAGTAAGTTTTGATAAAAAAATACAAATGGTTGTAGATTATCAAATAAAAAGAAATGGAGAGACTATATCAGATAAAGACATAATTGCTACCGGAGATATTTTGCAAACAGAAAAAGGACAAGAATTTACTTTAATTGTAAATGGTGATATAAATAAAGATGGAAATGTAAATATATATGATTTAAATAAATTAAGAATATGTATCTTAAAAGCTGAGTTTGATTTAGATGGTGAACAGAAATTAGCAGCAGATTGTAATTTGGACCAAAAGAAATTAGGAATAATGGATTTGGTAAGGTTAAGAAGTCTAATACTAATGAAGGAATTATAAAGTAGTAC
>CANPWP010000031.1 GCA_947584595.1 uncultured Clostridia bacterium | reverse complement strand
CCTGCTGATTATATTAACGCCTTTCTTTCTACCAGCGAAGTTTTCTAATTTTGTAACACATCATTGACAAACCTACACAATTTGTCAAAATATATTACAATTTTTAATTTAAAAAGTTTTTGAGGAATTAAATGTATAAAAGAGTTTATAACATTTGATAGTTGTTTTTGATAAGAATTTCTATTGAAATGCAACATTTTATATGTTAGAATAAAATTAATAATGTGAATTAGTATAAAACATTAGTTTCAGAAAGGATAAGGACAAATGTTTAAAATTTTAAAGAAAAAGGTGCTGAATCCAACAGTTACTCTTATGGAAATTGATGCGCCGCTGATTGCTAAAAAAGCAGAGCCGGGGCAATTTATAATTCTGAGAGTTGATAAAGACGGCGAACGTATTCCTCTTACTGTTGCCGATTTTGACAGAGATAAGGGCACAGTGACAATTATTTTCCAGATAGTAGGAGCGACAACAGAACTTCTTAATCATAAAAATGAAGGTGAATACATACATGACTTTGTAGGACCTTTAGGCGTTCCTTCGCATACAGAGGGTCTTAAAAAAGTTGCTGTTATAGGCGGCGGAGTCGGATGTGCTATTGCATATCCAATTGCTAAAAAGCTTCATCAGCAGGGAACAGAGGTACACTCTGTTGTAGGTTTCAGAAGTAAAGACCTTGTTATCCTTGAAGAAGAATTTAACAATGTTTCAGACAAAGTCTGTATGATGACAGACGACGGTTCTTACGGCACAAAGGGTCTTGTAACAGACGCTTTAAAAGAACTTATTGAAAGCGGAGAGCAGTATGATGAGGTTATTGCTATCGGACCGTTAATTATGATGAAATTCGTTACTTTACTTACAAAACAATACAACATTCCCACAATTGTTTCTATGAACCCGATTATGATTGACGGTACGGGAATGTGCGGCGGCTGTAGGCTTACAGTAGGCGGAAAGACAAAATTCGCCTGTGTTGACGGTCCTGACTTTAACGGCTTTGAGGTTGATTTTGACGAAGCTATGGAAAGAGGATCAATGTATAAGCCTTTTGAAAGAAAGGCTTATGAAGAAACCTGCAACTTATTTAAAAAGGAGGCAGAGTAATTATGCCTAATATGTCACTTAAAAAGAATCCAATGCCGAGCCAGGAGCCTAATGTAAGAAACAAAAATTTTCTTGAAGTTGCTTTAGGTTACACCGAAGAAATGGCAATTGACGAAGCTCAAAGATGTTTAAACTGCAAACATTCACCCTGCGTAAACGGATGTCCTGTATCTATACATATCCCTGATTTTATTAAAGAAGTTGCAAACGGTAATTTTGCAAAAGCGTATGAGATTATTTCTCAGTCAAGTTCACTTCCTGCCGTATGCGGTCGTGTTTGCCCTCAGGAGAGCCAGTGCGAAGCAAAATGCGTACGTGGTATCAAGGGCGAGCCTGTAGGTATAGGACGTTTGGAGCGTTTTGTTGCAGATTGGCACAATGCTCAGGCTGATGCTGAAATTAAAAAACCCGAGCCTAACGGTCATAAGGTTGCAATTGTAGGTTCAGGTCCTTCCGGGCTTACCTGTGCAGGCGATCTTGCAAAAATGGGATATGACGTAACTGTTTTTGAAGCTCTACATTTGGCAGGCGGAGTTCTGGTTTATGGTATTCCTGAGTTCAGACTTCCGAAATCAATCGTTCAGAAAGAAATTGATACCCTTAAGGAGTTAGGCGTTAAGGTAGAAACAAATATGGTAATCGGCAAGGTCCTTTCTATTGACGAACTTATGGAGGACGGTTTTGAGGCAGTATTTGTAGGTTCAGGAGCAGGACTTCCCAGATTTATGGGTATTCCCGGAGAAAACTTAAAGGGCGTTTACTCTGCAAACGAGTTTTTAACAAGAGTAAACCTTATGAAATCTTATAAAGATGACTCTGCAACACCGATTATGCACGCTAAAAAAGTTGCTGTTGTAGGCGGCGGAAATGTTGCAATGGACGCCGCAAGAAGTGCAAAAAGACTTGGTGCAGAAGATGTTTACATTGTTTACAGAAGAAGTGAAGAAGAACTTCCTGCAAGAAAAGAAGAAGTTGAACACGCAAAAGAAGAAGGAATTATTTTTAAACTTCTTAACAATCCTGTTGAGATTTTACCGAATGACGAAAAATTTGTCGGCGGTATGAAATGTGTTGAAATGGAACTTGGCGAGCCTGACGAAAGCGGCAGACGCCGTCCAGTTGTTAAAGAAGGCTCGGAATTTATTCTTGATGTCGATTGTGTAATTATGGCTATCGGAACTTCTCCAAACCCGCTTATCAAGTCAACAACAAAAGGTCTTGAAACACAGAAATGGGGCGGAATTATTGCCGACGATAAGGGTGCAACCTCAAGAATCGGTGTTTATGCAGGCGGCGACGCAGTAACAGGAGCGGCTACGGTTATTCTTGCAATGGGTGCAGGTAAAACGGCAGCTTCCGCAATAGATGAGTACATTCAAAACAAATAAGCTTTTATAATATTACATCCCTCAGTCAAAGCAACTTGACTGAGGGATGTTTTGTTAGGCGGTCTTAAGAGTAGACCCTGCAAAGGGAATTTCTCGTCAGAGGGAGGCAATATTTTACATAAATGCTTTAGTTTAAATAAAGGCTCCCCTTAAGGGGAGCTGTCAGCGAAGCTGACTGAGGGGTGCATAGCTGGACATTTCTACCCTTCCGTCACGACTCTGTCGTGCCACCTTCCCTGCTAGGGAAGGCTTTTTCTCTCAAACGTTTTGCTTTAATCTAACCTTTTCATAAGTTGACAACATTGCCTGCAAGGGAAATTTCTCGTCAGAGGGAGGCAATTGAGGTTTTCTGTTAGAAAACGTCAGAAATACTTTCAATGATTTTAACAAAACTGATTTTTTTATTTTTTGGAACTTTATTAAGAGCAGAGTTAATTCTGTATGTAATATCCGGATCGGGACAAGATTCTGAATTATCAAAAACAAGCAAGTCAAAAATGGAAATGTTTAAAACATCACATATTTTATAAAGAGTATCAATGGTAGGAAATCTTTCACATCGTTCAAGCTTACCTACATATGATAGGGAAAGGTCAGCACAAAGAGAAAGACTTTCCAGACTTAAATCAGCTTTAAGTCTGTGTTTCATAATATTTTTGCTAATGTTATCTAATAATTCTTCTCTGGTCATAAAACATATTCTCCTTATTTATTTTTCATATTATTTATAACGAGTTTTAAAAGAGCAATTTGTTCGGGAGTTAATCCTTCGGCGTCAATATAATCATTACAATAAATGTCCAGCAGATAATCGGGAGTAACTGAAAAATACCTCGCAATCTTTATTAACATCTTAACAGAGGGCATTGTATTTCCATTCTCCCAATTTGACAGGCTTTGTTTTGAAACAGATAATGCCTTTGCCAAATCAACCTGACTTAAATTTCTTGCTTCTCGAAGTTTTTTAATATTTTCTCCTAACATTTTTGTCACCTCCTAAAATTTATGGCGTCATTATTACACTATAATACCACCATTTTTGATTTAATACAATAGTTAAGGTAAAATAATGTCATAATAACATTAAGGAGATACTAAAATGGATGATAATATTTTAAGATACACACTCAGAATAAACCGAAACCTTTTTCAAAAATTTAAATACATATCAGACTATGAGGGACGTTCTGCTAATAGGGAAATTGAGCAGTATATTAGGGAAAAGGTAAAGAACTTTGAAGAAAATCACGGCGAAATTAAGGTGAACAAAGACTAAGTAGGTGCGACCCGAAAGTTTTGACTGAGAGGTTTAAAATAAACTTTTATGTTTGTGTTCGGCTCCCTCTGACGAGGGAGCTGTCAAAGCGTTAGCTTTGACTGAGGGAGAGATATTCAATAAATTAAACTTTTTTGCAACAGGGTGATCTAATTTTAGGGTTTTCTCTCCCTCCGTCTGCGGTTTCGCCGCAGCCACCTCCCTCGTCAGAGGGAGGCAATATTTTACATAAATGCTTTATTATAATAAAAGGCTCCCTTTGATGAGAAATTCCCCTGCAAGGGGAAATGTCGCAAAGAGACAAAATGGTTGCCGTTTTCGCAGAAAAAGCTGTCAAAGCATCAGCTTTGACTGAGGGAGAGATATTTGCAACTTTTTACTTTTTTCAACAAAATTGTTAAAATTAATTGTTTTCTGCGTTTGCAATAAAGTCGTTGTACTTTAAGATTTTTCTCTACCTCCGTCTGCGGCTTCGCCGCAGCCACCTCCCTCGTCAGAGGGAGTCGATATTTTACATAAATGTTTTTTGTATAATAAAAGGCTTCCCTTAAGGGGAGCTGTCAGCGAAGCTGACTGAGGGGTGCATAGCTGAATATTTCTACCCTTCCGTCACGACTGCGTCGTGCCACCTTCCCTGATAGGAAAGGCTTTTTTCTCAAATATTGACAAGGCAAGTCTTGCAACCGATTTTTGCATTACATTGGCTGTCGTTTCAATTTTTTACTTTAGACAAAATAATTCAATTCTCTCATTGACACGTTGTTTTCGTAGGGCTATAATTTACTATACATTTATAATAATACTTCAACTGCAAATTTTTACTTTTATAAAGGAGAAAAAATCAATGAACATATGCGTTTACGGAGCATCAAGCGAACAAATAGACAGGGATTATATAGCCTCCTGCGAGCATTTCGGAAGTGTATTGACTAAAGCAGGCTACGGAATTGTTTTCGGAGCAGGAAAATACGGTTTAATGGGAGCTGTTGCAAGAGGAGCAACAAAAGCAGGCAGTACAAATTTGATTGGCGTAGTACCTGAATTTTTCAAATCAAGAGATGTTCTTTACGAAAAATGCACAGAGTTGGTTTTTACAAAAACAATGCGTGAAAGAAAAAAATATATGGAGGATAACTCCGCAGCATTTGTTATGCTTCCGGGCAGTATCGGAACCTTTGACGAGTTTTTTGAAATTCTCACCTTGAAACAGCTCGGTCAGCATCAAAAACCTATAGTTATTTACAATATAAACAACTATTTTGACCCTCTGCTTAATATGATTAAAGCTTGCATTGATAAAAAGTTTTTGACTGATGACTGCTACAATCTTTTTTCCGTTTGCGATACCGCAACGGCTGTTGTCAATGCAATTAAAAACGATAATTCTGTTTTATATGATAAATATGATACGGCAGATAAGGAAGAATAATATGACTCAAAAAACAAACTGCGAGTTTTGCTCTCATTACGCTTATGATGATAAATACGATTGCTATTACTGCCAAATAAATCTTGACGAAGATGAAATGGAAAGATTTATAAGGCAGAGCGTTGAAAGCTGTCATTATTTTCAGCTTTACGATGAATATAAGATAGTGAAAAAGCAAAACTGAATAGGTCCCCCAAAAATTCAAGGGCTGTCTCAAATTACGTTCTTTTGAGACAGCCCTTTGCTTTTTATAATAATTTATATATTTTATTTTAATCGTTATTGTCAGCTTTTATATTTTTAACATCTGTCTGCGCCGTCTTTGCAGGAGCTTCCGCCAGTGCTAATTTCTTTTTATGTTTTCTGTTTATAACAATCGCAAGAACAAACGCCGCAAGTCCCATTAAGGATATTATAGTTCCCGGAATATATCCTTTTGGAATGTAGCTTAATCTAATTGTATGCTCGCCCTTTGGAAGTTCAAAGGCTATCATTGAGTTGCCTATAGGAGTAATATTTGTTAATTTTCCGTCAACATAAGCGCTCCAGCCTTTCTCATACGGTACAGACGAATAGAATAATCCTCCGTCTCCCGCATCAATTGTGCCTTCCATAGATGAATCGGTAAGTTTGGTAGTGGTCATATAATGCTCTTTTAAAATATTAAATCCCTTTTCAAATACTTTTTCATTAAATTTAGCTACATAAACCTGCGCCGTACCCTGTGCGCCTGATTCAAGGTCTAATGAAAGTGAAAGCTTATCGCCCTTACTGTACTGTCCCAAAGACATAATATAGGGTCTTTTTATATAAATTGAGCCTCCCTGCTGAACACCGTTCTTTAATATATCTAAATTATCTG
Organism: uncultured Clostridia bacterium; assembly: GCA_947584595.1. Lineage (GTDB taxonomy): Bacteria > Bacillota > Clostridia > Oscillospirales > Acutalibacteraceae > Ruminococcoides. The sequence continues at coordinate 38,037 of CANPWP010000031.1, read as the reverse complement.
CGTTTGTACCTTTAATTAAAACATAAGCGTAATAATACCCTGTTTCATCAATATTGTAGTTCCACTGCAAATGAGGTGTTATGCTGCTGGTGTTACAGTTAAACTTATAATTACCATACCCTGTTTTATTAACCGGGAATTGCTCATAATCAGTGTGACTTTGAGTAGATACCTGAATCGGTGTGTAAACATCTTCACTTACGCCTGTTGCAAGCTTAAAAAAGCTTCCCTGTTGTTCAATAGGATTATACGAATCCTCGGCTGTTGAATAGCTCCAGTTTAAGAGGTCTTTTTTCGTCATAAATCCCATTGGAATATAATTTTTGTTTTCAAGCAATTTAACATTCGCACTTGAATAAACCTCATTATATGAAAATGTGTTTCTGTAATTTCCCTCACGTGCAATTAAATATTTAAGGTTAAAGAATAAATCGGATATAGGAGAACTTTCCGCATAAGTGTAACGGTTACCGCTCTGCCAGCCCATAAGTCCGAAGTTTTCCATAAATATTGTTGTAGATTCATTCGCCATTGAGTTGAACATTGAAATACCGTGGTAATGGTTTAAGGCACCGTCGTTGAGCGTTTGGGTATTGGTCATTTCAGTCCTCCAGAGCTCAGTAGTATCTTTTTCTCTTTCCTTCATATATTCAATGACATTTGCAGTATTTTCTTCGCCTCTGGGGTATTCTGCCGTACCTGTAACTGTTGTTGTTTTTACTCCTATATATCCTGTTGCAGATGCTTCCGCCAAAACTGCCAGAATCAATACTGCGGACATAAGCTGTTTAGGTATAATTCTCTTTGTATAAAGAAGCATTATTAAAATAATTATCGCACCGATTACGGCTGTTCCGATAATTGAAAAATCCTTCTGTATACCCACAGAGAGCAGAATTATTACCATAGTGCCGAGAGCGGCAAGAATGATATCCAGATAATTTGCAAAATCTATCACCATAAACGCTCTGAACGCCATTACGATAAGCACGAAGCTGAATAAATAGCTGAATCGGTACGGAATCATATTGGTAAAATGGAAGCCATGCCAGATATAATCAAGCTGACGGATAATAAAGCTCATTGTAAAGAACAGCAAAAGACCTGAGCATACCAGTTTCTCTTTTAATTTAATTTTTTTACATGCAAGAAATACAATTGCCAAAACCAGTGAGATTGTACCGCAGGCTATATTAGGCAAAGCATATGCATCCTTAGTATTTGGTTCAATGAATGAGAGGGTATTTGTAATAACCTTTCTCATTGCGTCAAGAGTTCCCATAAAATCAGAAGTAGCACCAATATTTATTATATAGGTTGTAGGGAATGTACTTGAGCTTGCATGTGTTATCTGCAAAGCAAAAAATGCAGGCAGCATTAAAAATGCTGTAATGGAAAGAGCCATTGCAGAAAATCCTGCTATTTTTAAAAGGCTCATAAAGAATTTTTTGAAACCTTTCCAGTTGCAAATGCAGTATGCTATATAAATTAAGGCAACAAATATACAGGTAAACAAACCTATATAATAATTAGCCAGAACAGAAAGTGCAAGAGTAATTACATAAAGTTTAAATTTGCCCTCTCTTAAAAGTGCAACAGTTCCCATTGCAACTAAAGGAGTTAAAGCAACCGTATCAAGCCAGATGGTATTCCAGTAATATCCCATAAAGAATGAGCAAAAAGAGAATAATATTGAGAACATTAAAAGAGAATAATCGTTCTTTTTGAATGTATAACGCAGGAATAACGACATAAACATTCCTGCAAGAGCAATTTTAGTAACGACGCTGAAAGCTAAGAATTCTCTTAACCATTCATTTGGAATAAACACAGACAAAAAGTTCATCGGACTTGCAAGATAATAGGAGCCAAGAGCAAAATAGTTTGTGCCTGCGCCAACAGACCATGTATAGAACAGTGATTCACCGGCTTTGAGTTTTTCCTGATAATCTGCTAAAAACGGAAAATACTGGTGCCAAAGATCTGTAACGAGAATTTGCTTATCTCCGAAAGGAGAAACTGCCATTATTGCAAATGCTACTGTCATAATTATAAACGGAATAAAAAAGGACAGAAGGATATATCTGTTTTTATAAAGAAATCCTTTAAAACCTTTTTTGTTTTCCCATTTATGCTGTACTGACGCTATTTTTTGTAAAGCAGCTGTTGACATAAATGTTTGACCTCCTATAATTTTGTTAATTGTGCCAAATCGAATTACATAACATAATAAAAATATTTTAACACGAATTTCCGTCAAGGTAAATAATATTTTTTAAAAATTTTAAAAAAATAGACTTTTATATAAAAGTTTGATATAATTAACTTAATATTAATTATAAAAGGTGATATTATGACTACTATCGACATTGTTGTACCTTGTTATAATGAAGAAGAAGGACTTGCACATTTTGTTCTGGAAACAAACAAGGTAATCGATACCTTGCCCGAGTATGATTTCAGGTATATTCTTGTAAATGACGGAAGCAAAGATAAAACATTTCTTGTTATGAAACAGCTTTCAGATAAGTTCAGTAATGTTAAATATATCTCATTTTCAAGAAATTTCGGCAAAGAGGCGGCTATGTATGCGGGTCTTCAGAACAGCTCTGCCGATTATGTTATTGTTATGGACGCAGATTTACAGCATCCGCCAGGGGTTTTTCCTCAGCTTATAGACGCTGTCATAAATGAAGGCTATGACTGCTGTGCAACAAAGCGTGACGAAAGAGAGGGCGAAGGCGTATTGAGGGGAGTTTTCTCCAAGCTGTTCTTTAAGCTTTCCAACAGACTTACGGATGTTTCTATGCCCTACGGCGCTATGGATTATCGCATTATGAGCAGACAAATGGTTGATTCTATCCTTGAATTAAGCGAGGTCCAGCGTTTTTCAAAGGGAATTTTCTCATGGGTCGGATTTAAAACGAAATGGATCTCCTTTAAAACAGTTGAACGACAGCTTGGAAAAACCACATGGAAATTTTCAAGTCTTTTCAAGTATGCTATCGACGGAATCGCCTGCTTTTCCGTTGCTCCATTAAGATTTATTGCAGTAATGGGTGCCATTATAAGCGGGGGCGCTTTGCTTTATATTTTAATTACATTAATTCAGACTCTTATTTTTGGAATTGAAACTCCCGGTTATGTAACGCTGTTGTGTGCAGTATTGTTTTTGGGCGGAATTATGGAATTTTCAATAGGTATTGTGGGAGAATATATAGGAAGAATTTATATGGAAACAAAAAACCGGCCTATTTATATAGTTCACAAAACTAATCTTGATGAAATTAAAAACAAAAAGGACGCTTAATAATGAAAAATTTTTTCAAACAGTTTTTTGATATAAAATTCTGGAAATTTCTTATGGTAGGTATTTTAAACACCGTTGTGGGAATGGGACTTCAGTTTATTTTCTTTAACCTGTTAGGATGGGACGAGTGGATATCTTCCATTACAGGCTATATTATCGGAAGTATTTTAAGTTACTTCCTGAATAAATATTTCACTTTCAAAAACAAGGAAAAGGGCTGGAAACCTGTTGCAAAATTTGCTTTAAATATTGCATTATGCTATACCCTCGCCTACGGAATAGCAATTCCTTTAATAAAATGGATTTGCCTTTCCAATAGCATAACAGCGTTCGGATGGTCTGTTGACACATTTGCAGGCAACGCATCAATGCTTGCAGGTTCATGTCTGTTCGTTGCATTTAATTATATAGGACAGAGATTCTTCGCTTTTAAAGAAAAGAACAAATAAAGGTAATTAAAAATTTTGGGACTGCTGCAAATTTTCTCACTTGCGGCAGTCCCTTCTTAATTCTTTATTTTCTATTATTAATTTACATTTCGGTTATCATTTCGTCAACTGTTTTTCCCGGAGGTATCATCGGAAGAACATTTTCATCAGGACTTATTCTGCAATCAATTACAACCGGTTTATTAAGCGAAAATGCCTTTTCAAGGGTCGGCTTGATTTCATCGGGCGTGTTAATTCTCAATCCGTCAATGCCGAAAGCATTTGCAAGCTTTACAAAATCTGTTGCACGTTTCGGGTCTGTCTGAGAAAAACGGTTTTCATAGAAAAGCTTTTGCCATTGTCTTACCATACCTAAAACCGTATTGTTCATAACAATAATTATTACAGGCAAATTGTAGCTTTTCATCGTTACAAGCTCATTTAAATTCATATGAAAACTTCCGTCGCCCGTAAAAAGAATTACTCTTTTTTCAGGGTAAGCACACTGAGCTCCAATGGAAGCCCCCATACCGAAGCCCATTGTACCCATACCGCCTGATGTAAGCAGTGTTCTTGAATTTTCAATTTTTGCATATTGTGCGATCCACATCTGATGTTGTCCTACATCTGTAGCAATAATATCGGTATCGGCTTTCATCTCATTTACTGCGCTTATAACCGAATGAGGATGCACATATCCGTCTTGTTTGTCTGTGTTTAACTGTTTTTCCGTTTTCCAGGTATTTAGTTGTTTAATCCAATCTGCGTGGTTAAGCTGAGGCATATTTTCGGAAAGCTCAGATAAAATAAGCTCCATATCGCCTATAACGTAACTGTCGACAGCTACATTTTTGCCGATTTCTTTCTTATCAATATCAAGGTGAATAATATCAGCCTGTTCACCGAACTTTTCCCTGTCACCTGCTACACGGTCTGAAAATCTTGCGCCGCAGGCAATAATTAAATCGCACTGTGCCGTCGCCATACCTGTTTCATATCCGCCGTGCATACCTATATTACCCATACAGAGGGGATGACTTGCAGGAATACAGCCAAGTCCCATAAGTGAACAACAGACAGGAGCGTCTATAAGCTCGGCAAACCTTTGAAACTTTTCAGCTGTGTTGCTGCTGATAATTCCTCCGCCTGCATAAATAATAGGCTTTTTAGCTTTTTTTATAAGCTCCTGTGCCTTTTCCACCGATTTTTTATCGGAAATTTTAACAAACTCTCTTTGTTTCGGCTGTGTTTTTGTAAATTCGCATTTATTTGCGGTAACATCTTTCGGCACATCTACAAGTACAGGACCTTTTCTGCCCTCATTTGCAAGAACAAATGCGTTTCTGATTGTATCAGCTAAATCCTCTACCTTTTCAACAAGAAAACTTCCCTTAGTAACAGGCTTTACAATATCGACAATGTTGACCTCCTGAAAGGAATCCCTGCCAAGCTGGTCCGTTGTGACATTGCCTGTAATTGCAACAACGGGAATACTGTCAATATGAGCAGTTGCAATACCTGTAACGATATTTGTAGCGCCTGGACCTGAGGTTGTAATAACAACGCCTGTTTTGCCTGTTGCTCTTGCGTAGCCGTCTGCCGCATGAGAAGCACCCTGTTCGTGCGCCGTTAAAATATGCTTTATTTTATCGCTGTATTTATACAAAGCGTCATATGTATTGAGTGCGGCTCCGCCGGGGTAACCGAACACGGTATCAACACCCTGTTCTATTAAACATTCGCATATAATTTCTGCACCTGTAAGCTGCATAACCAAAATCCTTTCCCTTGATTCATCACATAGAAAAAGCAGCCGGTGGGCTGCACCTATCCGGGCAGACAGCACCGTATAAAAACACTCTCTTGTGCCCGACTGTTTCCGAGCAGTTTCCAAAAAGTAAAAAAACTCCGTCTCAACCAGAGACGAAGGAAACTTTGCGGTAACACTTTTTGTTTTCTTACATCTAATTCATAAATATTTTACATAATAATAAAGGGATTGTCAATACTTGAAATAAGAAAAATACGGGTATTATGCAAAATTAAGGAGTGATTTTAAATGAAAAATCTGCCGCCTGCTGCGGAAACGGTTTTTTGCGTATATCTGGTTCTTCTTTATTTTGCATATACAGGCTTGTTTTTTCTTGTTTTTGCATTAGCATTCATTAATTTGCTTGTTTACATTGTTATTGAGGTTTTCGGACTTTTAGTATATTGTGTTTTTGATTTTGTTCTTTTAAAAAAATACTACAAAAGCTACAAGTATTCCTGCTCAGTAAGAGGCATATCTATTATGAAAGGTTATCTTTTAAAGAGAAAAATTACCGTTTTAAAGGATAAGGTGCTTTATACGGAAATCTATTCAAATCCCCTGCAAAGACATTTTTCTCTTTGTTCGCTGGGTGTTTTTTGTGCGGGAACAGGAAGAGTACTTTTAAGTCAGATATACGGTATTGACGCAATAAGAATAAGGGAGGCTCTATTTGAAAAAAGAAATTAAATGCAGTTATTTTGAAGCTGTTTACCTTTGCAGAGCATATATTCCTTTGGCTTTTTTATCAATGCTTCCCACATTGTTTTTTAAGCCCGTAGACGTAATCAACGCAATTCTTTCTTACGGATTTAACTTTTTGCTTTTTCTTTCAATTTTTATTTACGGTATTTTAAGAGTGAAAAACAAAAGGCTTTTTAACATACCCGAAAGGGATTTATTAAGGTTTAACAGCGGAATTATTGAGAAACGAAAGGTATATTTTTCTAAACCCTGCGTTAAATCAGCAATAATTGAAAAAAGTATTTTTTCTTGGTTTTTTAACAGCGAAAAAATTATACTTAACACAGGCTCAAGAACAGACGACAACGGCAATATAACAATGTTTATTTCAAGACGTTTTGAAGATTTGCTCTTATCGCTGTTTTACGGAGAAAGCAAAAGTTTTTATACTGTTTACAAGGCTGATATTTTTAGGGTTTTCTTAATGGCGCTTTCAAGTTCAAACGCTTTTGCGGGAGTTGTAATTTTTATCCCCTTTTTAAATAAAACAGAAGAGCTTTTCGGACAAAAATACAAAGAGCTTATAAGGTCAAGTCTTGACGTTTCTCCTTATATTCAAGATATAGGTGTTCCTCCTGTTGCCGCTGCAATTACGGGGCTTTTAATTGCTGGGCTTATAATTTCCGTTATTTCCGTTATGTTAAGCTATGGTTTTCTGAAAGTGGAAAAAACAAAGGAAAATGACAGTATTTTAGTAAGACGGGGGGTTATTCAGAGAAATATTTTTGTAACATCATCTCAAAAAATAATTGCTTATCAGACAAAGCAGAGTATTTTAATGAGCCTTTTAAAAATCTGTACTCTTAACTACTTTGCCTGCGGTCAGCACAGAGAGAAAGGCAATAAAAGAGTAATTGTACCTGCCGTAAGCAAAAAAAGAGTTGAAAACTTTTTTAAATTAGATTTAGAAAAAAGCAAGTATATTGAAACACCCCCGAGCTTTTCGTTAAAGGCATATCTGTATTTTCCCGCAATGTGGCTTGTTCTTGTGGGAGTATCGTGTATTGTCTGCTTTTTTCTTAAATTTGATATTACTCCCTTTTATCCTATCATTATATTTCTGTTCTTTATTTTTTCTGTTTATTTTGTAATGCGTATTGCTGCACACAAAAAGGCTTTTCTTTATGCAGATAAGGGAAAGGCAATAATTTCTTTTTATAAAAGATTGAGTTTTACCAAAACCCTTATACCCATATCAAAAATTCAGGGTATAGAAATTACCCAAAGCATTTTTCAGCGTTACCGAAACCTTTGCAATATCAACGTTTATGTTTACAGCGAAAATAAAAGGTGCTTTAAAATTAAGCACCTTAAACTTTCATCAGGTATGAAGTTTTCAAAAATTATAAATCATACTCTTTTATAAAAAAAGATATTGCTTTTATGGATTTTTCGCTTGCAAGTCCTTTGAACCTTTCAAAATCCATAAACTCGTTTTGGTTTATATCATCGGAAATACAGCGTAATATTCCAAACGGAATCCCGTTTCTGTAACAAACCTGACCAACGGCTCCGCCTTCCATTTCACAGGAATCTGCATTAAATTTTTCGCCTATTAAACATCGTTTTTCTTTATCCGCAACGAATATATCCCCGGTTGCAATTCTTCCCATTATGGTTTTTGTGTCTTTAAGTAATGAGCAGGCATCAAACAGACAATTGCTTATCTTTTCGTCTGTTTCAATATATATTTTTTTCTCATCATTAAACCATATTTCTCCCGGAGGGTCTCCCATAGCAGTGCCGTCCATATCGTGCTGTACAACGTCTTTTGCTATTACAATATCGCCAATGCTGATTTTGTTGTTTAACGCTCCGGAAACTCCGCTGTTTATAATTACATCGGGCTTAAATAAATCTATCATAGCCTGAGTACAAATTGCCGCATTTACTTTGCCTATTCCGCATTCTACGGCAACAACATCTTTGCCGCTGATAACTCCCTTTATAAAATTCATTCTTGCGTATGTAATCTGTCCCGGGCGTTCCATCATACTATGGATCCCCTCAACCTCAACTTTTAACGCACATATAATTCCTATCATCTTACATTTCCTTTCTATCTTAATTTAAATTTTTTATTTTTAGTAGTTTGCCATATTACTCAACACAAAGAAATTTGTAATTATAATAAAACATTTATGTAATATTGCCTCTCTCTGACGAGGGAGGCGGCTGCGGCGAAGGCGCAGACGCAGGGAGAGAAAACGCTTGAATTATAGCAAACTATATTGCAAAAAGTTTAAACTATTTAATATCTCTTCCTCAGTCAAAACCTAACGCTTTGCCAGCTTTTTCTGCGAAAACGGCAACCCTTTTGTCACTTCGTGACATTTCCCCTTGCAGGGGATTTTTTCGTCAGAGGGAGCCAAACACAAACATAAAAGTTTATTTAATGATATAGCTTTAACCTTCTCTTAAATATTTTTCCGCAGAATATACGGCATTTGCTCCGTCGGAAACTGCCGTTACAATTTGTCTTAACGGTTTTGCTCTTAAATCTCCTGCAACAAAAAGACCGTCTAAAGAAGTCTTACAGTCTTCATTTGCAGTTAAAAAACCTGCCTCGTCAGTTTCTGCAATATCCTTAAACAGCTCGTTTACAGGACTTACTCCAACTGCAATAAACACACCGTCTGTTAAAAATTCCTGCGTTTCGTTATTTGTAACGCTTTTAAGAATTACGGATTGTGCCTTAGTATCGCCTTTTATTTCATTTAAAACAAAACCTCTGAGAATTTTTACGTTTTCTTTTGTTTCAAGCTTATTCACAAGGCTTTTTGCGGCTCTGAATTCATCTCTTCTGTGAACAACGATAACCTGCCTGCAAAGATTTGAAAGAAACAGAGCGTCTGATACTGCGGTATCTCCGCCGCCTACTACAACTGCGGTTTGATTTCTGTAAAATGCTCCGTCACAATGGGCACAGTAGCTTACTCCCTTTCCTGTAAATTCAGCTTCGCCCCTTGCGCCCAAAGTTTTACTTTTTGCACCTGTTGCGGCAATCACGGTTTTAAAATATTCAGTTTTTCCCTTTTCCGATATTATTTCAAATATTCCGTTACTTTTGGAAATACTTTTTACAGTTTCGTTTTTAAAAATACCTCCTGCTTTAACTGCGTGTTCATAAAATTTTAGTGCAAGGTCAAAACCGCCGATTGACGTAAAACCGAGATAGTTTTCAACATCGCCTGTATTTACTATCTGACCTCCGCTCATAGGGAATTTTTCGTAAATAACGTGCTTTAAACCTGCTCTGCCTGCATAAACCGAAGCCGAAAGACCCGCAGGCCCTGAGCCGATTATGCAAACATCCATTATTTCATTTATCATCTTATTATCCATTTACAGCACTTTCAATCTTATTTTCAAGGTCATCCTTTGAAAGAAAACCTACGCTTGTTAAAACAGGTTTTCCGTTTTTGAAAACCATAACGGTGGGAATACTCATAACCTGATATTTGCCTGCAAGTTCTTGCTCATTATCAACATTTATTTTATAAAAATCATAATCGGTCATTTGGGAAGAAAGTTCTTTAAAAACAGGCGCCATCATTTTGCAGGGACCGCACCAATCTGCATAAAAATCTACAATTGCAGGCTTGCTGTTATTTAGAACTTCTGCTTCAAAATCATATGTCGTAATTTCTTTTGCCATAATAACACTCCTATAAAATATTTTCAAAAAATATATTTTTTTCTATAAATTCCTGAGGTTGAATTTTGTTTTGCGAATAAGCAAGCAACAGCTTTGCATATGCCGCTTCTCTGCTTATATTGTAAAGAGGTTTTGCGTTAAACTCTGTAATTTTCTTGGTCGAAGCGTATAAATCCTCAGATTTTTTTAAGGAACACAGGTAAAAACCTATTCCGTTATCCTTACATTTCTTTAAAAATTCAATTGTTTTTTCTTCTGCCGATATTGTCCCCGAATGATATGAAAGCTGTAAAAATGCTTTTATATTATCTTTTATTATTATGCTTTGGTAATCGTAAGACGGATAGCAGTTTAAAATTTGCACACACTCTTTTATAACAGGTACTTTTTCAAAAACAGGCTGTCTTTCTTTATTTATTTCATTTAAATCAGGATTATACGGACTTTTTATAAATTCTATATTACAGTTTGTTGAACAGGCAAAGGGCGTACCTGTGAAATCGGAAAATTTATCAAGAAATCTGTCTGCTTCACAAAGTCTTGTTGCGATATAAATATCAGTTTTGTCCTTTGTTCCGTAAGAAACAAAAACTCCTTTAACTGTTTTTGATTTAATAAGCTCAACTGCGCCGATAAAATTCTCAAGACCATTGCTTTTATCATATGACAACGGGTAATCAGCCGCAACTAAAACCATAGGTATGTTTATATGAGCAAAGCACATTCCCAAAAGTGCGGCAGTATAGCTTAATGTATCTGAGCCGTGGGTCACTATTACTCCGTCATAATTTTTAAAATCAATTTCATACAAGCATTTTAAAAGTTCGTTAAAATAAAAAACAGACATATTTTCACTTAAAATATTTAAGGGTGATATAATTTGAAACTCAGTTTCCAATTCAATTTTTTCTTTATAAATTTCCGTTATATCACAAACATTTCCCTTAACATCAATGGTATGGTTTTCTATTTTGCATCCTATTGTTCCGCCTGTTAAAACAGTAAGAATTTTCAAAATTTCACCTCATTAGTATATAAACAACAAAAGGATAAAACTTATTTTCAAGTTTTATCCTTTGTAGTATTTGCAAAAATTCAACTTTTTACAACGTTAGTTATAACTTTGGCAATATTATCCTTGCAAAGACCGAAAATCTTAAGAAGTTCCTTTGCAGGTCCGCTGTAGCCAAACTTATCTTCTACGCCGATTCTTGTAACGGGAACAGGGCATTTTGAGCTTGTCACCTGACAAACAGCGTCAGCAAGACCGCCGATGATGTTATGTTCTTCAACTGTAATAATTTTGCCTGTTTCTTTTGCCGCTTTAATTATGATTTCTTCATCAATAGGTTTAATCGTATGAATATTAATAAGGCGGGCATTAATTCCCTGAGTTTCAAGCTCTTTAACGGCTTTAAGGGCTTCGTTTACAACAAGTCCTGTTGCGATAACGGCAACGTCACTGCCTTCGTGCAGAGTTATGCCCTTGCCCAGCTCGAATTTATATGTTTCAGGGTCGTTAAAGCTGTCAATGGCAAGTCTGCCTAAACGGATATAAACAGGGCCGTTATATTCAACAGCCGCCTTTGTAGCAGCCATCATTTCATAATGGTCGGCAGGATTTAAAACTACCATTCCCGGCAGAGTTCTCATAAGCGCAATATCTTCTAAGCACTGGTGGGTCGCACCGTCTTCACCTGTAGAAATGCCTGCGTGGCTTCCTGCAATTTTAACATTAAGATGCGGATAAGCAATGGAATTTCTTATTTGCTCAAAGGCTCTGCCAGTTGCAAACATTGCAAATGAAGCCGCAACAGGAATTTTGCCCGACGCCGCAAGACCTGCCGCAACTCCCATCATATTGCCTTCGGCAATACCGCAGTCTCTGAATCTTTCGGGAAATTCTTTTTTGAATATAGAAGTTTTTGTTGCCGCCGCAAGGTCAGCGTCTAAAACAATAATGTCCTTATTTGTCTTTGCAAGCTCGCAAAGAGCCATACCAAAGCTCTCTCTGGTTGCTTTTGTAATGATCTCAGCCATCAGCATTCACCCTCCAATTTTGCAAGTTCAGCCTCAAGTTCGGCTGTTGCCTGTTCAAACTGCTCTTTATTAGGCGCAGTTCCGTGCCAGCCTACCTGATTTTCCATAAATGAAACCCCTTTGCCTTTAACGGTTTTTGCAAGAATTGCAGTAGGCTGTCCTTTTGTTTCTCTTGCCGTATTAAAAGCATTTTCAATTTCTTCAAAGTTATGGCCGTCTATCTTAACTACTTTAAAGCCAAAACTCTCAAATTTTTTATCAAGCGGTTCAATTCCGCATACCTCTTCAACGGGTCCGTCAATCTGAAGACCGTTTTGATCTACTATAACAACAAGGTTATCAAGATGATTATGAGAAGCAAACATAGCTGACTCCCATACCTGACCCTCTTCACATTCCCCGTCGCCTAAAACGGTATAAACACGGTAATCTTTATTATCAAGCTTTGCCGCAAGAGCCATTCCACAGGCGGCAGAAACACCCTGACCCAAAGAGCCTGAGCTCATGTCAATTCCGGGAGTACCCTTCATATCGGGGTGACCCTGAAGCATTGCGCCGACATGGCGAAGCTTTTTAAGTTCGCTCCAGTCGAAGTAACCTTTTAAAGCAAGAGTTGCATAAAGGCTCGGGCAGCAGTGACCTTTTGACAATACAAAACGGTCTCTGTCGGGATTATCAGGATTTTGAGGGTCAATATTCATTTCCTTAAAATAAAGATATGTAAAAATGTCTGCGGCAGACAAAGAGCCGCCGGGATGACCTGATTTAGCATTATAAGTTCCTAAGACAGCTCCAATTCTTGACTTACATGCCTGAATTTTCAGCTGATTTTCTTCTCTTAAATTCATCTTATAACCCCTCCAATGGTTAATTTACAATCATACATAATTTATTTTAACATATAATTTATATGATATTTTTCGCTATTGAAAATAAAAATAAAATAATGTTGAAATTTTGCAAATTTATGTTATACTTTAAACAGTTGAAGTTAAAAACTCAAGTTATGAGGTGAAGAAATGCTTTTGGTGGCAGATGTTGGAAACACAAATACTAAAATCGGTATTTTCGATAAGGAAGAACTGAAGTTTAAGCTTGTATTTGCAACTGACCAAAGCAAGACTTCTGATGAAATTGCAGTTGAGTTATATACATTTTTCCAAATATATAACATTGACACAAATAAAATTGATTCTTCAATTATAAGTTCGGTTGTTCCCAAGGTCACAAGACCGTTAAAAACAGCAGTAAAAACAGTTACAAAAACAAGAAGCCTTGTGGTAGGTCCGGGAATAAAAACAGGACTTGACATTAAGATTGAACACCCTGAAACTTTAGGTGCTGATATTGTTGCAGGAAGTGTTGCTGCCTGTAAAAAATACGGCATTCCAAACATTTCGATTTTTATGGGCACGGCTACTGCAATTGTATTTAACGACGAGCACGGTGCTTACTGCGGCGGAGCAATAATGCCTGGAGTAAGTATTTCTCTTGACGCTTTAACTGCTCACGGCGCATTACTGTCATCTGTTGATTTAATTGCTCCCAAAAAGGTTATCTGCACAAATACAGCCGATTGTATCCGTTCGGGAGTTGTTATGGGCAACGCCTTTATGATAGACGGTTTTATTGACTCCTTTTTTGAGGAAACAGGCAAAGAATGTGCTGTAATTGCAACGGGAGGTCTTTCCTCACAAATTATTAAAAATTGCAGGAATAAAATTATCAGTGATGAAAATTTAATTCTTGACGGTTTAAGATTTATAAGCGAGCTTAATTCATAATTTATAAAAATTTAAAAAATTTGTCTAAATGAATGCAATGAGCTTTATGCTCTTTGTAAATAAATTTGCGTTTCACCCGAGATAAATGAGTCGGGGAAACAGCAGGAGGTTTTTATGTCAACTAATAAACAAAAAGTGTACAAACTGGTAGGACTTGGAATTCTGACCGCAATTATTATTGTGCTCCAGATCGTGACAACCTACTTCCCAACAAAGCCGTTTGCAATTACATTGACGCTGATTCCCATAATAATCGGTGCAGCCCTTTACGGTGCCGGTGCAGGGGCGTATTTGGGTGCAGTGTTCAGCGTTGTCGTTATTGCTATGTGTATCTTTGGAGTAGATTTAGGCGGTGCAATGGTATGGAATGCAAATCCGTTTATTTGCATAGTTGTATGTATGCTCAAAGGTTCAGCTGCCGGATTTGTAGCCGGTTTATTGTATCGTGCTATAAGTAAAAAAAATGTTATTGCAGGTACTGTTGTAGCAGCAATTGCAGCGCCCATTGTAAACACCGGTATTTTTATTTTGGGTTTAATTACTTGCTTCAGACCACTGCTTCAGGAATGGGCAGGCGGAAGCGATATCTTATTTTATGTGATATTCTCTCTGACAGGGATCAACTTTCTTGTTGAGTTAGGGGTCAATATGGTTGTAAGTCCCATTATAGTAAGAATTATCAATGCAATAAAAGCTAACAAGGCTTAAACAGTAAACTTTACAATACTTAAGGGCGGATCTATTCCGCCCCAATTTTTTAAAAAACGGTGGTATAATGAACGAAAAAGTATTTAAAATATTACAAAGTTCAAAGGACTACATATCGGGTCAAGAAATATCAAAAAAGCTGAATGTATCCCGTCAGGCTGTATGGAAAGCAATAAATTCTCTTAAACAACAGGGCTTTGTTATTGACTCCGTTACAAACAAGGGATATAAAATTATTGATTATCCAAAGTCTTTAAATAAGCAGGTGCTTGATAATATTTTGGAAACCGAGTTTATAGGAAAAAATATGATTGTTCTTGATACAATTGGCTCAACTAATGATTATTTAAAAGTGCTCGGACATAAAGACGGTAAAAACGGAACAGTCGCAGCAGCAAGAGAGCAAACTGCCGGAAAAGGCAGGCTGGGCAGAAAATGGGTATCTGAAAAAGACGAAAACATTTACTTTTCCGTTTTATTAAGACCTCAGCTTTCACCAATGGAGGTATCGGGAATTACTCCTGTTGCGGGATTGGCTGTCTGCAAGGCAATCAGGGATTATTGCAATATTGACTGCAAAATAAAATGGCCCAATGACGTTATTGTAAACAACAAAAAGCTGGTTGGAATTTTAACTGAAATGAGCGCTGAATTTGACGCAGTTGAATTTATTGTAATAGGAATCGGCATAAACACAGACCAAACTGAATTTCCCGAAGAAGTAAAAAGCAAAGCGACATCTTTATATCTTGAAACAGGCAAAAAGATTGACAAAAATAAATTTTTATCGCTTGTTTTAAAACATCTTGAAACTGAGCTTACAAAAAGCAATTACAAAATAAATGAAACAAACCTTGAAGATTATAAAAACCTCTGTGCAACAATAGGCAGAAAAGTTACCTGCTGTAAAGGCGGCAGAAAAATAAAAGGGACTGCAATTAATGTAAACACAAGGGGAGAGCTTGAGGTTGAATCTGAAGATAATTCTCTTATAACCGTAAATTCAGGCGAGGTCATAATTCAGGGAATTTATTAATAAACATAATCAAAACTGCCCCACGAAATGTGAGGCAGTTTCTCTGTTTAGTATTATATTTGTTTTTATAAATTCAAATTAACCTTAAAGCAGGTTCGCAAGTTGAAGTTGGATATATGTAGCGTCCTTAACATTTATATCACTGTCGTTATCAACATCACAAACAGTTAAATCAATATTGTCCTCACTCAACAAATTTGCCAAATAAAGCTGTATATAAGTTACGTCTTTAACAGTTACTTCTCCGTCACCGTCTGCATCACCGATAAGTTTCAGCGGGGGCTGTGTAGTTTCCGTTGTTGGCGGTTCTGTTGTCGTAGGAGGTTCTGTTGTTGTAGGCGGTTCTGTTGGATCTGTTGTAGGCGGTTCCGTTACAGGCGGTTTACCAAGCGTTATAAACTTAAACCCGTTTTCATTTGCATAAGCTTCTGCGGCTGTTTCTGCGTAACCTGTAACAGTAAAGTTTTCAATTTTTGTATTTATATCTGAATTATTATAATATCCAAAAGCATAAATGCCTATTTCGGTAACGCTTCCGGGAATTGTTACACCGGTAAGACCTGTGCAATTATAAAATGCTTTGTCTCCGATAGTTGTAACCCTGCTTGGAATCGTTACGCTTTCAAGTCCCGTATATGCAAATGCTGACGCACCGATATTTGTTACGCTTTCGGGAATCGTTACATTCTTAAGGCTTGTACATGACTCAAATACTGACGTTCCGATATTAGTAATACTATTGGGAATTGTTACAGCTTCAAGTGCTGTACAATTAAGGAATGTATTGTATCCGATACTTGTAACACTGTCGGAAATCGTTATACCCTTTAGGTTGCTGTTATTTTCAAATGCACTGTCTGTAATACTTTTTGTTCCGTTTTGTAATGTTACAGAGGTGTTTTCAGGCATTTCTCCCTTATATTTATAGACTGCCTTTCCTACATAAACTATTCCGTCGGGCTGACTGTTATACCACGCTGTATTATTAAATGCATTAATACCAACATTTGTAATACTGCCGGGAATTGTTATATTTGAAAGACCTGTGCAGCCGTTAAACGCATTTTTACCTATATTTGTTACACTTCCGGGAATCGATATGCCTGAAAGTCTTGTAAAATCTGCAAATGCATTATCTGTAATGCTTTTAATGCCCTGCTCTAATAATATATATGCACCTTGCGGCATTTCACCTTTAAATTTATAAGCGTTCTTACCTGCATAAACTACACCGTTCATCTGGCTGTCATACCATGCCGTATTATCAAATGCACCGAAACCGACAAGGGAAACACTGTTTGGAATGGTTATGTTTTTAAGTCCCTCATTATTATAAAATGCATATTCACCTATTTCTGTAACGCTGCTTGGAATAACATAGTCACTTTGTTTTTTACCCTCGGGGTATCTTATTATTTTAGTCAAGGACTTATTAAATAATACGCCGTCTACATCTGCAAAAGCTGTGTTTTTTTTCGATACATATATATTTACAAGATCTCTGCAATTATAAAATGCATTATTTGAAATATTAGTAATGCTATCAGAAATTGTTATATTTACAAGGACTGAACAACCGTAAAACGCTTGTTTGCCAATGCTTGTAACAGAATGTCCGGCAATTTCTGCGGGAACATTTAAGTCTGACGCAGAACCTGTATATTTTGTTATTTCTGCCGTTCCGTTTGTAAGCACTTCATATTCAAAATCTCCGCTTGTTACGGCCGATACGGTAAAAGAGTACACAGCAACAGAGCTTAATATTATAAGCATTGCAAGCACAGGGGCTAAAACTATTTTTATTGTATGCTTCATATCCTTTTCCTCCTTATAACTTTGTATAATTGTCGATTTCATTTTACATCAAAAGCATTTTTAAGTCAACATTTCAAACAAAGACACTATTTTCCATAATGTGCAGCAAATAAAAAACCTGCCGAAAAAATACAAGTTTTTTCGGCAGGGAATGTTTGGTTTAATTTAATGCCTCTATTGCAGCTTTGATAAGAGCGATTTTTTCTCTTTCCTTTTCTGCCTGTCCTTTAACCTTTTCAATAACATCGGCAGGCGCTTTTGAAACAAAGCCCTGATTATTCAGTTTTCCCTCGCTTTGTGCAAGACGTTTTTCAACCTGTGCAAGCTCTTTATTAAGTCTTTCAAGCTCTGCTTTTTTGTCTACAAGCTCATCCATTGGAATATAAATTTTTGCACTTCCCGTTACAATTGTAACTGCACCCTCAAGGTTAAAGCTGTCGCCAAGTTCAACCCCGCTTGCCGATGCCATTTTGCAGATAAATTTTTCTCCCTGCTTAAATGTATCCTTAAATTCCGTTGCAATATAAATCTTTGCCTTCTTTGACGGAGGAACATTCATCTCCTGACGTCTGTTTCGAATAGCTTTGATTGCTTCAATAATTTTTTCCATTTGAGCAGTTGAATCTGCAAAATTTAATTCCTCTTTATATTCGGGATATTTTGCAAGCATTATTGTTTCGCCTGTGTGGGGAATGGTCTGCCAAATTTCTTCTGTTATATACGGCATAAAGGGGTGGAGCAAACGCAAGGTTTGGTCAAGTACCCAAACAAGCACCTGACGGGCATTTTCAGCGTCTTTACCTTTCCCCTGAAGTCTTGGCTTTGTAAACTCAATATACCAATCGCAGTAATAATCCCAAGTGAAATCATAAATTTTCTGGACCGCTATACCAAGCTCAAATTTATCAAGATTCTCGTTAATTTCCTTTGCAACATTATTAATTGTTGAAATGATCCACTTATCCTCTGTTGTAAGGTCATCGGGTAGCTGGTTCTTAACATCATAATCATCAATGTTCATATGAACAAAACGTGATGCATTCCAAAGTTTATTTGCAAAATTTCTGCAAGACTCTACCTTTTTATCCGAGAAACGCATATCATTTCCCGGAGAGTTGCCTGTTGCAAGGAAAAGTCTTAATGCGTCCGCACCGTACATCTTTATAATTTCAAGGGGGTCAATGCCGTTGCCTAAAGATTTAGACATCTTAATACCCTTTTCATCTCTCACAATACCGTGAATGAAAACAGTATCAAAGGGCTGACTTTCTGTATGCTCACAGGCAGAAAAAATCATTCTTGCAACCCAGAAGAAAATAATATCATATCCCGTTACAAGGGTGTTGGTAGGGTAAAAATACTCGAGCTCTTTTGTTTTTTCAGGCCAGCCAAGTGTACTGAACGGCCACAAGGCTGATGAAAACCATGTGTCGAGAGTATCCTCGTCCTGTTTCAGGTTTGTACTGTTACACTTCGGGCAGGTATGGGGAGTATCGGCAGATACGATAATTTCTCCGCAATCCTGACAGTACCATGCAGGAATTCTGTGTCCCCACCATAACTGACGTGAAATACACCAGTCCTTTATATTTTCCATCCAATGGAAGTAGACTTTTTCAAATCTTTCGGGAATAAACTTGGTTTTACCCGTTTTTACACATTCAATGGCAGGTTTAGCCAACGGCTCCATTTTAACAAACCACTGTTTTGAAACTCTCGGCTCAACTGTTGTTTTACAGCGGTAACAGGTGCCTACATTATGTTTTATAGGCTCTATTTTAACTAAAAATCCGCCCTCTTCAAGGTCCTTGACAATGGCTTTTCTGCACTCGTATCTGTCCATACCCTGATATTTGCCTGCATTTTCATTCATAACGGCAGTATCGTCCATTACGTTTATAACAGGCAGGTTGTGTCTTAATCCAACCTCAAAGTCGTTAGGGTCGTGAGCAGGAGTAATTTTTACAACACCTGTTCCGAAATCCTGCTCAACATATTCATCTGCAACAACGGGGATCTCTCTGCCTACGATTGGCAGGGTGACGGTTTTTCCTACAAAATCCTTGTATCTTTCATCATCAGGGTGAACCGCAACTGCCGTATCGCCTAAAAGTGTTTCGGGTCTTGTTGTTGCAAGCTCTACATAGCCTGAACCGTCTGTAAGAGGATATCTTAAATGCCAGAATGAACCCTCCTGCTCTGCAAAATCTACTTCTGCGTCTGAAATGGAAGTACAGCAATGAGGACACCAGTTGATTATACGCTCTCCTCTGTAAATAAGACCTTTTTCATACAGCTTTATAAATACTTCCTTTACAGCCTTAGAACAGCCCTCGTCCATTGTAAAGCGTTCTCGCTCCCAATCACAGCTTGAACCTAACTTTTTAAGCTGGTCTGTAATTCTTCCGCCGTATTCCTTTTTCCATTCCCATGCACGCTCAAGAAATTTTTCTCTTCCTAAATCTTCTTTTGTTATGCCCTCTTTACGCATGGCTTCAACGATTTTTGCTTCTGTTGCAATTGAAGCATGGTCTGTTCCTGGAAGCCAGAGTGCAGAATAACCCTGCATTCTTCTCCAGCGGATAAGGATATCTTGCAAGGTTTCGTCAAGAGCGTGACCCATATGGAGCTGACCTGTAATGTTCGGAGGAGGCATGACTATCGTATAAGGCTTTTTATCTTCATCCACTTTTGCGTGAAAATAGTTTCCCTTTAGCCAGAAATCATAAATTCTGTCTTCAAATTCGCTTGGATCATATGATTTTGCCAATTCCTTTGCCATAAAAATCTTCCTTTCTTCTTATATTGAAATTTGATTTTGTGTTTTCATCAGTTACCGACGCTTTTTTCTGAAACTAAAAACACCCTAAGCTTACTAAAAGCTTAGGGCGAATTAAATCCGTGGTACCACCTAAATTCAGAAAAATCTGCACTCTGCAATACGAAGTTTAACCTTTATATTGCGTCCCCTGTAACGGCGGGCTTCCGTTGGAATCTACTGAGATTATCAAAAACTTTAAATCCGTTCAGTCCAAAGCTCAAGGGCTACTTCCTCCGAAGATTTTACGAAGATTTACACCAACCATCTTCTCTCTTTGCAAAAGCCTACGGGTACTACTCCCTGTCAACGCCTGTAACATATTCTGCTGAAAATTATAACAAACATAAATTGAGATGTCAACATTTATTATTTAATTAAATGTAGGATTATGTAGGATTACAATTGATGTGTTACAGTAAATAAAAAAAGGATAGCGAATAGAAAACCTCTGTGTTACAGTTAAGTTGTGAAACAAAAACAAAAAATTGCTGTCTCAAAACGAATTAATTTTGAGACAGCAATTTTTTCTTACGCTTTATCAAGTATTTTTAACTTTCTGTTTTCTTTTATGCCATAAAAAGTGCAAGTTTGAAAATAAAAATACAAACT
Source organism: uncultured Clostridia bacterium (assembly GCA_947584595.1). Classification (GTDB taxonomy): domain Bacteria; phylum Bacillota; class Clostridia; order Oscillospirales; family Acutalibacteraceae; genus Ruminococcoides. Next base: position 17,274 of record CANPWP010000031.1, on the reverse strand, counting down.
GCAAAAAATAAAAAAACATTATGAAGTATTACAAAATATAAATGCAAAGAGAGCGAATGTCTAAATTTTTAAAATACATTTTTCATTTATTTTTTCCGTATTTTTCCGCATAACATAAATAAAATATACCATGAGATCAATCCTTTTTTCTGCAAAATTCACTCATACAACATTCTTCGCATTTTGCTTTCCTTGCGGTACAGACGGCCCTGCCGTGATGTACAAGCCTATGACAAAAATCACTGCTTTCATCAGGTGGAAGAATTTTTTTTAAAGCAAATTCAATCTTCTTCTGGTCGGTAAGTTCATGTAAACCCAGCCTTCTTGTAATTCTGATACAATGTGTGTCAACTACAACGGCAGGCTTGTGGTAAATATCCCCCATAATCAGGTTGGCGGTCTTTCTTCCGATACCGGGAAGAGTGATAAGATCGTCTATATTATCGGGAACTTTACCTCCAAAGTTCTCTTTAATAGCTTTTGCCATTGCTACTATATCTTTTGATTTTGTTTTATATAAGCCGCAGCTTTTTATGTATTCGGCTACCTTCTCAGGAGTAGAATTTGCAAAATCGTCTACAGTTTTAAATCTCTCAAATAAAGCAGGAGTTACCATATTTACCCTTGCGTCTGTACATTGTGCCGCAAGGCGTGTAGCTACTAAAAGCTGAAGCGGGTCTGTATATTCCAAAGAGCATATTGCGTCAGGATATTCCTTTTTTAAAGCCTCGACCGCCCTTTGTGCAATTTCCTTTTTGGTCATAATATCACCTCTCATATATTGTAACATATATAAAAATAATATCAAATACTTTATTAAAGGGTAAAAGTATGTTAAAATATGGGCAATATGAGGTGACAATAATGTATAAAAACTATATTTTTGATTTGTACGGAACTTTAATTGATATTAATACAAACGAATGGGATATGGATTTGTGGAAAAAGATGGCGCTGTGGTATGGATATAAGGGAGCAATTTATACGCCCGAAGAATTAAACAGCGCTTATGGAAGATTAGTTAAAGAAGAAAAGGTAAAAATACATAAAAAACACAAAGGCTATACCGTTATTGATATTAAAATAGAAAAGGTTTTCAGAAAATTATATACAGAAAAGAACATAAAAGTTTCAAAGGCACAGGTACTTGAAACTGCGGCTGTATTCAGATGTTATTCAACCGTTTATATTAAATTGTATGACGGTGTTATTGATTTGCTTGATACATTAAAAGCAAAGGGAAAGAAGATCTATCTGCTTTCAAATGCACAGCGTTCATTTACTGAAAATGAAATTATAATGCTTGGTCTGGAAAAATACTTTGATGGAATTGTCATAAGCTCAGATGAGGAATGTTCGAAACCTGATGTAAATTACTATAAAATTTTGTTTGAAAGATACTTTCTTAAAAAAGACGAGTCCATAATGATTGGCAACGATTATATTTCAGACATATCAGGGGCGGCCGATTTTGGAATAGACAGCCTTTATATACATCAGAGTATATCTCCTGAAATAAAAGGCAAACTGAAAAGTAATTACAAAATTATGGACGGTGATGTATATAAAATAAAAAAAATGCTTGTAAATTAAGTATTGGGTATTTAATTGTTAATAAAAATGGATTTTTTATTTTAAAATGTCAGAATAATTTTTATTTTCTAATATGTAAAAAGGGTTGTCTCAAATTAATTCATTTTAAGACAGCCCTGAAACTTTATTTTTAATTATCAGTCAACAAACTTTACCGCTGTTCCGTAAGCAAGAATTTCAGCAGCGCCTTGTGTAATAGTACTTGATGCATAACGCATACAGATAACTGCGTCTGCTCCCATATTTTGAGCGTCTTCGATCATTCTGTCTGTTGCAACTTTTCTTGCTTTTGTCATCATTTCATTGTAAGATTTAAGCTCTCCCCCAACGATGGTTTTAAGACCTGCCATAAAATCCTTGCCGAAATGAACGCTCTGAACCGTATTTCCCTGAGCAATTCCCAACTCCTGATATTTTCTGCCTGAAATAAAATTGCTTGTTGTAATTAACATAATTATTCCCCCTAAAGAATATCATTTTTAATACACCATTACAATAATATAATTGAGTTGCTTTGTCAATAAAAATATCTATTATATTGTTACCCTAAAGCAGTTCCTAAAACCTTGTTTACTGATGTTGAAAAAACCTGCCACTCCTGCCTTTTTTCTTTAAGGTACTTTAATCCCTTTTTTGTAATATGATAATATTTGCGTTTTCTGCCCTCGTTTTCTTCCCAATAGCTTTCAAGGAAATTTTCTTCTTCAAGTGCATGAAGAATGGGATACAGTGTACCCTCTTTTAGAACAAATACATTTTCACTTTGTTTTTCGATTTCTTTAATTATCTTGTAGCCATACAAATCGTTTTCTTTCAGTACGCTTAAAACCAAAAGCGAGGTACTTCCTTTAATTAATTCTTTGCTTATTTTCACATTGATCACTCCTTACTTTTTCCAAAACTGTAATCCTGCTAAAAGATTGTTTTTAAAAACTAATGTAACAGACCGGTATTCATCACTTTCCAATGCAAAGGAAAATCTTAAATCTTCATATTCGTTACCGTTTTCATCTGTTTGCGAGGTTTTGTCAACAGTTAAAGCCTTTTGATACAATTCACTGTCCATAAAATTACTTAATGTCAATTCAGGTTTTGTAAGGCTTAATAACCATAATGCAAGTGTATCTGTATTGTTGCTGTAACTTTTTAAAATATTATCTTCATTGTCCTGTGTGTTCATTATATCTTTGTATTTATCAAACTCAGATTCACTTAAATAAATATCCTTATTGATAGTAGCAAGCTTTGATGATGTTGTTACTGTAAATGTCAGAATTTCAACATTTGAGCCAGGTTCGCAATAAGCGGTAATATACGAGCTGTCATTATAGGATTGATAATTTGCATATGCTTTTGCTGTTAAAGGGTTAAGGTCTGCCTGTTCAACATCTTTTTTAAGTTCTTCTATTTTTTTATCGACAATAGGTGTATTTACAACAAATTCAATTTCCCGCATTTTAATTTGATTAATTTTTGCAATTTTTTCATCAATATTGACATAAGCAATCGTTGAACAAACAGATACAAGAATAATGTTTAATGAAAGAAAACAGATTAAAATCGTTTTTAAAATTTTGTAAGGTTTCCAAAGGTGTTTTGTGGCTTTTCCACGCTCCTTAAGATAAGTACCTATAAATATGTAAATACACAGCAAAAGTAATACTAAAGCAATTACTAATGAGCCTATACTTAAAATGGGTTTAATATTTTCTTCAATAAAAGCATATGAAAATACGCTGTTTGTATATCCGTTTAGCCCGCTTGTAATAATCTTTGCAACTGAATAAAGCATAGGCTGAAAGGGTGGAAAAATAATTTGTATAAATACAGATCCCGCCGTTAATACTGCAATAAATTTGCTGCGGTTTTTTCCTGCCAAATTAATAGTAATTACGGTCAAAATAAAAAAAGCAAAAGAGATTAGGTCAATATATAGATAGTGTATGGCATTAAAGGGTACAGGGGAATATATAAGAGAAAACAGAGATAAATTAGAATTGTCATATAATAATGGGGTATGAAAACACCAAACAGCAATAATTAAAATTGCGTTTAAGATTATAGCAACAATATTTTCTCTTTTTTGATACCACTTTATATTATGCAGGCTGTTAAGAGGAACGGCAGTTTCTTCGGGATCGCCCATATCTTCTGTTGCCTTTTCTTGTGCCTGCTCTTTTGTATAGCCTATTTCTACATAATAGTCGATTTTATCAAGAATATGTGAGGTTAGCTCATCTTCTATACTTTGCTTTGCAGTTTTGTTTTTAATATGCTTTGTAACCTCTTCAATAAATTTATTATTCATCTTATCCCTCCTATACATAGAATTACTATACATAGATTATCTATGTATATAAAATACCATACAAAAATATCTGTGTCAATACTTTTTATAAAAAATTAAAACATTTTTATTATAAATCAAAAATCGCCGTTTCCGAATAAAAGGAAACGGCGGAAGTTTTTACTTTATAGGTAATTGCCCAGAAACAGTCGGGTACAAAAGAGTGTTTTTATATGGTGCTGTCTGCTCGGATAGGGATAGTCACCGGCTCTTAATTGTTTGTTTCTATATCATTATAATTTTTATTGTGTTTATCAGGTCTTACCATCGGCGGAACATATGGATACAGCTCCTCGTAAGAATCTTTTTCTCCATGTTCGGTTATTGCAGAAGGAATCAATCCTGTGCAGCCATAAGCAGATATAGAGCTTAACTCTAAATAGTCGTTTATAGGATAACTTTCATCGTCATAATCATATTGTTTTTTCATAAGCTCACCTCATTATTACTTTTACAAATATTATTTACTGAGTGAGACTGTCTATACTATAAAAATTTGTTTTTTAAAAAATATGCAACTCAGTTTTTTGTTGCTTTGTTTGAATTTTTATTAAAACGTATGTGTACAAAAAACAAAATTATTTTTTGCGGGAAAGTTTAAAACTTCTTCTGTATAATCCACTTAGTCACACCATATTTTTGAGAATATTTAATTAATGCTTGCCTAAAGTACATTGTTTGTGTTACAGTATTCATAGCGAATAGTTTCCTCCTGTTGTTTTTGTTTCACAACTTAACTGTAACACAGAGGCTTTCTATTCGCTATCATTTTTTATTTACTGTAACACATCAATTGTAATTCTACACAACAATTATATGTCAGTTAGTTGTTTCGGTTGTTTCAAGTGGTTTTTCAGATAGCTTGAAAGCTTCATTTTCGATAAAAATCGAATGTGCGAATTGAATCCGTGCGCCGGGTGCTGGTTGTGATTTTATGAAATCCCTTATGAACACTCGCACCATGGTCGGAGCAAGGTTATTATTGCTCCGACTTCTTTTTTCTTTAAATAAAAATGATGTATAATCATTTATTTATAAATTATTATTAATAAAATTAAAAAGCCAATTCCCGATGGATACAGGGAATTGGCTTTTTTTACTCAAAATAATTGTTAATACTAATATTATTAGGCTCTATGTCAATAGTTGGGGTAAACCCGAAAAAAGAGAATTAGATATAAACAAGCGATAGTAAATCAAGCTGTCACTTGTTTTTGTATTTGCGTATCTTTTAGAAAGTATATCTAAAACAACTTTGTTAACAGGGTCTGTGAGAATGCATTGGTATTTTTCTCCATTTGTATTTTCTTTAAATTCATCAATAGAAAGAGCCACAGGGAGTTCTTTTAGAGAATAGGAAACTAAATCGAATATTATGATAACAGTGCTGACTGAGAGGTTAACCTCACTGGCAAGGCTTGAAAAAGATACTTCATTTCTTAATTTGTCAATGATATACGAGCAAAGTCTGTTAGTCATACGATAATAACGGGGAAGAAAAGAGTTATGTTCAGCAAACCGCTTACCGCAGGAGCAACGATATCTTCGCTTTTTTAAATGGATAAAACAGTTTTTGCCGAAAGCAGGAATATCCTTAATAACTTGTACACGATAATCGTGCACAGTATCAGTTAAAGTATTACAACAAGGGCATTTATGAGCCTTTCTCTTTAAACGGCAAAAAATATGTAGAGCATTATTAATTTCTTCAACTTTTTCTATTTCAATGTCTTGCAATTCTATGAGTTTTTCGGTAAAATGTTTGTAGAGCATATTTTTAAACCTCCGTTTCTGGTTTATTGTCAATTCCAGTTTAACGGATTTGTTTAAAATATGCTCTACTTTTTTTGCTTTCTTATTATTTTTATTTTTGTAGGCTCTATTTGTTACTCCAACATTTATTATAGAGCCACAAAAAAATGTCTGTCTCAAAACTTAATTCGTTTTGAGGCAGCCATTTGTCTATTTTTATTATTTTATAAATACAGCTTTAAAATTAAGCCTTATTAACAGAACCGAAAAGTTCCATTTTTTCTTTAACGGTTTCTTTGATAGCGTCAAAGCCCGGAGCGAGAAGTTTTCTCGGGTCAAAGCCTTTGCCCTGAAGGTCTTTACCTGCTTCAATGTATTTTCTTGTAGCATCGGCAAATGCAAGCTGACATTCTGTATTAACATTAATTTTTGAAACGCCTAATGATATAGCTTTTTTAATCATATCGGAAGGAATACCTGTGCCGCCGTGGAGAACCAAAGGCATTTCGCCTGTGAGCTGCTGAACAGCGTCAAGAGTTTCAAAGCTTAAGCCCTGCCAGTTTTCAGGATATTTTCCGTGAATATTTCCGATACCTGCCGCAAGCATTGTTACACCTAAATCAGCAATCATTTTACATTCCTGAGGGTCGGCACATTCGCCTGCGCCGATAACGCCGTCTTCCTCACCGCCGATTGAGCCAACCTCAGCTTCGATTGAAAGATTCTTTTCGTTGCAGACAGCAACTAATTCTTTGGTTTTTTCAACGTTTTCCTCAATTGGATAATGTGAACCGTCAAACATAATTGAACTAAAACCTGCTTCAATACAAGCTTTTGCACCCTCGTATGAACCGTGGTCAAGGTGGAGAGCAACAGGAACAGTGATGTTAAGCTCTTCAAGCATACCGTTTACCATGCCTACTACTGTTTTGTAGCCGCACATATATTTTCCTGCACCTTCAGACACACCGAGAATAACCGGTGAATTTAACTCCTGCGCAGTTAAAAGGATAGCCTTTGTCCATTCAAGATTGTTAATGTTAAACTGACCTACTGCATAATGACCTGCTTTTGCTTTTGTAAGCATTTCCTTTGCATTTACTAATGGCATTATTATCTACCTCCGATAAATTTTCGGTGAAAACACCGTTGTTAAAATTATTATACTATAAAATTTTGCGAATATAAAGTCTTTAATAGAAATATTTTTAAAATTGTGAAAAATTTGACAATTAATAATACAATAAGAAATAATTTTTACATAATCCTTTAAAAATTCAGTTACACTACATTATACTAAACTATAATTAATGGATATCCTTTAAACAGATTTTGCGTCATACTGCTTCGTCGTTCTTGGTTTGACACAAAATTTGCTTTAAATTTTCATCTTATTTTCAATTAATGTTTAGTATATAAACACTTATTTAGGTTGATTTACTTTTTCAAAAGAGTATAATATATGTAATGATAAATAGATTTTAATACTTGTTCGGAGGTTAAATATGGATAACCAAAACAATACTTTTGAAAATATGAATAATATTCCGAGAGAACCGGATTTTCCGACTAAAGCTTTTAAAAATGTTGCTTTTCAGCACAATAATGCTAAAAATGAGGTGTTGCAGGAAAACACAACTCCTGCTTCTCAGGAAAACGAGACAACACCTGAAATTTCAAATACACAGCAGGAAAACGAAACGGCTTTTAAAGATAACAGTACAAATAATATAAATTTCGATGAAAAATTTCAGGCTGATGATGATTTGGGAATACCGGATATTCCGCCTCAAAGCTTTCAAAACAGCTATAATTCCGGTGATTATCATAATCAGCAAGTTTCTCAGCCACAACAAAATTATCAGAATAACCAGACTTTTTCAAAAAGCAATTCGGGAGTAAATTATCCATACGGAATAAATACTCCATCACAAAACTATAACCCCAATAATCAATATAATCAAAGCAATCAGTATAATCAAAATAATCAGTACGGTCAATACAATCCCCAAAATAACTATAACAGATATTCACAGCAGGGCAGTTCTCAGCCTTATATGCAGAATAATAACGGAAATACGGGGTATACGTACAATCAGGGCTATCAGCCCTATGGAAATTCTCAGTTTGCAAATCAAAGTTATAATAATAATCCTTATAACAATTCGGCAAATAATGTTGGTATGGCAAATTCTCCAATGAATCAGCCTCCTAAAAAAAATACCACAGGATTAAAGGTGTTTTTAATTTGCCTTGTTGTTTTGTTCGGAATTTGTCTGCTCGGTTTTGTTGGAATGCTCAGTTATTCCTTGGGACAAAGCTCGCTATCGTCAGACAGAAATGGAAATTCAATCATTCCCTCAAACGGTTATGATCATGTTCAACCGACGATAAAGAATGAAGAGCACAATGAATCCGATTACAGTGATAAAATAAATCCTGATTATGACGGATTAAAGCTCGATAACTCAGTCAGCGATAAGAACAATACAAAATATAATTCCGAATATACCTATAACGCTGTATCACAGTCTGTTGTAGGAATTGTGTGTTATTACGATGAAATAACCGACATATCGGAATGTACAACACAAGGCTCAGGAATTATAATTTCTCAAGACGGTTACATCATTACAAATTCTCATATAATCAATAACAGCAAAACTGCTTATGCAATTCAGGTAATTACAAGCGACGGTAAAGAATATACCGCAGGCGTTGTTGCATATGATTCACGAATGGATATTGCACTTTTAAAAGCAGATGCAACAGGCTTAAAGCCTGCAACATTCTCTAAATCGGAGGATATGAAAGTAGGCTCAAGCGTTGTTGCTATCGGAAATCCCGGCGGTATAGGATATCAAAATTCAATGACAAGCGGTGTAATATCTGCACTTAACAGAACAGTTCCGTCTAATACAAATGTAAAATATATTCAGACCGACGCCGCAATTAATCCCGGTAACAGTGGCGGCCCTCTTTGTAACCTTTACGGACAGATAATCGGTATGAATACTTCAAAAATAGTATCTGAGAAATATGAAGGAATGGGTTTTGCCATTCCAAGCGAAACAATAAAAACCGTTGTTGATGAGCTTATGAAAAGCGGTTATGTAACAGGCAGAGTAAAAATGGGACTGATAGGTATTGCAGTTACTGCGGAGCAACAGTCCATATATGACCTGCCGGCAGGTATATTGGTAGACTCTGTGGAGCCTGACGGACCTTTAAAGGACAGCGGTATACAGAAAGATGACGTAATTACAAAAATTGACGGTGAAAGCGTGTCAACCTTCGGAGATGTTTTTACTATTCTTGAAAAGCACAAGGCGGGCGATAAAATAACGCTGGAGGTTTACCGTTCGCCGTATATTTCCAATGAAGAAAAAACCTTTGAAGTCGAAGTAACTCTTGTTGAAGATAAAGCGGAATAATAAACTGAATAATTAAAGCAAAATAAGGTTTACAGGCGGAATCAAATCCGCCTGTTTTTGTGCTTTATAGGAAATTTGCTCTTAAACAGTCGGGTGAATAAGACAGTAAAATTTGAACGGGACTTTAATGCATTACGAAAACAAGAAAACAAGTATAAACTTAATATAGGAAGCAAAAAGTTATAATCTTTCTTCTATTTTTTCAACCATTTCACTCATTGTTACATCTAATGCATTGCAAATTTTATAAAGTGTTTCAAGCGTCGGTTTTCTTTCTCCTCTTTCTATTGCACTCAAATGAGTTCTGCCTATATCTGAAAGTCCGCTCAGAACCTCTTGTGACAATCCTTTTTTCTTCCTGAATTCTGATATTACTTCTCCAACGATTTTTGAATCTAACATTGGCACAAACATAGTATCACCTCATAAAGACAGTGTAAATAATTTTTTGCTTTCTTATGAATACATATGTTGACAAATGAATACTTATGTGTTAATATTTTATAGTGAATAATTATCACAGTTAATGATTTGATGTATTATAAAGTATTGAAAAGTTATGTTTGGCAACAATCAGCGCTATGTGTTTTTTGTTTAGCTTTAGTTACAAAAGTGTATTTATACGGTGCTGTCTGCTCTAATAGGTTCAACCCATTGGCTGCTTTTTATAAAAACAACGGTAAAGTAAAATGCTGTCTTAAAACTTTATTTGTTTTGGGACAGCATTGTTTTTTATAACTATTAATTGAAATAAAAGAAATTAGAATACACAATAAATTTTAACTTTTTATTGCTTAAATAATTAATTTATGTTACAATAAATACATAATTTAAGATTATAAGTATAATTTTTTATTTTAGGTGATGAATATGCAAATACATGAATCTGCAGAAAACTACCTTGAAACTATTTATATGCTTCAAAAAAAACTGGGCAGTGTTCGGTCAATAGATATATGCAATGCTCTTGGGTTTTCAAAGCCCACCGTGAGTGTTGCTATGAAGAATTTTAACAAAGAGGGGTATATTGATAAAAACGAAGAAGGATATATTACTCTTACCGAAAAGGGAAAAGAAATAGCTACAAGAATGTACGAACGCCATGTTATTGTTGCAGAATTTTTTATGTCTATCGGAGTTGATAAAGAAACGGCACTGAAAGATTCCTGTAAAATAGAGCATGATTTAAGTCCTGAAACTTTTGAATGTATGAAAAAACATTATTTGGAATTTTCAGGCAAGGATTTACCGCAGTTTAATTAATTTATTTATTTCAGATATGATGGGGCAGAGGTTTTACGGTGTAAGAAGCAGAATATAAGCTGATTGAAAATTATATTCCTGAACGTATGAAAGACAGCGCTCATTACAAAAATCATATTTACAAAATTTTATATGTTGCACTCGATATTGCAAACAGGGGCGGATTTTATATCCGCCCCTGCAATTTTTTTAAAATATTTGTTTGATTTTTTAATATTAGTTATTCATCTTTTCCGCAGCAGCCTTTAATTTTTCAATGGCTTTTTTACTGTCTTCAGCTTTAAAAACCGCTGTTCCTGCAACGCAAATATCAACTCCTGCTTTTGCGGCTTGTCCGATCGTATCTTCTGCAATACCACCGTCAACCTCAATTAAAAGTTCGGGATTTTCTGTTTTTGCCTTTTCTTTAATTTCGGTAACCTTTGAAAGCATATCAGCCATAAAATTTTGTCCGCCAAAACCCGGCTCTACTGTCATTACAAGCACCATATACAAATCCTTTAAATACGGAAAAACAGTGCTTGACGGTGTATTCGGTTTAATTACAAGCCCCGCCTTTATATCTTTACTTTTAATTTTGTCAATTGTCTGCTGAATATCGGAATTGCTTTCTATATGAAATGTAATTATGTCTGCTCCTGCCGATGCAAAATCATCAATATATTTCAGCGGCTCCGATATCATTAAATGAACATCAAAGGGAACGTCTGTATAGGAGCGGACCGCTTTAATTACAGGTGCGCCAAAAGTAATGTTGGATACAAAGTGACCGTCCATTACATCAAGGTGCATAAAATCAGCCTTTGCTTCTTCCATTCGTTTTATTTCCTGTCCCATCTTGGAAAAGTCACAAGATAAAAGTGACGGTGCTATTAACATAAATTTTCTCCTTAAGGTCTTTTAATTAACGGCGCTATTACTGCGGCCGCCGCCCAGAATACTGCGTATATCAATATTTCCATTGTGCCAAGAACCTGCACTCCTGAATAAAGGCACAAAAGACTGCATATAAGAACGCCTAAAATTATTGAAATAAGCTGTATCATTACCGATAAGGATATATTGCTGCTTAACCTTACACAACCGGAAATGCCTCTGATAAGAGATGTAAACTTTCCTCTTGTTGCAAGATACGCACGGGACGACTCTTCAACCTGTTCCTGAATTGCCTTGCCTTCGTTCCCCAGTCCTGTGGGCAATACTTTAACAGAGCGGTAGAAAATTCTGAAGTCGTCTGCTATTTTCTCTGATGTAATGTTGTTATCCGTGGTTCTAACTAAAATGCTTACACCGTTTTCCTCTGCTCGGCGTAACTCTTCCGCAATTTCAGGGTCTGCGCTGTATTTTAATACAAACATAGCCGCAAGTTCGCCTGCTTTAGACAAGTAGGTAATATCCTTGCCCTCTAAGCGGTATTTTTCTTCATAGTCGGAAGAGGGAGTATCAATATTATACTTTTCCATAAGTTCCCTTGAACCGATTAATATACGCTCGCTGTTTACCCAGCCCACAAGTCCCATTGAATCTTCATACAAAAAGCTCTCAACATGAGGTAAGCCTTCTCCCTTATCAATTGCCCTGTCAAAAATCGTTGACATTGGACTCTCGGCTTCCTTTAAAATCGCCGCACAGGCAATTAATGCTTCATCTGCACCGTGATTAATAAAAGTTTTTATTCCGTCAAGCATAACTCTGCCCTCCGGATAAAGCTCTTTTGCATCTGCTATAACTCCCGTACTGTCGCAAAACTGCTTAACAGAGGGGTAGCTTGATACCATTGCCTCCTTAGACAACAGCTTCCTACATAATATTCTCATAGGAACATTAACTGCCAGCAATGTAGCAACAGGAATACTGATTGCAGTCATCACAGCAAGCGCATTAATTGCACCGTTAAATGACTGGTGTACAAATCCGTAAACAATTGCAACCACAAAAGAAATTATGATTGTAAAGGGTGCAAATTTACCTGCAAGTTCTTCGCTTGGGTCGGGTGCATAAGAAATTTTAAGAAAATTTGACAAAAATCCTGTTTTATGCTGATATGCTACAATAGGTCTTTCAAAGACAGTCCCGCTCATCATTTTTGAGGCAATATCTTCGTTGGTATAAATTTTTGCGGCATATTTAGGTGCATTGGAGATTACAAATTTGAAGTTGTCTTTAACTCTTAATACCATATAAAGCTTGCCAAGTGTATTTGCAAAAAATCCCAGCATAGCTATAACGCTGAAATATTGAACGGTAAAAGTGTCTGCTCCAATTATAAAGAAAAAGCTGATTACAGCCTGCAAAGCGGCGGCAACGGCCGCTGCCGACAAAGCGGTATCCGAATTGCCTTTAAATTTTACTAATGGTGTTAAGCCGCTTATTATAGTAACACGGTTAATAACAACAGAAACTCCTAAAAGCAACAGGTTTACAACCGCATAAACAATCGGAGCATTTGCAATTCCTGAACAAATCTGTTGTGGAATTATTCTTACAAGAACAGCAATTACGAGAGTAACCGCTAAAATTGCTCCCATTCCCAGACTTCTTAAAAACAGCTTTTTTATATTAAGATTGATTTCATCTAAAATACTTTTTGCATCATCTTTAGACTTATAATCTTCAACTGTTTCTATTTTTTCAGGAGGAACATCCTGTGCAATTTGCTGTTCTTCGCTTGAGAAAAAACCTACAACCGCCTGAAGCACTTTTTCAGTAAAGGACTTTTTGACCTGTTTGTCGGTTTGCTGTTCTTCTGGCTCGTGATTGCTTTCCTTTTTTATTATATGAGATATCGACGGGTCGTTCGATTTTAAATACATTTCATATTCATGTCTTAAAACCGTTGAGAATTTTCCTGCTCTGATATGTACCTTATCGACATCTTCTTCTCTCTGATAAACAGGTACCCTTGAAATAATCACCTGTGTTTTCGGTTTTTTTATTCCGAATAATTTTTCATAATTGCCTTTTATCTCTTCTTTTAATTGTTCGGGATTAATAGTTTTATCTTTTTTATTTTTGCTGTCCTTTTTATCGTCCTCTTTATTTTTCTTTTCTTGTGAAAAATTTTCAATAGCCTCTTCTTTTTGCTTTTTATCGAGGTCTAAATCAATATCTATTGAGTCGAAATCAGTTACCGTTACGTTTCTTATATGCAGATCTTCAACGTCATCCAATACATCTTCAGAAAATGTGGTGTTCTCGGAATATTCCGGCTTTAAGGTTACAACTGCCTTTTCTTCCTCGGGCTCTTCATTAGCGTTATCAATGTTCTCAAATGCTTCGGTTTTTTCAGATTTTTCATCATTATCTTCGTCTTTTTCCGTTTCTTCCGATTTAACAACCGGCATAACCGCTCCGTCAGGGTTGTCCATTAATATTTCAGTCTGCATCGTTACCGCTGTATCTTCATCAACTAAGGAATTTTCCTCTTGATTTCTTTCCTGATTTTTTTTATCGCTATCCAAATCAAGAGGATTTGTGTTTTTATACCTTATTTTTTTTGATGCGTTACTGAAAATTTCGTCCATTTTAGGCTTTGCACGATATTTCTTTGCAGTTTCCTCCATTTTATCTCTTTCAGTTAAAAAACGGGTTTCTTCAAGAATGTTATCTATTACTAAATCTTTATTTTTAAACTTTATCGTATCCTGTTTAACTTCAGGGTGATTTTGAGAAATATCCATTTTTTTATTCTTATTTTTCAAAACTGCTCTCTCCTGCTATTAAAACTTTATTATCTATCTTTGCTTTGCAATCTGATACATTAAAATTCCTGCTGCAACCGAGGCATTCAGAGAATCTATATGCCCCTTTACAGGAAGGCTTACTATGGCGTCGCAATGCTCCTTTACAAGCCTGCCTAAGCCTTTTCCCTCATTGCCTATTACAATTGCAACCGCACCTTTAAAATTACATTCAGTATAATCCGTTCCGTTCATATCTGCGCCAAATACCCAGAGTCCTCTGTCACGAAGACTGTCAATGCAGTTAACAAGATTTGTAACCCTTGCAACAGGCATATATTCAACTGCTCCCGCAGAAGCTTTTCCCACAGTGTAATTCAATGTTGCGCTTCTTCTCTCGGGAATTATAACTCCGTGAGCTCCTGCACATTCGGCAGTTCTGATAATTGCCCCCAAGTTGTGGGGATCTTCAATTTCATCAAGTACAATTATAAACGGGCTTTCTCCTCTGCTTTCTGCCAAGGCAAAAATATCGTCAACCGTCTGATATTCTTTTATCGCCGCTGTTGCAATAATTCCCTGATGAACTGCCCCTCCGCTTAAAAAATCAAGTTTCTTTGAATCGACCTCTTTAACGGGAATCTTTTTCTCTTTTGCCTTTGCGAGGATCCCCACTATTGCGCCTGTTTTTGAGCCTTTTGCTATCATAATTTTATCAATTGTTCTTCCGCCTTTTATTGCTTCTGAAACCGGATTTCTTCCGGCAATAACATCGCTTTTTGTTTCTTTCAATTTTCTATCCATTTTTTATCCTTATTTATACTATATAGTGTTAATGATTCTGCATATACAACAATTTTATACTAAATATTGTTTATAAATACACATTTTAGTATAACATAATTAATTTCGTTTTAGAATAGAAAATTTATAAATATTTACACAGAAAAAAAGCTAATTTCCGTACAAACTGTCAAGAAAAATTGCGCCTCTGTCGAAATTTATCGGAATAATTCCGTATATGTTGTTTTGGAAATCGTAAAATACGGGGATTTTTAAAGGATATGGTGTGAAGCAAATATACGAAACCGAAAAAAGCAGCAGCATAAAAAGACACGGTACGAAAAAATAGCTTATATCAGGATCTTTCATTAGAAAATAATATGAAAGAATATAGATTATTATGGAAAATATCAATATACAGGCTGATTCAAAAATTCCGCTTACCGTAACACCCAATACCTGAAGAAGAGTTATTACAATGCAATATAATATTCCCATTGCATAAACAAGAAAGGTTTTTATTACAACAAATGTTTTAAATTTGGGTAATATCCAGCAAAATTCAATTGCGCTCCATACCAGAAAGGCAAGCAGGTACAGCTTAATACTTTCCCACACGCTGTTATTAGCTGAACCGAAAAATAAATTAAGCAAATGACCGCTGTCAAAAGAATTAATATGATGCAGTACGAACCAAATTATAAACGTTACTGCAGCTCCCGAAATTTCCAAATATTTAAATGTTTTTTTATTCATAAAAAATCCCCGTCACAACACTAATTTACTAAACACTATTTTAAAGGTATCCGCTTTTAATTGGTGTTTAGTATTAATATATGACAAGGGTTTAAATTAAATGATTTAGTTTTTATTATAAATATACAAGCAAATTATATTGCGCCTAAAATCCCAATAAAGCATAAAGTAAGCACCGCACCTGCAAGCATTGGCATTATAAGTAACACAAGTTTTTTTACAAATTGTCTTTTGTTTTTTATTACAGAAGGAGGGTTCATATCCTTCAGCATTTTTTTTGCCTCTTTTTCAAGCAGTCGTTTTTCTTCACCCGTAAATTCAGGCCTTACAATCAAAATAGCTCTTTCATAATAAATATTATCGGTTTTTGTAACCTCTATTACATGTCTGTTTATACCTTTTATCATAAAAGTTCTCCCGAATTAAAAATTTTCAAAAATATTATGGGTAAAAATTTGGAAATCTATACATTTAATTCTTTTAAAAATTTAAAAAGTATTCTTTTTTTCGATAAAAAATATATTTAAAGAATTATACTTTTAGTATTATTCTGTTTTACCAACAAAAATGTTGATAACTATGTGGAAAGTGTTAATAACTCAATAAAAAACAGCTGATTTTAACTTAAAAAACTATAATTTTACCATTTTTAAATTTTTTAAACTTTTCCACATCAAAATTTTTCCATAAAAATCGGCTTGATTTTTATTACAGATAGTATAAACAGGAGTGTCAACAAAAAAATTAGATGTAACAAAAATGTAATTTTTGTAACAATTAATCGATTTTAAAATAATAAGATCGTCAGACTACACTTTGTAACTGCCGATCTTATTTATAAATTGTATTAATTATTTTATCAGTTTAAAAAAATGATGCAACAAAGCGTTCAAATATAGATACAGATGCCCAACCGCACATTAAGCCTAAACACGCACCTGCCACTACATCAGACAAATAATGTACTCTCAAATACAGCCTTGAAAATCCTATCAGCAAAGCCAAACACAATACAGAAAGCGCTATAGGCGCACTACACCTGAGCATTGTCACTCCTACAACCGAAAAAGACGCCGTTGTATGACCTGACGGGAATGAATAATATTTAGGTTTATTAATTATCTGCTCTTCATCTTTCAAGTCATGGCAAGGTCTTGTCCTTCTTACTATATGCTTAATAATAATTTCTCCCATTAAATGTGCAACGCAAAGTCCGAAAACTATATTTGCACCTGTGGCACGCCATGGAGCATTTATCAGAAAGGGCAGGCAGATAGCAAACCATACAAGTCCCATATTGCCGGCAGTAGAAAAAGCAATCATTATTTTATTTTTAATCGGTGAATGTAGTTTGGCAATACGCTCAATAACTATATCATCAATATTTTGAATGCGTCTGAACATAACAATACCCCAATATATCAATTATAATAATTATAACATAATAATAAGGGTTTGAAAAGTGTATCAATATACAAAATTACAAATTATTTGTAGGTTTGTTAATGATGTGTTACAAAATTAGAAAACTTCGCTGGTAGAAAGAAAGGAGTTAATATAATCAGCAGGAGATTTCCAATTTAAAGGACGCATAGGGAATTTATTATATTCTCTGTTGTGAACAGCAAGTTGCTTTTTAAAATCATTAAATGAATAGAATTTATGA
>CANPWP010000030.1 GCA_947584595.1 uncultured Clostridia bacterium | reverse complement strand
CTTTGATTCAGTAATCTTGCAAGATAAAGCTGAATGTATGTTACGTCCTTAATATTAACAATTCCGTTGCCGTCTGCGTCACCGAGAAGAACCGTTTCATATACAGGTTCAGGAGAACTTGTAGGTTCTGTTACATCAGTCGTAGGCTCTGTTGCATTAGTTGTTGGTTCTGTTGCATTAGTTGTTGGTTCTGTTTCAACAGTTGTAGGTTCAGTTTGAGTTGTTGACTCGTCTTGTATTCCCATAGCGTCTTTTAATGCTTTTATGCAGTTTGCAAGGTCGCTTGGAGAACCCATTCCGTTAACCTCATATTGAGCAACAAATTTATTTGCTTCTCTGATTGCCGTCTTAAGAGCGTCAGTCTGAGGGCTCGTTGCCTCTGCCTGAGTAATAAGTTCCTTAAGTTCTGTTAAATCCATTCCAAGGTAACTGAATCTGTGGCCGTTTGCATCCGCATATGCCTGAGCCGTACTGTTTTCATAACCTACAATTGTAAGTTTTTGGTTACCTTCAAAAACATTATTACCAAATACTACATCTTTTGAATTAACTATAACTTTAGTCAAATTTTTTCTTTGACCAAATGCCTTGTCGCCAATTGTTTTTAAGGATGCGGGTAAGGAAATTTCCTCCATTTTGTCTGTTTCTACACTCTTATCGATAACAAAAGCCTCATTTTCAATTGTTTCAAGCTGAGAATTTTCACCAAAAGTTATTTTTTTTATAAGAACTCCTACATTAAATGCTTGTTTTTTAATAATCGTTACAGAGTCAGGTATTATAATGTTTTTATAATTTACATTAACAAAAGAGTTTTCACCAATAGAAGTAACAGGCAAGTCTTTTATTTCTGATGGAATTGTAAGTTCACTGCCTACCTTTTCTGTAACTCCAATGATTTCAATTGCTTTACCCTCATCAATTGTTTGCCAAATAACGCCGTCAGTAATATTATCTAATACCAAACTGTTAATAGCGTCATTTAATTCTTTTATGCACTTTAAAATATCGGCATCACTTGGTTTTTCTTGTTTTAATATGTCTTCAGCTTTTTTTATAGCGTCCGCAAGCGTTTTATAAGAATCAGCTGTGTACATAATTTCACTTTTGGCTTTTGCATCTTCCAAAAGATTATTTAAAACTGTAGGGTCTACAGTGATTTTTTCAAATTTATAGCTGTTTTCTGTAGCAAATTTTTCGGCAGTGCTTCCTTCATATCCATATATTGTGACATTAGAAGGAGTTACACCTGTGAAAGCAGTTGCAATAAATTGAGTATTAAAAGCGTAACATGTTACTTTTTTTAAACTTGTGCAGCCACTGAATGACCACATAGCTAATATTAAATCTGAATTAATCTCTACACTTCTTAAAGACGTACATCCATTAAATGCATTCATTGCTATTGTCTTCATAGATTCAGGAAAATTTATTTCTTCAAGACCTGAGCAATTTAAAAATGCACTCATATTTATCGTTTCAATGCCTTCATTTAGTTCAACAGATTGTAAATCAGAACAACTGTTAAATACAGCCGCTCCTATTGAATTTACCGTATATGTAATATCTCCATTTTTAATTTGTCCCGGAATTGTTAATTTGGTAGTGCTTTTATCAAAGCCTGTTACAGAAACCGAAGTATTATCGCTATTTACTGTATATGTAAGTCCTTGTTTATCAGTAAAGGTATCCCCTGCTTCGGCTGAGGCAGTTATTGGAAAAATAGTAAATATTCCAAATAACATTGCAACAACTAAAAAGAAGCTCAAAAATTTGACCTTTTGTTGTATAAAAGAGTTAATTGTAATCACCCCAATTAGAACTTTTTTTATTTAATAGTGGCGACAAAATATCCATCACTCCGACATGTTGAAAAATTTATGATACAAAAAAGACGAAAACCATCTGCATCCCTTTAATGAGGGATGCAGATGCGACTTTTCCGCAGACGGAGGAAGAGAAAATGCTTTAAATATTACAATAATTATTGAAAAAGTTTAATTAGTTGAATATCTCTCCCTAAGTCAGCGTCACTGCCATATTCTCGTTCTTTTATGTTAATATATTTTTTCTCTACAGTTCGGAGTGGCGGCTGAAATAGCCGCCACTCTCTTTTTAATCAACTGAATAAATTTTAACTTTTCGGTTGACCAATGTTATTTAGAAGCAGGTAATGACAATGTAAAGGTTACTTCTTCACCTGCAGAAACAAGAGGTTCCTGATTTGAAGCAGGAGCTCCTGTTAAAGGATCAATAATTATAAACTTAACGGCATCTTCCCAGTTATCAGCATTTGTAAAGATAACTTGTGCAGAACCGTTAATATAATAAGTATATTGACCTATTGTACCTTCTACCGGTGTCATTAAATTAAATGCGTCACCAACTCTGTCTCCGCCAAAGGTATATGCATAAATATCACCTGTGTAAGGTAACTTTGTTGCTTCATCCAAAGCATTAACAGTAATATAAGCTCCGCCTACCAATGTAAATGTGCAGGTTTCTGTAGCGGTACCTGCTTTGACTGTAACTGTTGCAGTTTCTGCAAGAGTAGTTGTTACAGGCTCTGTGAATTCTTTATCAGTTACATCTTCAGAACTTGCATTTGCATAATCAATTGAATATGTTGCTTTTTCGCCCTCAGCTAAGTTGAAAGCATAAACAGTAACGTCAATTGTATCTGTGAACTGTTTTGAAT
>CANPWP010000029.1 GCA_947584595.1 uncultured Clostridia bacterium | reverse complement strand
GAGGACATTTGCCGTATACCGTGCAAAATAAAATTGTACGGAGTAATGCGGTCAAATGTTTTCCGTAGGAACATACGTAATTGTTCAAAAGAAAAAAGTTTAAATGATTAAAAAAAATAAAAAATAATAATCAAAAATCATTTAAGCTTAGGAAGTATAAATGATTTGAAATATAAATAACAAATCATTTATAAAAAATTTAATTTCATGAATTATAGAATGGAGGTAATGTTCATGAAAAAAGTAGTAAGTTTATTGTTAGCTGTTATGATGTTATTATCAGTAGTTGCTGTAGGCGCAGTTTCAGCTTCTGCAGCAGATGTCGCTCTTAAAGCCGGCTCAAGAATTTTCTTTGACAACTCAAATGCAGGCTGGAATCAAGTTTACTTCTATGCTTGGAACTACGGTTTCTTCGGTGACTTTGTTCCAATGGATAAAGTTACAGTAGAAGTTCCTGGAGAAGACGAAGATGGCAACCAGACAACAGTATCAAAAGAATTATATTCAATAGTTGTTCCTGTAGATGTACCCGAAGGTGCAGAGTATTTCCTCTTCACAGATTCAACTGACTGGAGCGGTCATCAGACCCAGAACCAGACTGCATTAACAGGTGTTAATACTTACACTCCTACTACACCGACAGCAGGCAGAGTTACAGAATCTTACACAGAGTATCCTGTAACAACAGAAGTTGCTATAACTCCTTATTCAAAACAGTTCACAGATACAATTGACGTTACTGTTTATGCTTTCAACGTAGCTCAGGGTGAAAAAGCAACATATACAATTGATTATACAAATGAAACTACAGAAGATGTAACTGATAAAGAATTCACAGAGCCTGTAACAACTACTCTTGCAGAAACTGCAACAGTTACAGTTACAGCAGGCAACGCTACAGAAACTTGCAAATTTACAAAAGTTGCAGATGCTGTAGTTAATGTTACAGCTAGGTATGAATCAGGTGCAGATTACACAGGACCACTTTATGTGTACACCTTCGGAGGGGACAGAGTAGGCTCAGAATTTAATCTTATGAATCCTGTATTGGATGATAACGATGAACCAATACCTGGTAAATATACTTACAGTATAAACGGTTCAGCCCAAGTTATTTTTACAACTGGTAATGATTGGGATGATCAAGTAAATACCAGAAAGTTTTTAATTTATAGTGGGGGAATCCTTCTTGAAAATCAGGAACCTCTTGTAACAGCCGGAGAGAGTGAATTTACATTAGTTTTGCCGGCAGCAGAAACATAATTAGCTTATTTATAATATATGTTTTTAAAATTTAAAAAGGGAGCGGCGGCATTAAACCGCCGCTCTATAAAATTTTTTAATTGAGGTGAGTACAATTCATATTTTTAAGAAGCATATCGGTAAGCTGATGAGTTGCCTGCTAATTTTTGCAATGCTGTTTTGTATTTTTTCCATTATCCCCGTAACTGCCTCTGCTGCCGACCTACGAACTTTTGATAAGGATGGATATACCTTTACAGAATTATCAGCTGGTAATAAATTTAAAATAACTGCCTATAACGGTTCTGCAACAGAGATAATTATTCCCGATGAAGTTGAATATGAAGGCACTACCTATCCTGTTACAGCTTTTGCGGCAACTGCATTTTCGGGCAACACAGTAATAACATCAGTTGAAATTCCCGGTTCCTTCAGCAGTGTGACTTCAAAGGGATTTCAAAACTGTTCCAATTTAACGAATGTAACTCTTAACGAAGGGCTTAAAACGATATATTCTGCATTTGAAGGTACTGCAGTTAAAGAGATAACTGTTCCTGAATCTGTTACAACCTTGCAGTCTACATTTTTAAATTGTACTTCTTTAAATACAGTGAGTTTTTTGGGTAATGTGGATATATCTATGTTTACATTTAGTGGTTGTACCGGTTTGAAGGATATTTATTTTTATGGAATGAATAATACATTTTGCGGAGCAACTACTAATCTGACTGCCGCTACTCCAAACATCTTCACAAATGTTGCTGACTATAAAAACATAAAAATTCATGCTTATAAGGACAGTATTGCATATAAATGGGCCACTGAAAACAAATTTACAAGTATTGAGGAGATAACGGCCGATAAATCCGTCCTTGAAAAAGCTGTATCAGATGCAAAAGCTAAAAGTGAAATAATGTACACAGCTGATTCTTATAAAACGCTTGCGGACGCTATAGAAAATGCTGAAGGCATATTAAAACAAGAAAGTCCAAGTGCTTCTGATATTTTAAAGTACACAAATGAATTAAATGACGCTATGAACAGTTTGGTATTAGATAATACTACTGACGGCGTTATTTGGCAAACAATTGATGAGGGTAAAGCAATTGAAATAATAGGAGTCGAAAATCTGGTAGGCGGTGAACTTACAATTCCATCAGAAATAAAAGACTTGCCTGTTACATCTATTGGTGAAAACTCTATTACTGGTGTAAATTATCAGAATATTATAATACCTGATTCTGTTACAATTATTAAAAAGAATGCATTTTCAAACAGTGCTCTTTTAAAAAAAATAACCTTTGGTGAAGATTCTCAACTTGAAACAATTGAAAATAATGCTTTTGCTGTCATAGCGAGTGTAACTTATGATAATATGAGTGAAATTTCTTTGCCTGCATCCTTAAAATCAATTGGAGGCAAGGCTTTTGCTAACAGAGGAAATTTGACTAAAGTTATAGTAAATTCAAAAGATGTAGTATTTGGCAATAATGTTTTTGAAGGTAACGAAAAACTTACAATTGTAGGTTATGAAAACAGTACGGCTCAGGCATATGCGGATGCAAACGGCCACAGATTCAGTTACCTTGGAATGGATTTAACAGAACTTAAGGAACTTATTACTCAGGCAGAGGCAATGAGCCCTCAAACTGACGCTCTTAAGACAGCAATCAGAGAAGCAAATAAATTTGTTGCTCAATATGAGGTTAACGGTATGGGTTCTCCAAGCGACCTTGCAAACTGCATAAAAGCATTAAAAGAAGCTATGGGAATACAAGACGAGCCAACAACTCAAACTGAGCCTACAACAGCACCGCCTGTTCCTACAACAGTTGTAACCGAACCTACAACAGCTTCAACAGAACCTACAAGTTCTCCTGAACCTGTTTATGAAACGGTACTTCTCGGTGATGCAGACGGCAACGGAATTGTTAATATTAAGGACGTAACATACATTCAGCTTTATCTTGCAAG
>CANPWP010000028.1 GCA_947584595.1 uncultured Clostridia bacterium | reverse complement strand
ATTTCCATAATTTCTTATAACTGACCGCCATAGAACACCTCTCAACTATCATTGGGGATATTATAGCATAGTTTCAATGAAAATGCAATCAAAAATCTATAATTTAGACTTAAATTCGACAAAACAAAAGAGCATAGAGGTTAGTGTTTAGCACAATGGAGTCTTTTCGTATAGCAAACCATTGCTTGAAGCTAAAGCTTTTCACCACCGGCATAGCTAGTGGATTTCCCACGAAACTCCGCCTCGCTTCGTTTGGTTCCCTGTTACACAAAAAAGCCCACGACGATTGCCGTGAGCTTCACCTCCATAGTTTATACGTTTCAACGAAAAAACTCTAAGCGGCTTTTATAGCTCGCAACGATTTATAATAGTTATTATAACATGGATTACTTTTAATAACCTTTAAACAGCGCTGATCTCCTAATAAATATGCAGCAGTCCACAATCGAGCCATTATATTTCTATTCCTATAGCTAACGTCAAGTTGATTTAATTCTTCCCAAAAATCAACGGAGATTGATTTTCCCTCACATCGTGTACATAGTGCCTGATAAATTTTTTTACACAAATCGATGGCAACGGGATTGAAAGTATTTTTATGAATTATTTCGCCAAGCGATAATCTCAACTCGTTTAATAGGGGTGCATTTTTTACATCTTCTTTTGCTTCCAATTCCAAAGTTGCTATCTTTGCATTTATATATTGCTGAACCCAAAAAGCATACTCTCTTGGCTTATCTATAATTTGTGTTTCTCTTAATTTTTGTATTTTCCCGAAAGATTTTTTCTCCAACGCAATGAGAGTATCTGAGATTGATTTGTCGCTAATTCGGTTCAAATATTTTTGAGAGATTGGAATACAAACCGTTTTACCGTCATGATTTTTTAGTCCTTCCAATGGTTCTTTTATATCAAATAATATTTTAAGCTCATCTGCTGATAGAACAATGAAGCCATCATCATCTATCCATTCGCCCTTATGTAACGAGGTCTCTTCAATAAAGATAGCATATCCATCTTCCTTTAATATTTTATAAATCTGAGAAAAAATTTCTTGCCATGCGATGTGCTTTATCTCGTGGAGAACATTCATCAATACTACAAAATCATATTTTCTCTTTATCTGAGATAGTTTGTTATATACCATAAATCCAAGATTTTCTAATTCCTTTTTTTGATATTCATTCTCTACTTTATCATAACGCAAATCATATAGCTCATATGTATAATCTTTTATTCCATCGCGTTTTAACTTCAATATCTTACCGAGCCTTGCTGCGCCCCCACCAAAGTCCAAGATACTGATAGTTCTTTTTTTCCTACATGCTATAACAGTTTCTACAAACAAATTCACTTGCCTATCGTTCTCGTCAACTAATCCCTTAACTTCTGGATCAAGAAAGCACTCGGCCATGAACTCGCTAAATTGCCATTGAGCGATTGACCGAAAATATTCGGCTACATTATCGCGCTTCCCCAATAAAACATTATTAATTGACGCAAAAAGATCACCATGACGCCGATATACACAGTTATTATTAATATAAATTATATCTCCAAATTCAAATTCTGGAATGAGAAACAAACTATGAGTGGCAATCCAAATAGAAGAAACTCCGTCGAGAGTCTTTAGCCCATTAACAAATTTAAGGAGCGCATCAGGATGCAAATGGCATTCAGGCTCGTCTAAAATAATGACTCGATGAATATTATCCATTTTAGGGAAAGAAAGGAAAATCGTCATATAGAAAAGTATTAATTCTCCAGGGGAAAACTGCGATAATTTCTCTTTAAGATCATAAACTTTTCCATTAATATTGATTTTGAAGCTATCATTGTCAAGTATTAGTTCATATTTTGTCAAAGCAGTAAAAGTATTCTTTATATTCTCCAAAATGGGAGTATTACGCGCTATCTCCGCTTTACTATTTCGGTAATTCATTAGAGCCTTAATGTAACTAATTCCATATTTCTCGATTTCGCGTAAAAAATCTTCAAATTCCGCCTTGGAATTGTAGAGAGACTCGTATAACGTATAGTCAGGAATTTCAGGATTTTCGCTTTCATCTTTGGGCACTGTAACTGCAATTTTAG
This sequence comes from uncultured Clostridia bacterium, assembly GCA_947584595.1. GTDB lineage: Bacteria > Bacillota > Clostridia > Oscillospirales > Acutalibacteraceae > Ruminococcoides. Next base: position 736 of record CANPWP010000028.1, on the reverse strand, counting down.
GGAGATATCCGTAAATAACTTTATATTGAGACTGATTAGAATATAACTCCCTAATAGCTTTCAAAAAGCGAGTTTTTCCGGAGCCATTTGCCCCTATTACTATGTTGTATTTTGAAAAGACAAAATTTGAAAGATTTTGAGTTTCATCATTGAGTGCGTCATTCTTATCGGCAACTAAAAAACTTAAACCGTACTTGACAAATGTTTTTCTAATATCTTCCTCTGGAAGCATCTCTTTTAAAGTAAACTCGTTCATTCTTCTCTCCTAGGTAATTTAATTCAATTCAAAAGTGGGGCAATAGAAAACTTTCCCTGCCATTGGGGATAATTAAGTCAATCAGTTCCCTCTGGTCCAGATTTCGATTTCACAATCGTAATCATAGTGCCACCAATTAGAGGACTCATTCCATTGAGCTTCTGATGGTGTAGTGGCAGAGTAAAAATAGATATCAGCATTAATACTTTCAACGTTCTTGTTATTCCATGCGGAAGGAGTCCCTATATAATAAATCATAGCATTTGCGCCGTTAGAACCATTTCCTCCGTTCCCGCCACTTCCGGTCTCGGATCCATATCCACTGATACCACCTTTCCCACCTAAGCCTCCACCTATATTTTTTGTCAATATGGAACTATTGCCTATCATAATTTTACCGCCTGCGCCGCCGCTTCCACCATAGCCGCCGCTACCACCACCGCTATTACTACTTACTCCGTGTCCTCCGATTCCGCCTAT
>CANPWP010000027.1 GCA_947584595.1 uncultured Clostridia bacterium | reverse complement strand
ATGTAGCCAAATAAAAAATCAGGAAGAATCGCCGATTGGAGTGATTTCTTCCTGATTTTCTAACTCTTTCTTGAATCTTTTCTAACGGTTTTTTATTTTGAGACAGCCCCTTTGGGGCCTTTGTCTGCCGAGTTGCGCCCGGCGGCTTTACAAAAGAAAGCTACCTGTGTATAATGGGACTGTTTCCGCGAGCCGGGCAAAGACCGGATCATGGAAAATATGGCATTCAAAAATTTTTTGAAAAATTTTTTCTTTTCCTGCGATAAAATCCCTTTCTGCGGCATTGATAAAGTGAAAGGACAAGGAAAATGCTTATGCTTTGTACGGTACCGACAAAGGAACGCGAAATCCCGGAGCCCGGGGCCGAAGACGTACTTCTTCGCGCCATCGGCACGGGAGACGAGGAAGCGCTGGAGGCCCTTTATAGCAGCGTAAGGATCCCGGTTTTTGCCTATGCGTTGTCCATTCTGAAAAATCGTGAGGACGCGGAGGATGTGCTCCACGACAGCTTTTTGAAGATATGGGAGGCGGCCCCCCGTTACCGGAGCGAGGGAAAACCCCGGGCGTGGATTCTGACCATCACTAAAAATCTTTGCCGCATGAAGCTGCGGGAAAGAGCCAAGACGGCGCAGACGCCGGTGGAGGAGATGGTGTGGTCCCTGCCCTCGGAGGAGCTCTCCCTGGAGGAGCGAACAGTGCTCCGGGTCTGCCTGGAGCAGCTTCCGGAGGATGACCGCCAGGTGCTGCTTCTCCACGCAGTGGCGGGCCTGCGCCACCGGGAAATTGCGGCGCTAACTGAAAAACCCATTTCCACAGTCCTTTCCAAGTACAACCGAGCAATCCGCAAGGTCCGCAAGATTTTAGAAGGAGGCGTATCCTGATGGCAGAGCAGAATCAGTATGACGACCGGCAAATCGAGGAGCTGCTCTCCCAGTCCGTTGCCAAAATCACGCCGGACGCCTTCGACGCAGTGCTTGCGAATCTGGGCACGCAGCAGAAAGGAGTGCAGCTTACAATGACAGACCCGAAAACCGAAAATATCCAGACCACAAAGAAAACCGCAACCCCCAGAACCCGCATTTTTGCCCGCATCGCGGCTGTAGCGGCCGCCCTGATTCTCCTGCTGGGCGGAGCCGCCGGAGGGAGCTACTATGCAAATCACAAGGTGGTTTCCACAGCTATGCTGGATGTAAATCCCAGCGTGGAGATCGCGCTCAACCGGAATGACAGAGTTCTCCGGGTCAACGCCCTTAACAGCGACGGAGAGGTCATCATCGGCCAAATGGAATTCGCGGGGCAGACGTTGGAGATGACCGTCAACGCCCTCATCGGCTCCATGCTGCGAAACGGCTATCTCAGCGACGTTGCCAACTCCATTCTGATTTCGGTGGACAGCGGCGACGCCCAAAGAGCCGAGACGCTGCAAAAGCAGATTTCCGACGCCGTGCTGGAGGTTCTTGGCGACAGCAGCGACGTCAGCGGTGCTGTGCTGAGCCAGACATTGAGCAAGGACGCCGAGCTCCAAGCCCTGGCCGATGAATACGGCATCTCCCTTGGTAAGGCGCAGCTGATCCGGCAGATCACCGCCCAGAACAGCCTTTACACCTTTGCGGAGCTTGTACCTCTGACGGTCAATGAGCTGAACCTGATATCCGAATCGGGGGCACTGGAAAACGTCAATGTTAGCGGGCCCGCCAGCGATAAGGCGTATATCGGGGAGGCGCGGGCCAAGGCGCTGGCTCTTGCCGCCATCGGCGCGACGGAAGCCAATGTAACCGGCTATCAGTGTGAAATGGAGTACAAGCGGAGCGTCATGGTCTATGAGATCGAATGCGATTTTAACGGCAAGGAATACGAAATTGCCGTAAACGCCCTGACCGGCGAGATCGTGCAGCGCGACGAGGAAGCGCTTGACGGGCGTCACCCTGGGACAACGGAGACACCGGGCACGACGGAGGCACCGGGCACGTACCTGGATGAAGCACGGGCCAAGGAGATCGTTCTGGCCGATGCCGGCGTAGCGGAGGGCGATATCACCGGCTACCGCCTGCAATCGGATTGGGACAACGGTATCCGGGAGTATGAGATCGAATTCTATGCCAAGGGCTACGAATACGAGTATACCCTGAACGCCGCCACTGGCGACATTCTGAAGAAAGAAACCGGAGCCACAGCATCCGGCGGAGGCACGGGAGCCGCCGAAGCCTACATCGGCGAGGCAAAGGCCAAGGAAATCGCCCTGGCCCACGCGGGTGTCAGCGCGGACAGCGCGTTGCGAATGGAATGCAAGCTGGAGCGGGAGGATGGCACGATGCTTTATGAGATCAGCTTCGATGCCGGCGGCTATGAGTACGACTACGAGGTGGACGCCATAACCGGCAGCATCTTGAAATACGACAAAGAACGTGATTAACCATAAGCGGAGGCTGTCTCAAAATGATTTACAAAAATCATGAGAGGCAGCCCTCTTTTTTAGGGGCTGGCTATGGGAAAAGTGGTAAAAATTCAGAAAAACAGCGCACTAACTCTGAGGGGCAGAGTTTGCTCCTCAAAAAGTGCGCTGTTTATTCTTTTGGAGACGCTAT
>CANPWP010000026.1 GCA_947584595.1 uncultured Clostridia bacterium | reverse complement strand
CAACTTAACTGTAACACAGAGGTTTGCTATTCGCTACTCTTTTTTCCTTACTGTAACACATCAATTGTAATCCTACAAAATTGTAATATATTTTGACAAATTGTTCGTTGAAATAAATGGAAAAAAGAGTTATAATAAAATACAGTCAAAAAATCAGATTTTAATAAATCACTAAAAATTGAAAGGAATGTTTGCTGATGGCAAAAAAACAGTTTAGATCAGAGTCTAAACGACTTCTTGATTTAATGATCAACTCTATTTATACACATAAGGAAATTTTTCTTAGAGAACTCATATCCAACGCAAGCGACGCTATTGATAAATTATCCTTTATTTCTCTTACAGACGATAAGGTCGGATTGAACAGATTAGATTTTAAAATTTTTATTAAAGCCGATAAGGATAGCAGAACACTTGTTATTGAAGATAACGGCATTGGTATGGACAGAGAAGACCTTGAAAATAATTTAGGTACGATCGCTTCTTCAGGCTCATATAAATTCCGTCAGCAGCTTGAGGAAAAAGATAAGGAAGATATAGATATTATAGGACAGTTCGGCGTTGGATTTTATTCTGCATTTATGGTAGCGGATAATATAATCGTATATACAAAAAAATACGGCAGCGACACAGCCTACAGCTGGCAGTCCTCAGGAGCAGACGGATATACAATTAGAGAAATTGAAAAAGCTTCAGCGGGAACGCAGGTTGTTCTCCATATAAAAGATGACGCTGAGGGAGAAAACTACAGCGAATTTCTTGACCAGTACAGAATTCAGAATCTTATTAAAAAATATTCAGATTATGTGCATTATCCTATTCTTATGGATATGGAAACTCAAAAGCAAAAAGAGGGAACAGAAGAAAAACCCGAGTATGAAACCGTTATAGAAACAAAAACTCTTAACAGTATGACTCCAATCTGGCAGAAAAACAAAAAGGATGTAACAGAAGAAGAGTATAATACATTTTACAGGGAAAAATTCTTTGATTTCGAACCTCCTATTTGCACAATTCAAACCTCTGTTGAGGGTGTTGTAACTTATAAAGCACTTTTGTTTATACCGTCAAAGGTTCCGTATGATTACTACACAAAGGAATACAAAAAAGGTTTAAAGCTTTATTCAAGCGGAGTTCTTATTATGGATAACTGCGAGGAGATTTTGCCTGAGCATTTCCGCTTTGTAAAGGGTATTGTAGACAGCCAGGACTTTTCGCTTAATATTTCAAGAGAAGTTCTCCAGCACGACCGTCAGCTTAAAACAATTTCAAAGACTCTTGAAAAGAAAATCAAAAACGAGCTTTCTTCTATTATGAAAAAAGACAGGGAAAAATATGAGGAATTTTTTAAACAGTTCGGCCGTCAGCTTAAATACGGAATCGTCAGCGAATACGGCACACATAAAGAACTTTTACAGGACTTATTGCTGTTCTATTCTTCAACGGAGAAAAAGCTTGTATCTTTGCAGGAATATGTAGACAGAATGAAAGAGGAGCAAAAGTATATTTACTTTGCGACAGGCGAAAGTATTTCAACTATTGATAATCTTCCTCAGGCAGAGCTTTTACAGAGCAAAGGCTATGAAATCCTTTATTGCACGGAAGATGTAGATGAATTTGCAATTCAGGGCTTGGGAACATATAATGATAAGTCCTTCCGTTCTGTGACAAATGATGATTTGGGAATAGAAAATGATAAAAAAGATGAGGAAAACAAAGAGGAAAATTCACAGGTACTGACATTTGTAAAAGAAGCTTTGGGAGATAAAGTAAATGAGGTTATAGCATCCAAAAAGCTTGTAAGCCACCCTGTTTGCCTTACTGCAAAGGGCGGGATCTCCTTTGAAATGGAAAAATATTTTGCACAGGTACAGCCGAACAGCGGAATGAAAGCGCAAAGATGTTTGGAGCTTAACCTTAACCACGACGCTGTTAAGGCTTTAGCTGATAATATCGGCAAGGACGATGAAAAAGCAAAGCTTTATTCTGAACTTCTTTATAATCAGTCTCTGTTAATTGCAGGACTTCCTTTAGAAGACCCGTCAGCTTATGCAGACCTTGTTTGCAAGCTTATGAAATAATTTAATGATAAATTTAAGGGGCGGATTTTATATCCGCCCCTGAGCGTTTCAAAAAGCCTATAAAACAGAACAAAAAGTATCCTGCTTTTTACCTTTCTCGTCAGAGGGAGGCAATATTTTATATAAATGCTTTAGTTTAAATAAATGCTCCCCTTAAGGGGAGCTGTCAGCGAAGCTGACTGAGGGGTATATAGCTGAACATTTCTACCCTTCCGTCACGACTCCGTCGTGCCACCTTCCCTGATAGGGAAGGCTTTTTCTCTCAAACGTTTTGCTTTAATCTAACCTTTTCATAAGTTGATGACATTGCCTGCAAGGGGAATTTCTCATCAGAGGGAAGCTTATGTTACAGAAGTGTTTCTAAAAAATATACCTCCCCGATGACGAAAGTAATATTTGGGACTTTGTCAATAATTTAAACTCTCCCAGAGGGGGATTTTACAAAAAGTTTTCAAATTCACAAGGAGAAACGTAGTCAATAGAAGAGTGAATTCTAACAGGGTTGTAAAAATTCTCTATGTAGTCAAATATCATAGTGTAGGCTTCTTCATAAGTACGGGGTTTGGACTGGTAAATACATTCTTTTTTCAGCAGGGAATGAAAGGACTCTTGTGCAGCGTTCTCATCGCACGAATGATCAAGTGAGGTATAATTAGATAAGAAGTTGTGCTTACTTAGCGTGGCGCGGTATTTACGTGATCTGAACTGACTGCCTTTGTCGGAATGTATTATTAGTCCCGGTGGAGGATTACGTTTTTTTATAGCCAATTTAAGAGTCTTTATGACATCATCGGCAGTTTGCCGTTCGGTTAAATCCCAGCCAACTACATGCTTACTGAAATAGTCGATAAAGGTCATCAGAAAGAATGTACCTTCTTTCAAAGTTTTAATATATGTTATATCGGTTGTCCATGTCTGGTTAATACGATTGACAGTAAGCCCCCTTGATTAAATTGACAATGAGTAGTTTTCCCTTGTTAGTCATATTGCTTTTCTTAGGTCTGAATTTTGGATGTATACTAAAAAAGTAGACAAGTGTGATAAAATAAAGGACAAGGAAAGGAAGGATAAAAATGAGTAGCAAAAAAAGTCCGACAAAATACAGCGAGGAGTTTAAGAAAACAATCGTAAATCTTCACCAGTCAGGGAAATCTTACGCAGATATTCAGAAGGAATACGGTATATCATCATCGACATTATCCAATTGGGTTAGAAAATATTCTCAGGTTCGTATAGATGATGATACAGTTCTGACAGCAAAGCAAATAAAAGCACTTCAGCGCCGCAACGCAGAGCTTGAGGAGGAAAATCTCATTTTAAAAAA
>CANPWP010000025.1 GCA_947584595.1 uncultured Clostridia bacterium | reverse complement strand
GCAACTCACCCATCTGACTTTTCCTCTTTGATTTACTCTTTTTTTCTCATATTTAAAAATTTAACCCTAAATCTAAATCGGATTTAGGGTTTTTCTACAGTCTGAGCAGAGTAAAAACTCTGCCGTTTGTCTTTATAAGGTTATTCTCTTTTTTGCGTTTATTTATTTTCTTCTCTGTATTGAAGTTCCTTTAAAATCATATTTGCGCACATATAAACATTTCCGCCGCCATCGTTATAAAAAATAATTGATATTAAAAAGATAGAAAGAAGATACAAATGTTTAACTTTCTATCTTTTATTTTGCAATGCAATAATTTTTAATAACTAAACGAATGCTCTCTTTTTCGTTTTCATTAAGGATTCTGTAATTGTCAATAAGCCTTGCTTCATCACGGTTTAAATCAAAGGGCTCAACTTTTTCAAAAATATGCTCGATATCTGTATGACCTATCAAATAATCAACAGAGGTGTTAAAATAGTTTGCGAAATCAATAAGAGTGTTAATATCAGGCTCAATATTATGGTTTTCATATTTGTTTATGGATTGCTGGCTGATTCCGATAATATCCGCCAACTGCTGTTGACTTATGCCTTTTTTATTCCTTAACAATTTTAAGTTTTTCACCATAAACATCACCTCATAATTATAATATTAACAACTATTTGGTGTTTATTAAAAAACTTGTTTTTAGTTATTGACAACAACATATGATTGTTATAAAATGTAAATAAAATAAAAATTCACGTTATATTTTAACAAAAATGTCAAACACAAATAGTGAAGAATAAAATTAAAAAACAATATTTGTTGGTTATGTTACTTATAGTAATACCAATACCAATTTTTATATATAAATATATTATAACGGAGGGAAATTTATGGAAACAAAAATAAAAGTAAATTTAAAAATCATAAGCAGACCGCTTGCTGTTTTATTAGCAATTGTTTTGCTGATGACAAATCTTGCTATTTTTTCGGCTTCTGCTAACGGAGAAACTTTTACTCTTAAGGTAGGCGAAACAAGAACAATTTCAACAAGATCAAGGGACCTTGTAAGTGGCGGATATATTACTATTTTATATGACACTTTTTATTGGTCATCAAATGATCCTAACATACAAGTCATTAGCAGTTATGGAAGTACTTGTACAATTAAAGCAGTTAGACCCACAACCTTTTCCAGTGGAGCAATAATTGAAGGCAGATATCAATATCAACAAATAAATCCTATAACTAACATTCCATATATTATTAACTCTTCTGTATACTTTAAAATTGTTACAGAAGGAACAGACGGATCTGATTCTTCAAATGATACTTTCGGTGATACAGATACGACAGAAACAGATTCTTCTACGACTAGACCTGCAACTCCATCTGGAAAAATTCTCGGTGATGCAGACAATGACGGGGAAATTAATGTAAAAGATGCAACATATATTCAACTCTATTTGGCAAATTTATTAAGTAAAAATGAAATTAATTTATCCGTTTGTGATGTTGATAATGACGGCGAGATTAATGTTAAGGACGCTACTTATATTCAACTTCAGCTTGCAAATTTGATTTAAATATATAATTGTCCAAAAAACCACGGCAGAGTAAAAACTCTGCCGTTTGTCTTTATAAGGTTATTCTCTTTTTTGCGTTTATTTATTTTCTTCTCTGTATTGAAGTTCCTTTAAAATCATATTTGCGCACATATAAACATTTCCGCCGCCCATTGTTAAAATCAGGTCGCCTTCCTGTGCGTTATCGCAGACGTATTTTGTGATATCTTCAAATGTGTCAATGCATTTTGAATTGGAAACTTTTTTGCCTAAGTCTGTGCTGTAAATATTATATGTGTTTGTTTCTCTTACAGGCAAAATCTCCGAAATAATTGCTTCATCGGGAATCTTCAGAGCCTCGGCAAAATCGTCAAGAAGCATAGCAGTTCTTGAAAATGTATGAGGCTGAAAAACTGCCCATACCTTTTTAAATCCCATATTCATTGCGGCACTTAAAGTTACCGTAAGCTCAGTCGGGTGGTGGGCAAAATCATCTGCTACCGTAATTCCCATTGGTGTTCCTAAAATTTCAAATCTTCTGTGTACTCCGCCGAATTTATGGAGGTTTTCGCTTATTTCATTTGCAGTCGCTCCTAAATAATGTGCGGCAGAAGCGGCGGCAAGAGCATTGTAAACATTATGCTTGCCCGGAACAATCAGCTTAACTGTTGTGATCTTTTCGCCCTTATACATTAAATCAAACTGTTCGTGTACACCTTTGTCCGCACTTAAATTAACTGCATAATAATCGTTGGTTTCGTTAAGACCGTAGGTTACTTTTTCAATATCTACATCTTCAACTGCTTCAAGCGTATTTTTATCGTCACCGTTAATTATTAAAACGCCTGTTGTCTGCTTTGAAAATTTATTAAACGACTTTTTAATATTGTCAAGGTTTTTAAAGTAATCAAGGTGGTCTGCGTCAATATTCAATATAATTGACATATATGGATTTAATTCAAGAAAAGTATCTACATATTCGCAGGCCTCGCAAACGATAATATCGCTTTTGCCTACATAACTGTTGCCGCCGATAAACGGCAGCTTTCCGCCGATTATGGCAGATGGGTCAAATCCGCTTCCGATAAGTATTTGTGACAGCATTGCGGTAGTTGTAGTCTTTCCATGAGTTCCCGATACTGCGATGCTTCTTCTGTATCTTCTTGTTACAATGCCGAGCATTATGCTTCTTTCAATGCAGGGAATATTTCTTTTGACCGCTTCGGCTCTTTCCGGGTTAGTCTCTTTAATAGCCGCAGAATATACAACAAGGTCTGCACCGTCGATGTTTTCTGCTTTATGTCCCATATGAACAGGAATACCGTAGCTTTTAATTCTGTCTAAGGTATCGCTTTCATTCATATCCGAGCCTGAAAGCTCAAATCCCTCACTTCTCAGAATTTCTGCAAGTGGACACATTCCGCTGCCGCCGATTCCGATAAAATGAATTTTTTTAATATTATCCAAAAGCTTATCGTAATTCATATTATCCACTCCAATATTTTAATCGTCAATAAAACAGTCAAAATCGTTTCGGGCATATTTTTCGCCATACTGTGTCCTTCTCCTTGTATGACACAAAATCTGCTCGAAAATCTTTTTGATTTTTCTATTGCCGATTAGCATTAATCATAATTAGCTAATTATATTATATTGTCTTTTGGTTAAAAAATAAATACCTGTTTCAATATTGTTACTAATTTTTTGATTGCGTAAATATCAGCTTTTTGATACAATAAACATGTAAGCAGTAATTTATGGGAGAAAAGCTATGAATTTGCAAAAAAATCAAATTATTGAGCTTGTTATAACGTCTATGACTGCCGAGGGCAGCGGTGTGGGAAAAACCGATGAGGGAATAGCTGTTTTTGTACCTCAGAGTGCTGTAGGAGACAGACTGTCAGTAAAAATATTGAAAACTAAAAAAACTTATGCTTTCGGAAAAATTGAGAGCATTATAACACCCTCAAAAGACAGAAAAAATCCTGACTGCCCTTATTTTAACAAATGCGGCGGTTGTGTTTACAGACATATTACATATGATGCTGAAAAGAAAATTAAAGAGCAAAAAGTAAAGGACGCTGTGACCCGTATCGGCGGAATAGAGGAAAGCAAAATTAAAACTTTAATTTCATCAGATAAATTTAACCGTTATCGAAATAAAGCTCAATTTCCCGTAGGAACTGATAGTGACGGAAAAATAATGTTGGGTTTTTACGCATTTCACAGTCACAGAATAATTGACTGTGATGATTGTATGCTCCAGCCTGAAATTTTTAAAACCGTTATGAATATTACCCGTGATTTTATGACTGAAACGAATCAAAAGCCATATGATGAAGCCACCGGCAAGGGAAAGCTAAGACACCTTTACATTCGTTACGGCGAAAAAACCGGCGAGCTTATGGTGTGTTATATTGTAAACGGAAACGGTTTAAAGCAGGAAGATTTGCTTGTTGAACGCTTGAAAAATGCTCTGCCTGATTTAAAAGGTGTTGTTATAAACTTAAACAGAGAGAAAACCAATGTTATTTTAGGAAGTAAAAACAGGGTGGCATTTGGACAGGGTTTTATTTATGATGAACTTTGCGGTTTAAAGTTTAAAATTTCTCCGCTGTCTTTTTATCAGGTGAACAGGGAAACGGCTGAAATATTGTATAATAAAGCAAAGGAATATGCAAATTTAACAGGCGATGAAGTTTTGTTTGACCTCTACTGCGGAACAGGTACAATAGGACTTTCTATGGCAAAAGACTGTAAACAGCTTATCGGCGTTGAAATTATTGCAGACGCAATAGAGGACGCAAAAGAGAACGCAAGGATAAATAATATAGATAACGCAAGATTTATTTGCGGCAATGCGTTCGATACGGCAATAATGCTTGAAAAGGAAAATATAAAGCCTGATGTAGTTGTTGTTGACCCGCCAAGAAAAGGTCTTGAAAAAGATTTAATTGATACAATTGTAAGAATGAATCCTGATAGGATCGTGTATGTTTCCTGCGACCCTGCAACCTTGGCAAGAGATTTAAAAATCTTTGCCGAACAAAAATATGAAACACAAGAAATCACCCCTGTTGATATGTTCCCCGGAACAAGTCATGTGGAGAGTGTTGCATTGATGTTAAGGATATAAAACTTGATAAGCTTATAATATTGCATATTAACAGCTTACAGGTATAAAAACTTTATTAAAATATAAAAAGGAGGCTTATTATGGAAAAAAGCACAAAAAGAAACTCGTTTAAAGGTTCAATAGGTTTTGTACTTGCCGCAGCAGGAAGTGCGGTAGGACTTGGAAATATTTGGAGGTTTCCATATCTTGCGGCTAAGGACGGCGGGGGAATGTTTCTTGCAGTTTATATTATTCTTGCGCTGACATTTGGCTTTACGCTTTTAATAACGGAGGTTGCCATTGGCAGGAAGACAAAGCAAAGTCCTTTGACTGCATACGGAAAACTGCATAGCAAATGGAAAGGTTTAGGTATTATTGCCTGTATTGTCCCTGTAATTATACTTCCTTATTATTGTGTAATCGGAGGCTGGGTAATAAAGTATCTTTTAGTGTATCTTACAGGTAACGGAGTAAATGCGGCAAAAGACGGATATTTCACCGGATTTATTTCAGGTCAGGCAGAACCTATTATTATGATGCTGATATTTTTGTTTGCAGTAGTATTTGTAGTTTTTCGAGGTGTAAATAAGGGTATTGAGTCGCTTTCAAAAATTTTAATGCCGATTTTGCTTTTATTTGTTGTTATCATTGCGGTATTTTCCCTTACAATAAGTCATACGGATGACAACGGTGTTACAAGAACAGGAATGGAAGGATTCGGCATTTATGTAATTCCCGATTTTAACGGAATGACATATCAGAGTTTTATGAATGTTCTTGTTGACGCTATGGGACAGCTATTTTACAGTTTAAGTGTTGCAATGGGAATTATGATTACTTACGGTTCATATGTTCATGATGACGCAAATTTGAAAAGTTCTATAAATCAAATTGAAATTTTTGATACTGTTGTGGCCTTTCTTGCAGGTGTAATGATAATTCCCGCTGTTTATACTTTTGCCGGAACAGAAGGTATGGAAGCCTCAGGACCGGGACTTATGTTTGTAACTCTTCCAAGGGTGTTTGAGGCTATGGGAGGTATTGGACATATAGTTGCTTGTCTGTTCTTTATTATGGTTCTTTTTGCTGCGCTTACCAGCGCCGTATCAATTATGGAAGCAGTTGTATCAAGCTTTATGGATAAATTTAATATAACGAGAACAAAAGCAACGACTGTAGAGACAGTAATTGCAATTATTGTTGGCTTGCTGGTATGCTTGGGTTATAATGCTCTGTATTTTGAAATGCCGCTGCCAAACGGTTCCACTGCACAAATTCTTGATATTATGGATTATACAAGCAACAATATCTTAATGCCTATTGTGGCAATCGGTACTTGTATTCTTATCGGTTGGATAGTAAAACCGAAATTGGTTATTGACGAAGTTGAGAAAACGGGCGTCAAAATGGGCAGAAAAAAACTTTTTGTGGTAATGATAAAGTTTGTAGCACCGATTTTGTTGGCAATACTGTTTCTAAAATCAATTTTGCCATAAAACTTAAAATTAATTTTAGTGACGGTTGGTTTAATAGTACATAAAATATGCTCCTCTTTATAAACAGCTTTTTATAATTTAAACTGTTTAAATAAGAAGAGCATATATAATTTCAGATTCTACTTTGCATTAAATTAAAATTAAAAAATTTATTGAATTTGGGTGATAACAAGGTGTGCGGAAACAGGTCGGGTTCCTCCTGCAAGTGGAGTTATTGTTAATGCTGCTGCATTGCCAGAAGGATTTCGTACAGTCAGAATGGAATTGACTGAAGTTGTTGTTACAATAGCCATACCTGTAATTTGTGAACTGCCTGTTGCACGTCCTACTACAGTATATGCTAAATCAGCACCGTTTAAAGTTAATATTAATTGACCTGCTTCTGATACACTTACTTGAAACAATATTTGATAAGTGCCTATAAGCGTTAAATTAAATGAACTCGGTCCGGTGCGGACAATAGCTGTGCCGCTGGTAGGTCCGTCTTGTGGAAAACTGACATCCGTACCCGGCGCAACTGTTGCTGAGTTATCGGGAGGCATCAATGCATAAAAATCTGCAAAATTTAACACTCCGCTTGCGCCTGTCGCACCGGTAGCGCCTGTAGTACCTGCAGGACCGGTATCACCTGTTGCACCGGTAGCGCCCGTAGCTCCTGCAGGACCGGTATCGCCTGTCGCACCGGTAGCACCCGTAGCTCCTGTAGGACCAGTATCGCCTGTCGCACCTGTAGCACCCGTAGCTCCTGCAGGACCGGTATCGCCTGTCGCACCGGTAGCGCCTGTAGCACCTGTAGAACCAGTATCGCCTGTCGCACCTGTAGCTCCTGTAGGACCGGTATCACCTGTTGCACCGGTAGCACCCATAGCTCCTGTAGGACCAGTATCGCCTGTCGCACCTGTAGCGCCCGTAGCTCCTGCAGGACCGGTATCGCCTGTCGCACCTGTA
>CANPWP010000024.1 GCA_947584595.1 uncultured Clostridia bacterium | reverse complement strand
AATATTTTCTAACCCAATTGGATAATGTCGATGATGATACGCCGTATTCCTTCTGAATATCTGCGTAAGATTTCCCTTACTGGTGAAGATTTACGATTGTTTTCTTAAACTCCTCGCTGTATTTTGTCGGACTTTTTCTTATCCTTCCTTTCCTTGTCCTTTATTTTATCACACTTGTCTACTTTTTTAGTATACATCCAAAATTCCCTATGTTATCCTTTAAATTGGAAATCTCCTGCTGATTATATTAATGCTTTTCTTTCTACCGGCGAAGTTTTCTAGTTTTGTAACACATCATTGACAAACCTACAATTATATTGTTTTTATTTTGTATATTTTTTGTATGCCGTTTTTTGCATAAATAATGTCTGTAAGCATAAATTTTAAAAAATCTTCATATGTTTATTTTGTAAATATAATGCAAAAAGCGGAGGAATAAAAATGAAAGATTACTTGCCTGAGGGCAGATTAATTTTAGACTCTGAGAATATCAATATTTTAAACAATGAGTTTTTGCTTAGAGAAGCCTTTGAAGAACAGAAAATTATTGAGGCTAAAGCAAGAGTATGCGATTTAAACCATAACCTTATTGTAGATTTAGGCGTTATGAAAGGTATTATCCCCAGAGAAGAGGGTGCTGTGGGAATTAAAGACGGCACCGTAAGAGATATTGCCATTATATCCAGAGTAAACAGACCTGTGTGTTTTGTAATAACAGGTTTTGAAAAAGATTCAAACGGCAGGACATATGCGATTTTATCAAGAGAAAAGGCACAGAAAATCTGTATGGAGAACTATATCAGCAAACTGACTAAGGGAGATGTTGTTGACGCAAGAATTACACATCTTGAAAATTTCGGTGCATTTGCTGATATCGGATGCGGAATAATTGCGCTTATGCCGATTGATACAATTTCTGTATCAAGAATTGAACACCCAAAAGAGCGTTTTACACCGGGAATGGATATTAAGGCGGTTATAAAATCCATAGAAAACGGCAGAATCAGTTTAAGCCATAAAGAGCTTTTAGGTACATGGCAGCAAAATGCAGATAAATTTGTAGTGGGCGAAACAGTCTCAGGAATTGTAAGAAGCGTTGAAAGTTACGGCGCATTTGTTGAATTAAGCCCAAATTTAGCGGGACTTGCAGAAAGCAAGGAGGGCGTTAAGGTAGGTCAGCAGGCAAGCGTTTATATAAAGAGCATAATTCCTTCAAAAATGAAAATAAAGCTGATTATAATTGATACGTTTGACTATACATATAATCCTCAGCAGCCAGTTTATTTTTTAGATGAAACGCACATAGACCATTTTGTATATTCCCCGGAGAACTGCGAAAAACGAATTGAGACAAATTTTACATAAAGTTATTTGACATTGATTTTACAGGGTGTTATCATAAATAAAACTAATATTCGGGGTTTATGTTTATGAATGATACTTTATTAATTATATTAACGGCTCTGGCAGGTACGGCAGTAGTACTGCTTATAGTTTTGATTTCAATGTTTATATTAAAAAGTCGCAAATCAAATGAAGAAACAAAACAAACCCTTGATAAGTTCAGAACTGACCTGCAAGTGGAGCAAAGCGCTTTGCGCCGTGAAATATCAGGCTCAACACGTGAAAGTGTTAAAAGTATGGGAGATATGATAGCTTTAAATCAGCAGAATTTTTCACAAAATCAAAGTGAAAAAATGGGACAGATAGAAGAAAGACTGAAAACATTTTCTCTTGAAAACGAGCAAAAGCTTGATTTGATAAGAAAATCCGTAGAAACAAGACTTTCGTATATGCAGGAAGATAACAACAGGCAGCTTGAAAAAATGAGAGTTACCGTTGATGAAAAGCTCCAGAAGACCCTTGAAGATAAAATGAACAAGTCTTTTTCTCTTGTTAACGACAGGCTGGAACAGGTTTACAAGGGACTTGGAGAAATGCAAAATCTTGCAGTTGGCGTAGGAGATTTGAAGAAAGTTTTGTCAAACGTGAAAACAAGAGGTATTTTAGGTGAAGTTCAGCTTGGCTCAATTTTAATGGAGATTTTGTCTCCCGAGCAGTATGAAGAAAATGTTTCCACTAAAAAAGGGTCAAGAAATGTTGTAGAATTTGCAGTAAAACTCCCTGCTGATGACGACAGCTTTATTTATCTGCCGATAGATTCAAAATTTCCCGGTGATTCTTATGCATCTTACAGGGATGCGATAGAAACAGGCGACAAGATTCAAATCGACCGGGCAATGAAAATATTGCTTAATACAATAAAGAATGAAGCGAAGGACATTCGTGATAAATATATTGATCCGCCGAATACAACCGAATTTGCAATTATGTTTTTGCCCTTTGAAGGGCTTTACAGCGAAGTTGTAAATCAGGGTATGGTAGAGATTTTGCAGAGAGATTACAAGGTCAATATTGCAGGACCAAGCACAATGGCGGCATTGTTAAACAGCCTGCAAATGGGCTTTAAAACCCTTGCCGTTCAAAAAAGAAGCGTTGAGGTCTGGAGAATTTTAGGCTCTGTAAAAACAGAGTTTGATAAATTTAACGATGTTCTTGTGATGACGCAGCAAAGATTAAATCAGGCAAATACTGAGCTTGATAAGCTTGTTGGAGTACGCACAAGACAAATTCAGAGAAAACTAAAGGATGTCCAGAAAACAAACACATTTGATGAGGATTTTTCTCTTTTGTCCGACACAACAGAAGAATAACAGTAATACAACACCTTAAAAATTTTAGGGTGTTGTTTTTTAAAGAAAAATTTTGTAAAAACATGGTGGAATTTGTTGACAATTCGGAAAAAACAGGTATAATAAAATCAGTTATAAAAAAAATAATAAATTTTGGAGGGAAAACTTTGAAAAGATTTTTTACATTAATAATTGCTGTGCTGCTTGTATTCAGCTGTACGGTTACAGCTTTTGCAGCAGACGCTACACCTGATGAATTATTAAGCGGCGTAACATCTATAGAGGTTGTTGACGTTCCAAAAACATCATATTCTTTTCTGTATGATACCGATTATAATTTAATGGATGACCAATGGGAAGAAATACTTGAAAGTGAAGATCTTGAATATTTTGAATCTGTTTTATTATCAAGCTTCTTTTTCTGCATTGATCTTGAAGATGCCCAAATTTTAGCAACTTACAGCGACGGACATACTGAATATATTAATCCTGATGACTGTACAGCTGTCGTTTTAGATATGCCTGCATCACTTGAGGATGAAGAATTTTTCCGTGATTATACTGTTCAGGTTGAATATATGGGATGTACAGATACATATACAATAACTCTTTATGATGATTCAGATGACATTTTTAATTCAGATGACATTTTTAATTCAGATGACATTTTTGATGAAGAGAGTAATTATGAATTTGTAAGCTGTGTTCCGCCTGTTAAAAATGTTTATGTTTTTGAAGATATTGACGCTTATCCTGCATCAACAATTTATCCCGGATTAAAAGGCTACCTTTTTGATATTGATGATACAGGTATCTCTGTTACTTTGTTAAATAAAACAACGGGTGAAACAGAGGTTTTCAGCGGCGACAGTATTTATTGCTATTCCGTATATGTTGACGAATCAACAGCAAATAATAAAACAAGCGGTGACGTAACAGTATTCGGTGAAGTTATGACCGATGACTGGGAAGTAATTCCTTTTGAATTTTCAATAAAATTATCTTTCAAAGAAAATGCATTAGTAAATCCCCCGACAAATCCCGGAACTGACGGCAAGGATTCACCTGGTTTTACTGTAGATAACGCAACAAAAGATTCAGCAACAAATGACAAAGTGAATAACGAAAAGTCACCTATGCTTCCTACAAATGCTATCGTAGGGAACAAGGTTGTAAATACGGGTCAGGTTTTCCCTGCAACCGTTGTTCTTGTTATAGTTGGATGTCTGGCTATGTCTGTATTGTTTATTTACAGAAAAAGACGAATTAAATAATTTATTTTAAATTGATTTTAAATTAAAAACTTAATAAGTTGAATTTAAATCCCCAAAGATGGCAATACTTTTTTTAGAATTGCTTGATTTGGGGGTTATTTTTTTGCAGTACGGAAAAGTTGAAATTTGCGGAGTAAATACATCTCAGCTTAAAGTTTTAAAAGAATCGGAGAAGAAAGAACTTTTGCAAATTATAAAAAACGGAAACGAAAAAGAAAGAAAACAGGCAAGGGACAAAATGATAAACGGAAATCTAAGGCTTGTTTTATCCGTCATACAAAGGTTTTCAAACCGTGGAGAAAAGCCTGATGATTTGTTTCAGGTTGGCGTAATAGGACTTATTAAGGCAATAGATAATTTCGACCCTTCACTTGATGTAAAATTTTCCACCTACGGCGTACCTATGATTATAGGCGAGGTGAGAAGATATTTAAGAGATAATAACAGTATTCGTGTTTCCCGTTCAATGAGGGATACCGCCTACCATGCAATGCAGATCAAGGAACAGCTCATCAATAAAAATAACGAAGAACCGTCAGTGGAACAAATTGCAAAAATAATGGACGTTCCAAAAGAAACCGTAGTTTTGGCACTTGAAGCGGTGGTAGAGCCTGTTTCACTTTATGAGCCTGTATTTTCAGACGGAAACGACACGGTTTATGTTATGGATCAAGTCGGAGATTCCTGTGATGATTCAGACTGGCTTGATGAAATTGTGATAAAGGAAGCTATGAATAATCTTTCCGAAAGAGAAAAGAAAATCCTTGCTATGAGATTTTTTCAGGGAAAAACTCAAATGGAAGTAGCGGAAGAAATCGGAATTTCTCAAGCGCAGGTAAGCCGAATTGAAAAGGGTGCATTGGTACAGATTAAGAAAAGTATTTGAATAAAAGCCTTAAGCCCGGGTATTATCCGGGCTTTTTTAAATAAACTTGTTGTGGCTTATAAATTTTTATTATAAAACAACAACAAGGTTACTGTTTACTTTTTCTTTTTTTTGTGTTACTATTTTATTGCATTAAATCGTGAAACTGAATTTGCGATTGGGGGATTTTTAATGAACTCAAAAATCAAAGATGAACATACTGACCATTTGTTTGAAGCAATTCTTGCATTAGACAGCATTGAAGACTGTTATAAGTTTTTTGAAGACCTTTGCACCGTTCCTGAAATTAAGGCCATGTCACAGAGGTTTGAGGTAGCAAAAATGCTTTCCGAAAAGCAGGTTTACAGTGAGATCGTTAAGAAAACAGGAGCGTCTACTGCTACGATCAGCCGTGTGAACCGTTCTTTAATTTACGGAAGCGACGGTTACGATATGGTTTTCAAAAAAATTATAGAAGGAAAAAAATAATGGCGTCGTATGTTTCTTTTGCGGAATTCTATGATGGGCTTACGGAAAATGTCAATTATACAGACAGATGCAGGTATATTCTTGAAGTTTTCAGAAAATTAAATCATAATACCGGCAAGACCCTCGACCTTGCCTGCGGAACGGGAAGCCTTACTTTAGAGCTTGCAAAAAATAATGTTGATGTATTCGGAGCTGATGCGTCACAGGATATGTTGTGTCAGGCGCAGTTCAAGGCATTGCAGGCGAATAAAGACATTATGTTTCTATGTCAGAAAATGCAAAACCTTTATTTAATTAATGAAATCGATACCTGTGTATGTACTCTCGACAGCATAAATCATTTGACTTCAGAAAAAGATGTTTTAAACACATTTAAGGGCGTTTCAAAATTTATGAAGAAGTCAGGTTGTTTTCTTTTTGATGTCAATACCCCTTATAAACACAGAAAAATATTGGCTGATAATACATTTGTATATGATACCGACGATGTTTTTTGCGTTTGGCAAAACAACTTACTTAATAATGATACAGTTGAAATTTTTCTCGATTTTTTTGAAGAAGACAAAACGGGGAAATATATAAGAACAAGTGAAAGCTTTTGTGAAAGAGCATATTCACATACAGAAATCATCAATATGCTTAACAAAGCAGGCTTTGAGCTTGCTGCCTGTTATGGGGATATGACCTTTGAAAAACCAAAGGAAGATGAACAAAGAGTAATTTATGTTGCTCGTAAAATTTGATTGGATTGATTTAAAATGGATAAAATTATTCGCTGTATAACATCTGACGGCGGGGTAATGGCTGTTGCCGTCGATGCGTCGGATATAGTGTTTACGGCAAAGAAACTTCATAAACTTTCCTCATCCGCTACTGCCGCATTGGGAAGACTTTTATGCGCTGCGTCAATTATGGGAGATTTATTAAAGCAAAATGACGCAACTATGAATTTGCGTATAAGTGCAGACGGTCCTTTAGGCATTGTAATGGCGGTTTCGGACAGCAAGGGCAATGTAAGAGGATATGTTGGTAACGCAAATTGCCCTACTGAATATTATAATAAAGGAAAAATTAATGTAGCTAAAGCTGTGGGCAAAAACGGAATACTTAACGTAATGCGTGACTACGGAAGCGGTGACCCGTATATCGGGCAGGTTCCCATTGTAAGCGGAGAAATTGCGGAAGATATTGCAAGCTATTATGCAACGAGCGAGCAAATTCCCACAGTTTGCTCCTTGGGAGTATTGCTTGATAAAGCAGACGGAGAGGTTTTGCTTGCAGGCGGACTTTTAGTTCAGCTTTTACCGGGAGCAGATGAAGAAACAATTTCAAAGCTTGAAAAAAATTCAGAGGCTTTAGAGCCTATGACCACAATGCTTGCAAAGGGAATGAGCGTTGAAGATATATGCAAAAAAGCTCTTGAAGGCTTTGAGGTCGAGGTTTTAGATGAAAATGAAATAAACTATGTGTGTACTTGTTCAAGGGAAAGAGTTGAAAATGCACTTAAAAGTTTAAGTACAGAAGAACTTACCGATATAATTGAAGAAGACGGCAAAGCGGAGGCAAGCTGCCATTTTTGCAATAAAAAATACTTATTTACCAAAGAACAATTACAGGAAATTTTGAAAAATAAAAAAGCAGCCGGCGGATAGCCTTATCCGATTAAGCAGCACCATATAAAAACACTCTCTTGTGCCCGATTGTTTTTTAAGAAATTTCCAGTAAACTAAAAAATTAAAAAATTTTTTAAAAAAGTATTGACAATCTTTGAATAATATAGTATTATAATATCCGTCGCTGATAAAGCTGATAAACAGCGACGGCAAATGGGAGCTTAGCTCAGCTGGGAGAGCATCTGCCTTACAAGCAGGGGGTCACAGGTTCGAGCCCTGTAGTTCCCACCATTTGTGGCCCGGTAGTTCAGCTGGTTAGAACGCTAGCCTGTCACGCTAGAGGTCGACGGTTCGAGCCCGTTCCGGGTCGCCAACTTGCCTCTGTAGCTCAGTCGGTAGAGCAGGGGACTGAAAATCCCCGTGTCGATGGTTCGATTCCGTCCGGAGGCACCAATAAATATGCGGATGTAGCTCATCTGGTAGAGCGCCACCTTGCCAAGGTGGAGGTAGCGAGTTCGAGCCTCGTCATCCGCTCCATTTACTGCACTAAGAGATTGAGCTACAGAGGCCATTGCATTTCTAAGTGCATATTTTTTTGTCCTTACTAATATAATTAAATATAATGTAACTATACGGTGACATGGCCAAGCGGTAAGGCGTGGGTCTGCAAAACCCTGATTCCCCGGTTCAAATCCGGGTGTCACCTCCAAAAATTCCCCAAACTTTATGTTTGGGGAATTTCTTTTCTTGATAACTAACTGAAATTATTAATCAATTATTTAATGCAATCTTTATTTATGGAAAATAAAAATTCCATATTTTGAATAATAAAAACACCCCCGTCAATAATACAAATGGAGGTGTTTTTTATGAACGATAATAAATTTAATGAATTTGAGGAATATGATGAATATGAGGAGGAGAAAAAACCGGTAAAAAAACAAAGAAGCAAAAAAGAAAAAATCGGGTTTTATGTTGCCTTTGCAATTTGTCTTGTGGCGGTAGGCTTAGCTGTTTTTTCAACATATACGGGAATTACAAATTATCTTGTAAGTGATAACCAGGATTCTTCACAATCATCAGAAGATATTACGATGCCTGCTAATAATGTAGTGACCGGTGTTGTTGAGGATGAAACGGACGAACAGCAGAGCGGGGAAGAAACGCAGGCGGAAGTAAACGCTGAAACGAATCCCCAAGTAAATACGATCACTGAAATACCGTCCTCTACTGCTTCTACCGACCCGCCAGTAACTGAGTCAACAGACGACGCTTTGCAGACAATGCTTTCGGTTTCGGACAGTCTGAGCCCGCCGCTTAAAAACTTTGTTATTCAAAAGGAATATTCAGAAACTGCTGTTTACAATAAGACCTTGAACGACTGGCGTGCTCATGCGGCAATGGATTTAAAGGCAGATACAGGCGATGAGGTTTTCTCTATGGTAGACGGTGTGGTAGATAACATTCAGAGCAACGATTTTTTAGGTAATATAATTTCCATAAAAACAGATGATTATGTTGTAAACTATTGCGGAATGAGCAAGGATATGAAGGTGGAAAAGGGACAGGAAGTAAAAAGGGGAGATGTTATCGGAACAGTAGGAGTAGTTCCCTTTGAAGCTCTGGACAATACCCACCTGCATTTAGAGATCAAGGTAAAAGGCAAATATATCGATCCGCTTACAGTAATAAAAAATGATGAATAAAATATAAAAATTTTTAATATATTATATTGCGTGCCCTCGACTCGCTTTTAGGGGCAAAATTAAAAGAGCTGTATTCTTATACCTTTGGTATAGAGTACGGCTTTTAAATTATTATTTGAACTTTATATAAAAATTGATATCATAGTTTGCTTTAAAATTTATTTCATTTCAGTTGAAGTTTAGTATTACCATTGAATTTAAATGTGAAAAATGATATTATTTTAATAATAAAATTATTATAAATAAATTTGCAGGAAGTGAAAAAATGACTGAAAGTATAAGCGGGTATTCAAGAGTATGCAAAGATATAATTTTTCAGGTAAAAAAAGTTATTAAAGATAAAGATTTTGCAATTATAAAATCACTTATGGCTATTCTTGCGGGAGGACATATTCTTATTGAAGATGTTCCGGGAGTTGGAAAAACAAGTCTTGCTCTTGCTTTTTCAAGAGCAATGGAACTTGATTACAAGCGTTTGCAGTTTACAACAGATGTTCTGCCCAGTGACGTTTTAGGCTTTTCCATGTTTAACAAGCAGACAGGAAAATTTGAATACAAAAAAGGTGCGGCAATTTGTAACCTTTTTTTAGCCGATGAAATCAACCGTACATCGTCAAAAACTCAGTCTGCACTTCTTGAAATTATGGAGGAAGGCAACATTACAATTGACGGTCAGACCTATGAAATGCCAAAGCCTTTTATTGTAATGGCTACACAAAATCCCATTGGTTCTGTCGGTACACAAATGCTGCCTGAATCCCAGCTTGACAGATTTATAATAAAACTCAGTATGGGGTATCCCAATAAGAGAAGTGAAATCGAAATATTAAAGGGCAGAATGACAGAAAATCCTCTTGACAGCGTTGATATGGTTGTAAACGCCGCAGAAATCGTAAGACTTCAGGAAGCGGTATCGCAGATATATATAAGCGATGCGGTATATGAGTATATAGTTGATTTATCACAAAAAACAAGAAATAATCCTATGATAAAATTAGGATTAAGCCCCAGAGGCTCCATTGCACTTATGAAGATGTCAAAGGCGTGTGCATTTATTTACGGCAGAAATTATGTAATTCCAGAAGATGTTTACGGAGTTTTCAGCGATGTTGTTTCTCACAGACTTTTGTTAAGCACTAAATCAAAGGCAACAGGAAAAAATATGAATACGGTAATTAAGGAAATTTTAAATACCGTACCTGTTCGAAAGGTAACAAACAGGGAGAGAAGATAAATGATAATTGGCAAAATTGTTTATATTTTAGTCGTTTTGCTGATTTTCGGATTTTCAATTTTATACATTGATAATTTGGCTGTTGCAATGCTGTGTGCCTGTTTAATGCTGCCGATATTTTTAGCGGCAATTTTGCTGATAGGTTCATACAAAATGAAGTTTATTCCAAATGCCTTAGGTGAAAGTTTTTATCGTCAAGACGAAATTATATATAAAATTGGTATAGAAAAGTTTTTCAGTCTTCCCATAGGATATAAGTTTGTATTATGTGTTGAAAATAAATATACAAATGAAACACAATTTCGGAAAATTATGGGTATTGCCTTTGGAAAAAAACAGGAAATAACAGTAAAGATCAAAAGTGAGCATTGCGGACACCTTAAAATTTATATTAAAAAAGCAAAGGCGTTTGACTATTTAAAAATATTTGGAAAATCTGTAAATAATGGCGAAATCTGTGATGTGATCGTTCTCCCTAATATTATTGAAATTGAGGGAACAATGGTAACAATGCCGACCTTTGATGACGAAGGCAATCAGTATTCAAAGACAAAAAGCGGAGATGACCCATCAGAAATATTTAATATTCGACAGTTTAAGGACGGAGACGACCCGAGAAGAATACATTGGAATTTAAGCGGAAGAACAGATGATTATTTTGTTAAGGAATACGGTCAGCCGCTTATGAATTCAATTGTTATTTTGATTGATAATCAGATAAGCAGTACAAGTATGCAGGATGTTTTGTTTGATTTGGTTGTGTCATTATCAAATTTTTTGCTTAAAAACGGAGTGGAACATATTGTTTGCAAGCAAGACGACGATTTAAGTCTGAATCTTAGCAGTATTACCGATGAAGAAGAGCTTTTTGAAACAGCCGACGGTCTTTTAAGTATGCCGTTGGCAAAGAATCCCGAAAAATCAATACTTGACGATTTTTTAAACAGTGAATACAACCGCCATTCGCATTTGATTTTTGTTACTGCAAATGAAAGCTCGGTAAATAATCCCCTTCTTCGTCAGCAGTCAATACCCGTAACTGCAATGGTCATAACAGATAAGATAAAGGAAAACTTTCAAACTGAAGATAATTTCAGATGTTTTTATATTAACAATGATATACAAGCAAGTCTTTCAGGACTTGAATTATAATTAAAACATTATATTTAAAAAATATGAAGATTAAAAGAAATATTAATTCAGCAAAAGAAAAAGGAATACAAATATCAAAGGCATATGTAAGCAACAATCCTTCGGATAATAAGGTTTTTATGCGGCTTGTAAGGGTACTTGTTATTTTTATGGGTACCTTTGGTGCCTTATACTCTTTTGTAAGCGGATATAAGCTTGATTATACAATTCATTTTTTTATAACGGTTTCTTTGTTGTGCAGCTTGCTGTTTGGTACGTTATACGGACTGAAAAGAGTTGCTGTTTGTGTATTTCCCGCATCAGCACTGATTTTGCTGATTATAGGCTATATTAACATTGATCAGTTTTACAGCTTTTTGGTGTATACTTGGAATGACTGCGTAGATTTCCTTGCATTCCATACATATCAATTTCCTAAATTTTCAACATTGGGAATTCAAAGATTTAACGAAACATTTGTATGGCTTTTTATAGCTTTGGCTGTTTCATTAATTATCGGATTCTTTTCATTTTATAAAGTACATTTTCTTCCTGTTTTTATTATAACCTTTGTGCCAATGGAAGCTGCTATTTATTACGGGCTTGTTCCTGACTTATTTGCGGTAATATGCTTTTTTGCCTGTAATGCGGCTGTTCTTTCAATGAGCATTGTAAGGTTTAAGAAAAAATATTTTGAAAAATATAAATTCTTTCAAAAAGGTCTTGCCGCCGTAAGCCTTATTATGTGCATATTTTTCACAGCGGCATTGTGTTTGAGTAATTGGGGAATTACAATGTCAGGTTATGAAAGACCAGAAGTGTTTAATACAATAAGAAAGAACTTCAGCAATACTGATTTTAAGAACCTTTTATCTGATAAACAGGAAACAGTCGATTTATCGGAACAAGGCAGAAGAGAATTTGATATGGAAGAGGATTTACTTATCCAAACGCCTTTGGAATCAAATTCAGTGTATTTAAAATGCAGAACAGGCAGTGTTTATGAAAATAATAAATGGTACGGTTTTGATTCATCGGTTTATGATGAAACTCCAGTGAACAAAATGACGTCAGGTAATATTTCAGTGTCCGATATTTTTGCAACCTCCGAAAACGGCAAAAGAAACTTAGGCTTAATGAGTATAAAGCGTGTTTTTGATATGTCGGGATTGACGTATCTGCCTTACGGATTTTACAATGACGGAAGTTTGACCGTAAACACTGATGAGGGCGCAATAAGAAAAGATAGTCAATCGTTGAAATACAGTATTTCATACGATAGGCGTGCAAATAATTTTTGGGGAGAACTTCAGGATAATGCATATTTTCTCCGTGATGTTCAATATCCGGAAATTTCAAGAAGCTATACTAATTTTGTAAATCAACATTATACAGGAGTGCCTGATAATTTAACAAGGCTTAAAGAAACGGCAGAAGAGTTAAAAACTGTCGGGTTAAATAAAAGAGAAAATATAATAAATTCTGTTAAAAAGGTTCAGCAGTATTTAAAAAATAACGCAGAGTATTCCCTTGAACCCGGTGCAGTTCCAAACGGAGAGGATTTTACAGAGCATTTCCTTTTTGAAAATAAAAAGGGATTTTGTGTGCATTTTGCAACTGCAGGAGTTATGCTCCTGAGAGCTATGGGGATTCCGAGCCGTTATGCGTCAGGTTATATAATTTCAGAAAATGATTTTGACAAAGCAACAGATATTACTTCTGAGAAAGTAGATGTATCTTATTTAAAAGATCAAAAAATTGAAAAAACAACTGTTGAACAGCAAACAGTAACAGTATCCTTAACAGATGAAAACGCCCATGCATGGGCAGAGGTGTATGTTGACGGTTTAGGCTGGATCCCATGTGAAATGACTGCCGGCTACAGTCAAGCAACAAAGGGTTTGGGAGATATGAGCAATGATGAAGAATCGGAAACTGAAAATAATAAAAATAATAATCAATCAGAGGCTGATACAACAACCTCACCTGTAACAGAGACTGCAACAGAACCGACAACAGAGATGGTTACAACAATTTCAAATGAATCCTCTGAAACAGCTTCAGATTTAACTGATGTGACTGTCACATCAAGTTCATCAGGAGCAGGATTAAATGTTTTATTAATTGTTCTTGCAATTATTGTGTTTATAATTGCATTTGATTTAATAGCAAGAACGATAATTGTAAGAAAAAGATTAAAAAGTTTTAAAGGAAGAAACCTTAACAAAAATGCGAAAAATCTATATTTGTATTTGGAAAAAGTACTTTCTTATGCAGATTTTAAAAATTTGGAGAAAGAAAACCTTACAAACGGATTTGAAAAATTATTTAAACGCTTTAATTTTGTAGACGATAAACAATGTGGAGATATAGTTAAGGTATTTCAAAAACTGTTTTACGGAAATGTGAGCATTTCAAAGGAAGAGCTTGTTATTGTAGAAAAGTTTGTAATGAGTTTTGTAAGTGATTTTATCAGCCGACAAAAAAGAATGAAAAAATTTATTTATAAATATATTTTGTTTTTAGCTTGATATATGGAGATAAGTTTTAATATTAAAAAGGATGAGCTTAAAACTCATCCTTTTAAATTATCTTTCACTTATAAATGGTACTTCATCCTGAAAAATGAAGTCATCAATATCGCAGTATGTCAAAAAATTATAATGCAACATTTTCCCACCCCCTGAATACACTATATTCATAGGAAGCTGAGGAAATATTGTTATTTGTTTATTGTGTTAATGTAATCGATGATTAAGTCAACACATTGCTCTATGGTTAATTTGCCTGTATTAATGCACAAGTCGTAGTTTTCAGGGCGTCCCCACTTTTTACCGGAGTAAAAGCTGTAATAATTTGCTCTTGTTTTGTCTGCTTTGTTTACAGCCTGCTCGGCTCTGTCAGGGTCAACGCCGTTTTTCTCAATAGTTCTTTTAACTCTGTAATCAATATCAGCATATAAGAAAATGTTTATGCAGTTTGACTTGTCTCTTAAAACATAATCTGCACATCTTCCTACAAATATACAGGGCTTTTCGCTTGCCAATTGCTTAATTATTTTATGTTGTAGCATATAAAGCTGATCGTTAACGGGTAAATCCCCCATTGAAGAAAAGCCGTTGCCAAAGGAGTAAAGTCCCATAGACAAAGAGTAAAGCAAACTGTTTGTTGCTTTTTCATCAACATTTTCGAATACTTTGGGGTCAATACCGCTTTCTTTTGCTGCAAGTGAAATTAATTCTTTATCATAAAAAGATATGCCTAATCTTTTAGCCAATGCTCTTGCAATATCTTTTCCTCCGCTTCCGAATTGTCTTGAAATTGTAATTGTATTTTTACAATTCATTTTACTACCTCCCTCACAAGACAATTTAATATTATTATAATATCATAAAATTTGTAAAAAATCACTATAAATTTTAAATCAAAGAAAATTTTGTGAAAATACAATAAATGAAGATCAACATAATTGGAAATATAAACAAACCAAAGGACTGTCTTATATTATGATAAAAAAGTGACTCAGGCTTTGTTGCTTCAGCTTTAATAAAGAGATTGTAACTTAACGGTAAGCCGTCAAAAAAATTATAAAATTTTTTGTAAAAATGCTTGACAAATAAAAGTACTTGCTATATAATACAAAATACAGCTGTTACGGCAAAAATTACAGTAATGTAACTAAACCGAAGCAGTAATCAGGACCTTGAAAATTAAACAACGAAGAAGATAACCCGTAATGACTTTGAGTAAAGAACTCAAAAAATTACAGTG
This sequence comes from uncultured Clostridia bacterium, assembly GCA_947584595.1. Taxonomy (GTDB): domain Bacteria; phylum Bacillota; class Clostridia; order Oscillospirales; family Acutalibacteraceae; genus Ruminococcoides. The sequence goes on along the minus strand of CANPWP010000024.1, from coordinate 55 downwards.
AGAAAAAACACAACAAAGAGTAAACGGAATACGTTAGTATTTGAAATGAGCAAAG
>CANPWP010000023.1 GCA_947584595.1 uncultured Clostridia bacterium | reverse complement strand
GTCTTTCTCCAGACCAATTTGAAAATATTTATTTTTTGTGATTTCTCTTGTCCACTTTATTGACTATAATCCATGACCGCACTCACAACACTTTATGACTCTGCTCAATGGATATGAAATATTTGAATGTTGTACACTTTTTCTTCTCTGTAATTCTTTTGCGGCGCTAAAGGTTTCCTTTGATATAATTGCGACATTACTGTTCTCTATATAGTATTTAGCACATTCGCCTCTGTTTTTCTTTCTCACAAAGGGGAATGATTCTGTGGTATATGTTTTTTGCAGTAATGCATCTCCCATATATCTCTCGTTATTAAGAATATAGTCCACCGAAAAGCAATGCCATTTTCCTTTTCGGGACGGTATATTATTTTCATTGAGTGTATTTGCTATGGCTTGTTTTCCCATACCCTGCAAGTACAGTGCAAATATTGTCCTTACTGTTTTCGCTTCATCTTCGTTGACTATAAGCTCGTTGTCTGATATCCGATAACCAAACGCAGGATATGTAGTGTTAAAATCACCTGTTTCCATCCGTTTGCGGTAACTCCACCGCATATTATCGGAAATATTTATTGATTCCTGCTGTGCCGCAAGACCTGGCAGTGTTACAAATAGTTCGGCATTCATTTTTTCTGAATCAAGTGCTTGTTCTTCAAAATACACACGTACGCCTAATGTTTTAAACATTCTCAGTACAGTTAGCAAATCGCTTGTATTTCGTGCAAACCTTGAAATTGATTTTGTAATAATGTAATCAATCTTACGTTTTTCACAGTCCTTTATAAGCCGTTTGAATTCGTCACGTTTTTTAAGGGATGTTCCCGATATGCCTTCATCGGCATATATATCAACCAACTCATATTCGGTGTGCACCTTTAAATAATCGGTATAATATTTTATCTGAGCCGCAAACGAATTCATCTGATCCGAAGAATCACTTGATACTCTACAATAAGCTGCCAATCTGATTTTTTCGTCATTCTTTTTTTTCGGCTGTATCTCAGTAACTAACATTTTTCTCCCTTTTCTGTAATTCTGTTTTTGCAAGACAACAATATCACAAGAGTTTGAAATTATCCAGCGAATATTACATCTTTTTTAAATTATTTTTTATGCGGTCAGCAATATGCTTTCAGATTCTTCCAAGATGATTTCAAGTATGCTTTTGTACTCTTCCTCTGACAACAGATTCATCTTCACAAGGAGTCTCAACATATTGAGTTCATAGTAACATTTTGAATTTTTTATTGCTTTACTCTTATTCATCATCTTTAGTTCCCTCTACTGTTTTGTGATTTTCGATATTCTTTTGTCGGCGTTTGAAGCTGCGTTGCATAAGCACATAACGCACACGCCGATAAATGCACCTATGAATAAACCAATAATAAAACCTATCATTTTAATTTCCCCAATCTATTATTATATTTTGTTACGGCAGGCAACAGCTATGTAAAGCACAGCCGTTGCCTTCTGTCGCATATCAATCGTTTTTTAAGGCGGTTACATATACAACACTGATGTCGACACATAGATTTGAATATCAGTAAGACATACAATGTGCCGCTACATTGGCATTGAAAATTTTTCTAATATGAAACCGCCCCCTCTTTGGCTGGTATTTATCCTCAATTTCCCCCAACCGGGAACACATCAAGCGGTCATGCATTTGACCTCATTGGAATTTCACCACCGTGAGGATCTCCCACAGCCGCCCTCATTGCTTGCGGCGATTTTATTTCGCTCGAACTGTGACTGGACGGAAGTATCATTATCCCTTCTGCCTGTCATCGCCGTCATTGAATTTGCCTTTCAACGTCTGAGTCCTAAAGACCTGTTAAGGTGTTCGCTCATGTGGCTTGTCCGATTGGGCAGCAGAAGGAATGTACATGATGTGCTGATATTAAGTTTTCAAAGAGAAGCAGAGGTAAAATTTACCCTCTACTTCTCTTATGCAAAAAATCGGAGTGTTGACAACCCTAAAATTTTATTTTTCTAAAAATTTTTTTAATTTTGCCAATATTCGAGCCTTCCTTTTATGGATTGCGTTTTGAGTAACACCCTCTATTTTGGCAAAATCACGCTCGGTCAATCCCTGAAAATAAATAGCCTGCACAAGCTCCTTTTCTTTTGCCGTAAGCAAATCTATGCATCTATGTAATTGTTCGGACATGATTTTAAGCTCTACTTTTTCGACAAAATTTGAGGCAACATCCTCCAAAAAGGCTTCGCTGCTTATTTGTTCGTATGGAAAAGCGTCGTAGGACAACACATTGATATTTTCTTCCTTTGCGGATTTTTCAACATACATAAGCCTACGTTTATATGAGTAATATTTACGATATGATTTCTCATCTGCCTCAAAAATCATTCCGTGAATGCCTATGAATTTTCTGTTGCCGTAGACCTTTTTATCTGACTTAAGTTTGAGAAATTCCCGATATGTAATTTCTTTATGCTTTCCGTTTTCTAAAATAAAAATTTTCTTAGGTATGAAGCTCACCTTAAATTCCTCCAATTGATCTGAATTTTTATCAATTCAGGTCAACAGGAGGACTTCTGTTTTTATAAATCATTTTGCCCTTTCTGCTTTCAATGCAAAAAGGGCAAAAAAATATACCGATAGACTATAGCATTAAAAGCTATAACTTGTCGGCTATTTTTATTTAAGCTTATTCACTTTTTAAAACTTTTAAAATTCCTTTGTCCATTGAATAGACAACATCACAAAGCACCTCAATATCCTCTTTATTATGACTGGCAAGTAAAATAGTTTTACCTTGTTCCTTTAATTTCAAAAACAACCTGCGCATATCTTGAACACCGTCATTATCAAGTCCGTTCATCGGTTCATCTAATATAAGTATATCTGGATCTTCCATAATGGCTTGTGCAATACCTAACCTTTGTCGCATTCCAAGAGAATACTTCCCAACATGTTTTTTACTTTTGGGATTAAGGCCTACTAAAGCTATCGCATCCAAAATTTGTTTATCTTCAATTTTATTCTTTATCATTGATAAAAATTTTAAATTTTTAAAAGCGTTATAATTTGGGATAAATCCCGGATTTTCTATTATTGCTCCAATTCTATCAGGAATATCTATATCTTTTCCTAATTCTCTATTGTTTATCTTTATGGTGCCTTTTGTCGGTCTGTTTAATCCGCAAATACATTTAAATAACACTGTCTTACCTGAACCGTTTCTTCCAATAATACCAATAATTTTGCCCTTTTCAACACTAAAATTAATATTTATTAAAATATTGGCATCTTTAAATGATTTGCCCAAATTATTTATTTCGATAATATTACCCATTGTTTATTCCTCCTCAATTATCGTTATATCCGAATGTTTGTTAGTGAAAAAAATAATTATTATAAGTGCAACGATGATTGTAGTATATGAGATTATAGCGAATTCAAAGGTTGGTAAATCATCTATGCTGGAAATACTCAAATAATCAATATTCGACCATGACACAGGCGAAAACCACATTAATTTAATAAAATTTCTTGACAGCGGTTCACATAAAATCAGGAATACCGCTGTCACTGTTCCCATAAACCTAGTTTTAGTTATACTGTTAATTGCATAAATTAATAATCCTAAAAATACAGAACAAACAAAAGATAAAAGAAATGTAAAAAACATTGCTTGTAACGGAGAAAAAAACGTTGTTATTTTACCGCTTATTATTGCTATAACATTTTCACTGGGATACATACTCAGGGTTCCAAGAGCTGTTCCCCATTCAAAAGACCAATCAATATTAAACACAAAAGGCAAAATACTAAGTATTATAATAAAAATATAATATAAAATTGAAAATAATATTATGTAAATAATATTACCGATTGTCAAAGTATTTCTTCCTGCTCTTATAACCGTATAAATATATGATGAATTTACGAAGGGGGCATTGCAAAAAAACAGCACAGGGCCAAGAAGCAAAATTATTCTTATAAATTTTTGACCATTTAGAAATGGAAAAAGCCAAGGGGTAACTTCAGCATCAATACCCTGTGCATAATCGAATATATCTTTTTCGTATGTAAAAATAAAAATTGCTGCTATAACTAATGCCATCCAAACCCTGATATCAGTTAGTGACAACCTGAATTTTTGCATACAAACTCGTATGCTGCTTTTAATTAAATTCATTGTTAACTCTCCTTTGTACTGCCTTGTAAAAAAGCAAAATAAAAATAACAATTATCGCAATATAAAACAGCAATGAATAAATAAAAGTTAAAAGTGTATTGTTCCCTAATATATTTGAGCAATTCGTAATACGGTTAATATTCAAAAAGTCAGGTAAATAGTCACATAAATTTCCAATAGTGTAATATCCGATAAGAGGCATTGCAAATGAAACAAATTTGTTAGAAATTATAGCCGAAGAAAACAGTCCAAACACACACCAAACACTTGAAAATAAAGAAAATATAAATATTCTTATCAGCAAATAAAGTACAGAATATTTTTGAACTAAAAATCCATATGGAACATCGCTTACGAAATTAACTGCCGTTTCCTCTCCGGACAAAGGTATAAAAAATGAAAATAAGCCTGACAATAATACTAACCCAATAAAACTAACCGCCATACATCCTATTGCGCAAGATGTGATTTTTGATACAGCATATTCTTTTATATTGCATCTTACAAGTACAGAATATATATTTTTACTGTTCCATTCATCACAAAAAACACCAACAAAAGGCAGTGATATAATTATTAAAATAATATTTCTAAATACGCCAATACCAATAAAATAATCTATTAAATCTATAATAGAAAAGCTCGCCTCATCATTGTTAAAGAATACATACAACAAATCCTGATTGTAGCATAAAAGCGAAACAACTACCACAGCAAATATACATATCAAAGTTTTTAAAGTGAAAATATTCTTCTTAATTTCAGCTATAAACAGCTTCATAATATCACCTTACCAGTAATTGCATCAATAATATAATACTCATTGTCATTTATTAACATATTACCCTTTTCTCCCTGCTCTTCAATTTGTTCATTAGTTTTTACTACCCAAGTTGGTGTCAATTCTGCTTTTTCTGCAGTCGAATTTTCTTTTATAGGGAAATAATATGGTGTTACACTTTTAACAACGACATCTGATTTTATATTTTTGTATTTATTATTTATAATATCAAGAACTGAATCAACACTTATAATTTTTTTATTCTCGGTAACCGTTTTCTGTATATCATACATACCATATGCACTAAACATTATCAATCCATTGGAATTAACCACAGCATACACTTCTCCGCCATATGTAGGTATGCCGTCCTGAAATACACTTACATATCTGTCATAGTGTTCGAGAGAATTAGTTTTAGAATGAAATACAAATAAATATGCCTCATCTTTTTCGGTGAATTTATATTTCATATTCATTTCCTTGTATTCTTCATCCGTATAAAGCGACTTACTACGATTATTAAGTGATTCATAATCGAGTGCATATATTTCAGGAATTTTATCCACAGGAAGATTTAATTCATCTATTTTATCAGTAACAATATCTAATGAAATATCTTTATCTATTGAGTCCAGTTTTTCTTTTTGGAAGCAATTTGACATTCCATCAAATCCTACCGGGAAATCCTGTGAAGACACAAAAAATGACAAGTCGTCATATTCAGTAGTAGTATATTCAAAAAAGTCCCTATACACACCAAGATTTTCATAATCAGAATGGGCAATGTGTGCCACATATCCCGGATATTCAGTCTCATTTTCCTCGGTTACAGTGATATTCTGAGTTTTATTTATAAAAATTGACTTTAATTTATCGAAATCAAAATCAGTCATTTTTACATTGTAGATATCGAAACTACTGTTTTGAGGATAAGTTATATCAGCATCAACACTAATATAATCAAGTTTTTTTATTATATGGCTTTCATTGTTATCATTTGTATTATATAGATTTTTATCATCTATTTTATTATTATCATCTGCCGACGGAAAACAACCGGATAACACTGTAATCACACAAGCGAATAACACAATTAGGAACATAAATCTGTTTGTTTTCATATAAATTTTCCTTTCACAGTATTTAAAGCAAATGGCAAAGCATAGCTAAACCGTTTGCTTTAAAAATCAGATAATTATCAAAAACACCATTTGCCGGAAATCTTCGCAGAACGGTTTCCCATATTGTAAGCAGCAACTCCGCGTGTAATATTCTTAGGCGAATAAGTTGTATAATGATATGATTTATTACCTTTAGTCGATAATGTTCTTGCAGCAGAAACCTTTGTTTAATGTGGTAAAGCAAGAAATACTGCTAATAGTAGAAAAATTAACCCGGCTATTAATAGAATAATTCCTACTGTTTTTTTATTAGATTTGATGCTAAAAACAGAAAAAATTATTGACAGCACTCCTAAAACTGCAAGTAAAATCATTACTAAAAACATTATTATATTCCTCCTGATTTACATAATAGATAAAAATCAATTGCTTTATACTCAAAAGTCGATATTAATTTTTGTTGAGATACATAATGATTAACATTGTATCATCGTGTAAATATGCATTTTGTGTTTCGATAGATTTCTCGCATAGAGAAATTTTGAGATATAACATAGAGTTATTAGCACTTAACGACATTTAATATTGCCGAAGATAAGTGCAATGCTGATTATTACCAGTGCAAGCGTAATTGCTATATGTATTTCCGTACTATTAAGAACAATAAATACAAGAGCAACACAGGTTTCTACGCTCCACACGATTATTGTTTTCTTCCTGTAAATAATTTTTTCAATTTCATCAAGCGGTTTGTTTTTTGTGCCTATTGGTGAAAACAATAGGATTATAACGCTTGATAAAACCAACAACCCCAGACAAATGAATCTATTAATGGCGATAAATTTCATTATCGAAAGAACTGCCGAGATTGACGATACAGTAAGAATATAACATCGTAATGAAGTGTTTGCGTGATAACCACCGGAATATGATCTTAACGCAATAAATGAAACAGTCAATATTATGCATTGATAAATTTCTCCGAACCCTATTCCTAACAGTAACATAGTTACCACATTTAGTAGAGTTCTAAAAAACTGCTCAAATCCGTATTGATATATTTCACGGTCATCATCTTTAATTACTTTTTTACAAAGTAAGTAATTTGTAACTTTGCATGAGAACTTAGCAAACATTAAAATTTTCTCAGCTTTTTGACGGCTTCAGGTAACTTCGATTGAGAAAAGCAGAAATTACAAGATAAATTTGCAGTATGTTTTGCCGAATTATATGCAAGCTTTGCCGCTGCGTGTTCAATTACCTTATTTATCTTTTCCATTAAGAACAACCTCCTTGTCATTTACTTCTTTCGACGAGTCAATACTATTACAAAAGCAGTATTCAAAACCGTACTTGTAATAATTTACCTATGTTTTTGTAAAAATTTAAAGTTTTGTGACGCTCCTGTTCCATTTTAGTCTGAAATATGTTAAAATAACTTCAAAGCAGGTGATTCAATGAATTTTAAAATTGCTGTTTGCGATGACGAACAAATTATATGCGAGACTATGTACAATAAATTGATGGATTTATCAAAATCAAAATCGGTTATATTTGAGATTGATTGTTTTAATTCAGGTGAAGAGCTTTGTGATGAAATGAAAATCATAGACTACGATTTGTTGTTTCTCGATATCGAATTGCCCAAAATGAACGGCGTCGCCGTAGGTCAATATATCAGAGAAACGCTTAAGAACGAAAATATACAAATCGCATACATATCGTCCAAACAGGAATATGCAATGGATTTGTTTGAAATGCGCCCCATAAATTTTCTTGTAAAGCCCTTATCTGATGAAAAAATAGAAAGTTTAATCGACAAATTTCTTAAGCTCAACAAAATTGATGCAGAGGTATTTAAATTTAAAGTGGGGCGCAATTATTATAAAGTATCACTTTCGTATATTTTGTATTTTTACAGTAGCGGAAGAAAAATTAATATTGTCACGATAAATAAAGAATACGAATTTTACGGCTCGTTAGATGATATTTACAGTGAGTTAAAAAACAAAAAATTTTTATTTGTTCACAAATCATTTCTTGTAAATTTTAAACACATATGCAAATATCAATATGAACAGCTTACGATGTCCGATAATAAGATTATTCCGGTGAGTCAATCGCGAAGAAAAGCAGTGCGTTCAATGTTTGTTGATTATGAAGAGGGTGATTTGCATTGACTTTTACTTTATATAACCTCGTATTTTTATTCATTAATGCTTTTGACACATATTTAATGTATTTATTTATGAGATTGTTTTTTAATAATTTCATAAATAAAAAATTATCTATTTCTCTTTATGTACTTCATTACACAATAACAGGTGTCGTTTATATCTTTTTTTCTTCCATTATTGTGAATATGATAAGCTCTTTGATAGCTACTTTTCTTATAACACTTGGATACAATTCAAAATTTTCGAAAAAAATTGTGGTCACAGTATTAAATTATGTTACTGTTAACATTTGTGAAATAATTGTTGGGGCTATAGTAGGATTAAGTGGTGTGGATATTTTTGAGAGAACTTATTATGGTGATAGTTTTTGCCTAATTGCGGTTGCAGTTCTTGAGTTTTTTGTTATCAGGATTATCGGTAAATTTAAAAATTTAAACAGTAATTTACCAATACCACGAACTTTCCTTGTAATTGCTGTTCTCATACCGTGTATTTCTTTAATTTTTGAAATACTGTTATTTATGCTGGAAAACATAAGCGATTTAATTTATGTTCTTTCCCTAATTTGCGTTGTTTCTCTTAATTTTTTGGTAATATATCTTTATGACTCGATTTCAAAGCTGTTTAATGAAAGGATAGAAACGGAAATAGCAAAACAGGAAACCGAATACTATCACAAACAAGCGGAGCTTATTCAGGAAAATTCACAGGAAGTAAAACAGCTTCGCCACGATATGAAAAATTACACAATAGCTTTGAGCGAGCTAATTAAAAACAACGAAAACGAAAAAGCGCTTGAATACATATCATCTGTTTCCGGTATTTTGGAGCCGGCTAAAATCTACTGCAATACGGGAATTTTATCGGTTGACAGTATTGTAAATTATAAATTTACAAGAGCGCTGGATTTGGGAATATCCGTTGATTCCGAAATAACGATTCCCAATAATTTGAAATTGAACCCTAATGATTTAGTCGCTATACTTGGAAATCTGCTTGATAACGCTATAGAAGCGTCCTCAAAAGCCAAGAATAAATATATTAAATTCCGTACGTCATATGACAGAGGAACGGTTTTAATAGTCCTTACAAACAGCTATAACGGTGAGCTTAACTTTGAGGGCAAATCCTACAAAACCACGAAAGAAGATAATAAGGCAATTCACGGCATAGGATTAAAAAGTATAAAATCCGCAGTAGAAAAATACAACGGAGCAATGAAAGTAACTCATACCGATACTGAATTTTCTGTAAGAATATTACTGTTTAACTAATCTAAACAGCAAACTGCTCTTACCACCTTTTTCACGGTAGCGTTGGGCAGTGGTGAGCAAACCGGCTTTACGCAAATCTTTAACAGCTCTACGGACTGTGGCAGGCGACAGCTTTATGTCGCCTGCTATTGTATTTACCGAGGGCCAGCATTCGCCGTTTTTGTTCGCTCGGTCGTAGAGGTAGGTATAGACGGCTACGGCTCTGTGCGGTAAATCCATTTGATATAAAAATAATAATCTACTCATTGTAATTTTCCTCCTGCGTAGGTCTTGTTGTTCTAATCGGCACTTTTTGCTGTTTCGTATTTGTGTTCTCTGCCGGTTTTTGCTGTGGTTCTGATTCTTCTTCGTTTGGCGAGGTCTTTAGATTTGCGTTTTCTTGATTTGCTTCGCCATTAGCTTTTTCAAACTCCGAATCGACAACAGGCTGTTCAAATAACTGTGGACTGTAAGTTTGAATTATGTTGTTAAGCAGTTTGGAACGGTTGGCATAGTGAACTTGACGGTTACCGTTTTCCGTTACTTCATACTTTTCTTCAAATTTAATACCCCATTCAAAAAACAGTTTCAGCTTAACTTTCATCGGATAAAAGCCTGTTTTCATAACAACAAATGTGCCTTTTGGAAGTGACTTCAATTCATCGGTAGTCATCAGCGGGCGTTCAATCATTTGCAAGGATTGCGACGGATCGTTCTTGCTCCTGCTTACAGAACCACTCATAACGGTGCGGCTACCGAGTGCTTTTGATAACACTTCTGCACTTGTACTGTTGGGCGCAAAGCCACCGAAGATTGTAAGCTGTGTGTTGTCTATAATTACATCAGCTCCCTCTTTGCCGTAATTCTTCTCAAGCTGTGCAAAGGATTGTATGATTGGCACTATCTGTAACCGTCTTGAACGAGATGCAGAGAACATCATCTCTGCCGAATCAATCTTCGGCAGAGTACCGAACTCGTCGCAGAAGAACACACAACGGTTTTTCAGTACACCTCCGTTTTCATCTGCAACGGACAGTATTTCTCGGTAGAGCTGTTGGATAATGAGTGATACCATAAAGAAAGTGTTTGGATTTTCCTCCGGCATCACAATGAAGATTGCACACTTTTCATTGCAGAATCTTTCTGCATCTATTTCCGGGTCAAAACACAATAATAACGATAGGTAACTTTTTGAAATTATCTCCAAGTTTTCCCCCGTTCCACACCGTGCATGCGAGTTTCCCCGCACACGGCGTTCCATCATTTTAAAGTTTTATATATCAAGTACATTTTCAAAACTATTGAAACTTTTCAGATAGCAGTATTACTTGCTTTTTCTCTTAACTTATTGATTTTCTTCAACATGGTAACTGTTGGTTTAACTAAATCAAGATATTTCTGTATAGTGTCGGGATTTGTAGCGTGTATCAGTTTATGGACATTTTTGTGTACTATTACAAGGTTATGATATTTATCATTGCCACCATTTTTGAGTGGTATTTTGTGATGGCAGTGTATTTTATCAATCCAGAGAAATTTACCTGTTACCGCACACCGACCATACTGAGCCGCCCAGAGTGATAATCTATTATCCATATATTCGATACTTCTGTTTGCATTTTTCTCGTGCATGAGCATGAGGAGAACAGTAATATCAAATATTAGATTTTGATGTATTTTTTCTCTGCCCTCTTTAGTGTACTTACATATCTCTTTCTTCTTGTATAGAGGAGCTTTCGTTTGTATAAAGCTGACTGGACACATCGGAAACTTATTCAAGTATCTGAGTCCTTTGCTACTGCCGTAGTGCTCAATAATATAACGGTTATTTGTGCTCCCTTGTTTTACCAACCTATTACCTAATCTGTTATATGCGAATATTCTTATTTTGTCATGAATAATACATGCACAATCAAAGGATATATGTGTCGCATACTGAAAGTAGTTGTGAATACCCCAAACTGTAGAATTGTAAAGATTCAATTTGCGCTTTTCATCTAACAAATCTTTTGGGCGCTGTAAATCCTCAATTCTGTCTTTCAGCTTATCCGTTGCTGATTTAATTGCCTTGTCGCTCATATGGGATTTCACAACATATTTATTACCCTTTAACACTGCTTTTAGCTTAAACCCAAGGAATTCCGAATATTGCCTTTTCAAATTTACAACCTTTGACTTTTCTTCACTGATATCTAATTTCAGGCGTTCTTTCAGCCATTTCTTAACAGCTATAAAAACCTTATTTGCATCACTGCGTTTACGGCAAAATATTTTAAAATCATCAGCATATCGGACAATGAACATTTCTTTCAGTTCACTTTTTCTTAATACCCGATAAATATTGCCACGATTGGATTTTTCACCCTTGCTGTAAATCTGATATTCAGTATGTGTAGGCATAAATTCCCACTGTGACGCTACCCACCAATCCAGCTCATTAAGAACAATATTTGAGAGCAACGGAGAGAGTATTCCGCCTTGCGGGGTTCCTTTGTCGGGATAAACAGTTTCACCGTTCGGCATTACAATTGGTGCTTTCAGCATTTCCTTGATAACACACAACAGTGTTTTGTCTCTAATTCCCAGTGTCCACATCTGACGAATGAGCTTAGAATGATTAACATTATCGAAAAATCCTTTGATGTCAATGTCAACAACAAAATGAAGATTTTGCTTTTGTATCATTCTGTAGCATTGTGCCAGTGCGTGTTCAGCTGACCTGTTTGGACGGAAGCCATTGCTTCTCTCATGGAATTTTGCTTCACAAATCGGTTCAAGCACTTGTAAAATACATTGCTGTACAAGTCTGTCAATAACAGTTGGTATTCCGAGCGGTCGCATTTTCCCATTAGGTTTTGGTATTTCTATTCTCTTTACAGATTTAGGTTTGTACCATGCTAATTTGTTTTGAATTATACGGACATATTTATCTGCGGACATCTTTTCAATATCGGAGATTTTAATATTATCCGTTCCAGAAGTATTACTGCCTTGATTCTTTTTGATATTACGATACGCAAGTCTGATATTTTCTTCTGACTTTATGATAGCCATGAGATTATCAAAAACAGCGTTATTTCGGCTCTGCTCATACAGATTGTCAAATACACTCTGCATGTCATAATACTCCGAGTTTCTGAGTTTCGTTTGTTTTGTCATAGGCACCATCTCCTTTACGGAGCATGATTTTCTTTGGTAAAAACCATATTCATACTCGAAGCTATGAATAATGTACCTATACTTTATTTACTTTAAAATGACTTGTGGCTGTTGCTCCACCCTCATTACAAGGGTTTCAACGCTCGTGCCACTACTCTTACCACGATAAAGAAAATTTATGAATTCATTTTCACCACATCATAGGTGTGCAATCACCTCTGTGTTCATGGCTTTCCACGTTCCGATAATTCTATCTGTACATATATCCTTAGGTGCTTGTTTTAAGCCTGCACACTTGACGAAGCCTGTAACTTCGTATGGAATTTCATAAACAACATTCTTACTTTACCACATTTGCCTTCAATTGAAGCATGAGCATTTCTACTCACTACTGGTTTAGACCCGTACATTCACAAGTTCGTCAGACCTTTCAGTCATTCTCACCATAGATATTTTATAGACCTCCGGCATATAGGCAACACAATTCACCTCTGAATCGATTTCCACAGCTTGACCTGTTTGGGTTGCTCTCTGCCGACTTCTGCGAGCTTCAGACAAACAAATATTGCACTTTGACTGCCTGTCGCAGTATTAAGGAGGCGTTTCAAGGCGTTACCCTATCATTCCACCTATCGAATTATCAGTTCTATGAAACTGATGTATAAACTCCTTTCATTTTTATACATATATACTTTGCTTCATGTCTAACCTTTTCAGTTAGAAACGTGTCGCACGCTGTTCAAGCTCGGAGTCGAGAAAAGCATTCAGCCTAGAAAGTGCCGTACTCATAACACTTGACATACTCTGCTCGGCTGTGTTCAGTGCCGCTCCTGCAAACCATTTTGCCTTGTGGTCATCGGGAAGATAATCCATTAATAACTGAAACTGATTTTTGCCTTTCTTATTGGTTGGAGCAAGTAACTCCTGAATGATTTTGAATACCGAAACAATATGCCTTTCTTCGGGTTCGCAGAATTCTGAAACAAGCAGAATGGTTGCTGTTAAAAGTCCCTCTGCCGCATCATAGAAGTAAGCGTTCTGTCCGAATGAAGCCGAGTCCATTCCCGAAAGAATAATCGTTTTTGAAATGATTTTAGCGTATTTTTCTGCTCTTGCCTTGTAAACAAGCTGTTCGGGTTCGGCTTTGTATAAGTCCATATACTTATTCACGAGATGCAGAAGATTGTTGCCGTGTGAGCGTGTGGGATTACGCAAATCTATAACGGAAATTTTGTAGCCGTAATACTTTTCCGCAATTGTTCCGTAGTTTCGAACAATATCGCCCTTAGTGTCGGTTGATAAAAATGACATACCCGTAGCGCAGGCGTACTCAATGCAGGGATAAAGCCAAAATGCTGTCTTGCCAACACCTGCCGCACCAATCATCAGAGCGTGAACATCCCCTGTGTCAACCATTGCTGTTGTGCCATTTTTTCTATTCTTGCAACCGACAACTATTCCTTGTTCAGTTGGTCTGCTATCAGGATTTGTACGCCATTCATTTGGTTTAAAATCAATTTGTTTGTAGGTTTTCTTGATTTCCTTTTTTGTCGCCCAACGAGCCGTGCCGTGCTGACCTTGTCCGACTGTCTTATTCTTTATACGGTTGAGGGAATAGTAATTGCCGACCGTAGAAATGATTATGAACAAGGCAAACATTGAACCTGTGACAATTATCAGCGTTATAAAACCTGATGGCATATTTGTTCATTTCCTTTCTCTGTTAAAGTTAAATCCTCATTCCAGTCTTTATGGGTAGGAATGAGGATTTTGTTTTTGATATTCATTGAGTTTAATTTATCGGCTATGCGTTTGTTTGCTGTCTGTCCTGCCTCGTCATTGTCAAAGCACAAAAACACATTTTTGATATTTGGGTTGTCTTTCAGACATTGAAAAAGCACCCTGTCCGAAACGGAGCAGGATGCCGCATAGCTGTGATTTTTCCAATTGTCCTTATGCATACTTATAAACGATAACATATCAATCGGAGCTTCAAATAAAAACATATTGTCACTTGTGCCGTGCCAATGAAAGCTGAACTCCGGCTGACTGCCTGCAACATTTCCTTTGTACGGATTACTTGTCACCGTTCCTCTCTTGTGTGCGTGGCGAGGTTTACCGCTTGAATCATAACCGACAAATACCGCATTATGAAAATCCGCCGATTCATATATCATTTTCTTCCGCACAAACTCAAAAAGCACATTCTTGTCAATGCCACGATTCAACAGCAGATAAGAAAAAACTCTGCTCATTCTGTCATTCCCCGGTGGCAGTTCAAAAGGTTTATGCTCTTTTTCTATGGGTAGTGATGTTATGATTTGACCGCCGCTACCGTTCAAAAGCATTTCCACCGCTTCGGCATAGTCTTTGTTATAAAATCTGCGGACGAAGTCAACCGCATCACCGCCTTTCTGTTCGTATTGATGATACCAGAGGTGACCTCTGATTGTTACCTTTTGCGAACCGTCAAGCCATTCATACTCCGAACCTGATTTTTTGACTTTCTCGCCTTGACCGATTAAAAAATTAGCAAGATCGGTTCTCCTTGCCTGTTCTCGCTGTTCTTTTGTAAAATGAATGTAAGTTGATATTTTAATCACTTCCTCGTATATATTTTTTTCTTTTCTGCTGTAATATCTTATAGTGGGTAGTTCTTCTCTTATCACTGTGACAGGTGCCACCTGTCACGAATTGAGTAGAATTATCCCTTGGCGGCAATAATTTTCTTTTATTTTTAATCAAAGCGTGATATAATGAATTTGAAACAAATTTGGGGTGAGAAGTTTAATGAGTAAATTAATTGCAAAGGAATACAAGTGTTTTGAAGAAATCAAAAATATTCGTTCTGACGGTTCTGAATATTGGAGTGCAAGGGATTTATCAAAAGTTCTTGATTATTCAAAATGGGAAAATTTTTCCAAAGTTATTAACAGAGCTATGCTTGCTTGTAAAAACAGCGGACGAAGTGTTGAAGACGATTTTCCTGAGGTCAGGAAAATCGTAAAAGCCGGAGTCACCAGCAAAACAATAGTTGATTATGAATTAACGAGATACGCCTGTTATCTGATAGTTCAGAACGGTGATCCGAGAAAAGAAGTTATTGCCCTCGGTCAAACTTATTTTGCAATTCAGACCTACCGACAGGAGGTTGCGGATAATTTTAATCAATTAGACGAAGACAGTCGCCGACTTGTTGTCAGAGGCGATATAAAGCAATGGAATCAGTTGCTTGCTGAAACCGCAAGAAAAGCGGGAGTTATAACAAACGAAGAATTTGCTATCTTTCAAAATGCAGGATATATGGGTTTGTACGGCGGTATGACTGTTGATGAAATTCACAAAAAGAAGGGTTTGGCTGTCGGTCAAAAAATACTTGATTATATGGGTAGCACTGAGCTGGCAGCTAACCTTTTTAGAATTTCGCAAACTGATGAAAAGTTGCGAAAAGATAAGGTTTCTGACGCCAATACAGCTACGGCTGTTCATCACGCTGTAGGAAAAGAAGTAAGAGAAGCTATCGAAAAAATCGGTGGCACAATGCCTGAAGATTTGCCGACCCCGGCAAAGAGTATTGCTCAAATTGAAAAAGAGCAGTTAGAAATACTTAAAAGCAAAGCCAAAAACGGTCAACTTCTTTTGGACGAATAGTATCATTGTTTCAAGCCTAATCCCTGTTTCTTATCATTTATCTTCTGCTGTAACTTTTTATCCGTCCTTTGTGCTTTCTGCTTTTCCTCAAAGCGGAGTTGATTTTGGATTATATTGCAGAGGTAGCGCAGAAGATATAGGGAAGAAACTGCAACGCTGTTGCGGTTGGTTTTAATTGAATAATGAGGATACAGAACACCTTTGTCTGAATCAAAAACTGATTCGGCAGAGGTGTTTTCTTCATATTCAAAATGATTTGAAACAGGTTTTTCTTCTGTGTTCTCGTTTTCCTCAACCTCATCTTCGGTGAGATTTACTTTCAACGCTTCCTTGATTATTGCATTCTTAATAGATTTGAATTCCTTGTTTTGGGCAAGCGGAATTCTTTCCGGCATTTCATCCGTGTAGTTACGGATTGTGTTTTCTTTTTGCTCATACCAAAGTGCATACAGTTTTTTGATTCTGTCATCACTTGCAAGTTCTTCAACAATAGAATCAACGATTGCTTTTACATCGGGTTTAAGATATCCATAAACCTTTTTGCCTTTCGTTTTTGAAAGTCTGTCGGCAAGCTCCAACAGCTTATGCTGAATTGATGCGCTGATATATATTTCCGAGTTTATTTTCGAAACCAAATCCTCTACAATATCACGAGCCTCGGCTCGGAGCTTGTCCCTGTGTTCTGTCTGCTTCTGATAAATACTTATCAAGTCCTGACGGAAGATCACCTTTGCAAGATTTGACTTTATATTTTCAATGCCCTTTTCCGTCAGGTACGCTTCGTTCGGCTTTGTAGAATAAGCAATCATATGAATGTGAGGATGGTGTCCTTCATTATGAAATGCGGCATACCATCTGAAATTTTCGGGAGCGATTTTCATATTCTCCGCTATCATATTTCTTTGTGAGCGAATGAGATTCATCCAAGCTTTTGCATTGTTGTAGCCGAGCCGTTCCGCATCTTCTCGCTTGAGAGAAATGATATGAGTCCATACATTACTCTTACTTTCTGCAACTTCTTTTTGCACATCAGATAAAACTATCGGCACACCGTCATCAGTAAATAAGCCGTGTGAAGATATTTTCTCAACCCTCGGTCGCTGTGCAATGTAGCTTACATACTTTTCTCGGTCGCCGAATAACTCTGCATGGGTTTCGGCAATCCGCAAAATCAATTCATCTGCATTACCTCTGTTCGGCTTATCAAGATAATCCTGATACTCATACAAGTCCTTTGAGTCAGGATAATCAGAAAGCAATTTCTTAATAATTTGTTTTTGTCTTTCGGTTGCTTCCATAAACTTTTGTGTGCTGTCTGCCTTTTCAACTCCGTCACGAGTAGCAATGTATGAAACATAATTCCCAATTTGAGTTTTGGAATTCGGTTTGATGTAGGGTGATTTCATAATAATTTTCGGCATAGCTTACCCTTTCTGAAACCTTACAGCATCATCAAACTTATATTTACCGCTGTTTCGTTTGACATCGTCAACACATATTTTTCTTAAATCTCTCAGCTGACCTTCGGTAATTTCATTTGTCGCCGCAACAACATGCATAAGCATCGCAAGCTCTACGCCCTGCTTGAAGAGAACTCTTGCAATCCTGTCCTCGGTATCAAGGATTTTTGAACTGATGACAGATTCAAGTGCAGGAGTAAGCACTTTACTTATGTTCTTTGAATTAAGCCACGCAATGTAAAACTCTATTGCATCAGAAATGAATTCGCTTCGTGATGTTGCGTTGGTTTGAGCTATTGCATTGTCACAGGCTTTGAGTAAATCCTGATTGATATACAGTCCTATTCTTTTTGAGTCGTTGTCCATTTTTCATCTTTCCTTTCGGTAACACTTCGAGTATTCAGATAAAATCTCTTAAAATCGGCAAAATCGGGCAGTATAGAATACAATCGGTAACACAATGCTAAAAAAGTAACACCTTTGAAAATCCCCGAACGGCGTTGCCGGTCGGTGTATTTCGGCGACCGTTGCTCTGCAACGGAATACGCCTTTATCCTGCTTAAAATTCCACCCTTAAAAAACTGCCCGAATTGCCCTAACTTTGATTTTTCACACATTGCCACAAATCGCCCGATTTCGGCTTTTATTCGATTTCGGATAACTTTCCCGACTTCTCCTTTAAAAGCCGACACAGGGCGAATGTGGCGAGAATACAGCCGTTATTCTGCTTTTGTTGATTTACCGTTTATCACTTCAAAATTGCACTCGGTATATGACAGTCCGTACTCCTTGACTTCACGGTTCAGAATATCAAACATTGATTGCTCAATACTGCGAGGGGATAACCTGATTTCATCACTTAAAGTATCGTAGCAAATCCATTCCTCGCTCTCGGGTGAGTCCTTTACAAGAATGTCAAAGCCGAGGAGCATTTTATCGGGAGTCGGAAATACAACAGCGTTGATTTTTACACAGCCGACTGTGAGTGAAGCAAACAGAGTGTCGTGCTTGTCCTTTGGATTTTCGGAAAGCAATTTCTTAACTTCGTTCACCGACAGAAACTTTTTGAAAATATATTTTTCGGCGAGTTGCTTTTTCAATTTCTTTCTCTCGTTCATAAGCTCATACTGGTGCTAAGATATAACTATGGACACGAAATGTTGAACAGATTATACTTATCAAAAAGGAGTTCAACACAATGGCAA
>CANPWP010000022.1 GCA_947584595.1 uncultured Clostridia bacterium | reverse complement strand
ATACAAGTTGCGGGAACTCGGCGCCGTTCGCATCATGAAACCGCAGCCTGGGGACGAGAGCCTTTTGACTATTACTTAAGGACTACAGGAGCGCCAAAATGCCTCCATAATATTTTGGGAGGTGGTCATCATGACTGAAAACACTCAATACAAGACGCTCCTTAATGAATGGCTGAAATCTAAGCAGCCAATGATTACGGCGTCGACCCACGCAAACTTCGTGTTAATCGCGGAGAACCATCTAATCCCGTACTTTGGGAAAAGAAAAATCGGCTCCATAACAGAAGCCGACATTCAGCAGTACATTCTGCACCTTTATAGCGAGGGCAGGATGGATAAGACCGGCGGGCTGACCGTCAAGACCATAAGGGATGTCATACTCGTCCTGCGGCTTTCTATGACATACGGGTACAAAGAAAAAGCAATTCCGCTTTTGAATTGGGATTTGGTGGAGTACCCAAAGGAGGGAGGTGTTCATCGGGTTGTGTCGCTCTCAAAAGAACAGGAGCAAGAATTGATTCAATGCATCTATCTTCATTTGAATCGCAAGTCTGCCGGTATCCTGGTTGCGCTCCTGACAGGGATACGGATCGGCGAACTGTGTGGCTTGCAAATGGGCGACATCTCGCTTTCGGAAAACACAATCACCATTAACCGAACCGTGCAACGTATCTACGATAAGCGTAAGGGAGAAACCTACATAAACATAGGACCCCCGAAAACGAAAAGTTCAATTCGCACCATTCCGTTTCCGTCTCTGCTCTCGAATATAATACGGAAGTACAAATCCGACAACCCCACGCACTATTTTCTCACGGGCAAAAGCAGACCGACCGAGCCGAGGACATACCGGCAGTATTTTGCACGGTTCTTGAAACGGTATAATCTTCCGAAGGTGAAGTTCCATGAAATACGCCACACTTTTGCAGTCCGAGCAATCGAGATTCCCGACTTCGATATTAAATCCCTGTCGGAAATCTTGGGGCATAAAAATGTGTCGTTTACACTCAATGTCTATGGCAGCGCCAATTTGCAGCAGAAAATCAAGTGCATGAACCTTTTGAATGATCTGCTGTGAATGGGGCGGCAGTCGTTTAACGATTGCTCCCAATAATCCAACGATTACCCATAAGTTCAACGATTACCCCCATAAATTCAACGGTTACTAATCTTTCAACGACTACCCGTTTGAAAACTGCCGGAAAGAAGGCTGAAAACAGGTGCATTTTGATCAGCCGGTGTAATCGTAAGCGCACAGATGCCAAAAGCAGTGAAAAGTCCTGTTTTCAAGCCTTTTTCGGGCAAAAAGCAAGAACCCTAAATTCGATACGCTTTGTATCAAAATTAGGGTTCTTATTTGGTTGCGGAGGCAGGATTTGAACCTACGACCTTCGGGTTATGAGGGGAAACCAAATAAAATATTGCTGTAAAATGACTTTAATTTTAATGAAATATAGTTAAGTGAAGTAACTATTATATTTGGTGGAGTAAAGTACAGTTTAGCACTGTCAGGGGGAATTTTGGGGGAAATTATTTATCGTGAATCAACACATGCATTCTCTTCAATACTATAAACAAATTTAATAATAAACAATATAGTAGATAGTAAATAAAAAAATCTATAAAATAAGTTAACCATTCTACACAATACTTGGGGAGAAAATTAAGAGAAGCTTTTGGAAATAGATTATAAGTTAATGAAATTAATATAATAATTATATAAACAAAATTTTCAAAAATTAAACTATCACAAGTTTTTTTTATTAATTTTTTGTTTTCTGCTTGTTTTTCTGTAAAAGATATCACAATACTAAGCAGAACAAAATTCAGCACAAAAAGTAAAATTTATATATATTTCGACAACACACTTTCCAAAACATTATTTTACAATCCAATATTTATTGAATAGTGAACAAGGATTTTATACATTTCCTTGTTCTTTTTTATACAAGAAAAACTGCACAAAAATAACTCTTAATTTTGT
This sequence comes from uncultured Clostridia bacterium, assembly GCA_947584595.1. Lineage (GTDB taxonomy): Bacteria > Bacillota > Clostridia > Oscillospirales > Acutalibacteraceae > Ruminococcoides. The sequence continues at coordinate 18,634 of CANPWP010000022.1, read as the reverse complement.
GCATTGCTACAAAGTTTTAAAATCATCCTTAGTTACACTTAATTTTTGCTGATAAAAGTACCTGATTTAATACCAGTATTATCAATACAACTTCCATATATATAACGAGATGAAAAAACTTTGTTTTAATTATTCACATTTAAGTCGTTTGTATTAAACTACACTAACCTAACTGTTTGTGCGTTAAAATCTACACAAAGCCTAAACTCGTTTTTATTCATAGCAACAAATATGCCCTTTTTTAATTAGTTAAGGTTCTGGTAATATTTAACAAAAGAATCATACAAGTTTTAGTTATTTATACAAATTAAGTGTAAACAGCAAAAAAAGTTGTTGTTTTTGCGTTTCTAATTAGTTACTAATAGTTTAATTAATTTTGTGACAATCAAGAAAATTTCAAATTTAACCCTTCGCTTCTTTTTTACTTGATTATATTATTTTGTAACATTAGACGAAAAAAAGAGTTATGTTGTAATTAGTTAAGAACTATAATCGTCATATTATAAGTGAATGCTGCATTAACTATATGATTTCTTCAAAAAGTCACAAAAACCAAACATATTTTATTATTATTGGGAAATAATAGTAATATAAACTGTAATCACTCAATAGTTAATCATGATTAGTTACTATCTCTTTATATTACATATACGAATGACAATCTGACATTAGTAAATTTATCGGATTATTATTTAAGTAAAATTTAAAATCAACTATAACAGTATGGTTATAGATAATATAAGGAGGAATTTCGTTGTCAAGTAATGAAATTATTGTCAGAAAGGAGAAAAACGACAATGGATTGGAGGATTTTTATTATGTTAAAGCTACTAAATATGGAGATTACCTTGATTTAATGGCTTGTACTAACAGTTGTAGAAAAAAGAAACCAAACTGTAAGAAAGTATCTAAAGGTATTTATGTAAACACAGTTACTAATGAACAGATTATTGCTAAGGAACATTTTAGCAGAGGTGAAAATTTCAGGTTGCTCAAAAAATCCGCTGATAATCTCTATAAACTCATTCATAGCAATTTCTATAAAAACATTGGTTTTCATTGTGTGTTAACTTACAGTAAATCTCCTGCTGATACAGAAGAAGTATATCATGATTTTAAAATCTTTTGGCAGAAAATTCGATACCGTTACCCAAACATGGGCTATATCTCTATTTTAGAGCCAACTCAAAAAGGTGCATGGCATATCCACTTACTTCTAAAAGATATGAAAAAAAGTAAAATGTTTATTTCCTATTACACAATTCGTGAATACTGGAAAAAGGGAATGTGTCATATCACTCCTATGTGTGAGGGTGTTGACTACGGTCAGTACTTTCGTAAAAAGATTACGGAAAACAATGATTTGTTGAATCTCTATAAACCTGGAGTTAGATATTTTCGTCACTCCAGAAATATTAAAAAGCCTGTCACATTCACTGCCACCTCGAATGAGATTAATAATTTGATTGAAAAAGGTCACTATGAATTAACTGATCAATACAGTCTTTCTGTTAATCAACTATATTATGATGGCAGTGAATCGACATTAAATAAAATTTTTTATAAAAAATTAAAAAAGAAAGGAGAAGATAATTGTGTATAATGTATTAGATGAATATAAATTAATTGGTAAGGAAATAAGAACTTGTAAAAAGATTTACACTGAAATAAGATACGGAAAAGAATACACGTTTTCTGAACCTATCACCGAAACAATAGGATATTTTTCCTATAAATCGCAACAAATTGACGGAGAGGGGGTTTTGATAATTTATATTGAAGAAAACTTAATTTCCTATAACGAGTTGGAAATCGGAAAACGTTATCGTTTGTCCTTTAACAACTCTAAGTATCTTACAAGTATTTTAGATTTAGACGAATATTATGAAGACCTTGCAAAGGAGAGTGAATATTTTAAAAATTATAATTAATAAAAAATAATCATTCCAACCTGAATTATTGAATACAGGAGTTAAATACGATTATAGAAAATTTATGAAAAATACCCTTTTCAAATATGGACATATTGTAAATCATTGATAGTATCAGTGAAATACTTAGTTATGATGAATGAAGTTCAGATAACAATTATGTTATATCATATAAAAGGATATGTCTATTTTGAGTGAATCAATAAAAAATTAAGGAGGTTTGTAAATGCCTAGAATGCGACTTATAAAAGACGCATTTGAGCAGTTGAAACAGGACGATCCCAACACAGCTATTACACTTTACGCCTTGCGTACGATTGTAAAGTCGGGAACTGTACCAACTATAAGGCTGGGAAGAAAAATATTGATTAACTATGATTCGCTTCTAGAGTATTTCCGTTTCGGGGATAAAAACAAAACAGCCAACGAGACAATACGTCGAATAGATAAATTATAAGAGAGTGCAAAACACTCTCTTACATAATATTGAAAAATTTTTAATAAAATCACAAAATTCTTTTTGCTTTTTTAGAAATTTTGAGCAATAATTAATTTTGAGGGTTATTTTCTTTTATAGAATAATAATCAGAAAGGAGTATTTATATGGCAACAGCAAGAAGAAAAGGCAGAGGTTATGAAATTCGAGTATCGATGGGCTGTGATATGAACGGTAAAAAGATTGTCAAATCAAAAACTTGGGTACCTGATAAAAAATATACACCGAAACAGCTTGAAAAGGAAATTGAGCGACAGAAGATGTTATTTGAGGAACAAGTCAAAACAGGTAACTGCCCTAACAGTAATATTAAATTTCAACCATATTCGGAATTATGGATAAAAGATTATGGAGAACAATATTTAGCTCCAAAAACTTTATCGAGATATTGTGAATATCTTAAACGAATAAATAAAGCGATTGGTCATATTAAGTTAAAGGATTTGCAACCGCTTCATCTAAATGCTTTTTACAGAAATTTGTCAGAGGACGGAGTAAGCTTAAGAGTTAAGCGTGACGAAAACGGAAATATAATAGGCAACGGAAAATTATCGCCGAAAACTATTGTAGAGCATCACAGAGTTATATCAAAGCTTCTATCTACAGCAGTAAAATGGAATTATATAAATGATAATGTAGCAAGAAGAGCAGATCCTCCGAAAGTTCCTGCAAAAGATATTGATTTTCTTAATGAAGAAGAAACAAAGATAATGCTTTATGCTATTCAAAATGAACCAATTACCTATAAAACTATGATAATGATTTTAATTTATACTGGTATTCGTAGAGGAGAATTATTTGGACTTGAATGGAAAGACATTGATTTTAACAATAATTATTTAAACATAGTTCGAACATCTCAGTACATCGGAAATAAAACTATTATTACAAAAGAACCTAAAACAAAATCAAGTCAACGGGGTATGAAAATCAGTCAGTCATTAATTGATCTGCTCAAACAATATCGAGCATGGCAGTCCGAACAAAGATTAAAAATTGGCAGCGAGTGGCATGATACAGACAGACTTTTTACACAATGGAACGGTCAGCCTATGTACCCTGACTCCTTAACAAAATGGTTTCATAATTTTTTACAAAGGAATAATTTAAGGTCTGTAACACTTCATTCATTGCGACACACCAATGCAACAATAATGATATCTGAGGGGACTGATATAAGAACGGTATCAAATAGACTTGGACATGCTCAAACTTCAACTACACTAAATATTTATACTCACGCTTTAAAATCAAAAGATACACAAGCCGCAGAAGTATTGGACGATGTACTTTCTATCAGTTAAGTGTCTTTTCTCCCTCATCGTATAATATTTCGTTTATATTGATAACGCCTTTTCCGTTGTTTATTCCGATAATAATTATACTGTCACGCTTTGTTCTCGGATAAAGAGGTAAATGCCCTGCAAGCTTAAGCAGACTGTTTGCTTCGTCCACTGTTAAACCCATTCCAATAGAAAGACTAATTATTTTATCCCTTGTAGGTGAAGATCTCGTTCCTGCAAAAAGCTGATAAGTATAAAACTCCCCAAGCTCTGATTTTCTTATAACTTCCGCTCTTGATAGGTTGCGTTCTTTCAAAAGACTGCAAAGATATTCTGACAAGGACTTATTTATCATAAAATCTTTATTTGCATTTTGGTATTCTTCAAAACTACTGAAATTTTCAAGCTCCTTTAAAAGCTCTGTTGTGGATTTACTTTTCATATTCTATCACCTATAATAAAAATATTCCAAAATCATTTTAACATGATATAATGTAATTATCAATTATACGGAGATATGTGAAATGGAAAAAACTTGGATTGACAAAGTACTTAATGATCAATACCAATTTGTAAAGGAACTGAAACATACAGAAAAAACACAAATTTGCGTTTTTGAACACAAGGAACTGGGGAAAAGACTCATTAAACGCTCTTTAGAAGGCACTGGAGATGTTTATTTTGTTTTGCGAACCCTTTCCCACCCTAATATTTCAAACGTTTATGAAGCGTTTAAGAGCGAAACAGGAGTTACAGTGCTTGAAGAGTATATCGACGGTCAGACAATCAGCGAATATCTGTCTGATGATTTATATACACCAAGCGGAGTAAAATCTGTAATTAAATCATTATGTGACGCTCTTGATTTTCTTCATTCAAACAAAATCATACACAAGGATATAAAACCTGAAAATGTTATGATTGATAATAACGGAAATGTTAAGCTGATTGATTTTGACGCCGCAAGAATTTACAAACATTATCAAAGTAAAGACACTAAAATTATCGGTACAACAGGCTATGCCGCACCTGAACAATACGGTTTAAACCAAACAGACAAGAGAACAGATATTTATGCACTTGGAGTGCTTATGAATGTTATGCTGACAGGTGAACCCCCTGAAAGAAAGTTGTATAATGGAAAACTGAAAAAGGTAATAGTAAAATGTACGCAAACCATACCCGATAACCGTTATCAAAGTGTTAAAGAATTAAAGAAAAATTTATAATAAAACTGTGCTGACAGCACAGGACAAAAAAGCCGTCTTTGACTATAATTTAATCAAAGGCGGCTATTATTTTACATATTTTCAAATCCGACGTTTAAAGCTTGTCAATATTTTCTGCAAGCACACGAATTGTATTGAGAAAATAATCAACTTTTCTTTTTTCTTTATTTTTTAATATAGGAGTAAGGTTATTTAGTATATTGTCATTTTCAACTGAATCAAAAAGCAGATAATCTATACTTACACCCAACTCCTGAGCAATTCGGAACAAAACATCAACAGAAAGAATTCTTGTTCCACGTTCAATATGCCCGATATGAGCCGATGAAAGCTCACATTTTTCACCAAGCTGTTCTTGTGTAAGCTTATTTGAAATTCTCTTTTCTTTTATACGCCTACCTAAAGCGGTATAGTCAATATTTTTATTCATAAGCAGTAACCTCAAAATGCTGTATATAGTTTATTTTATACTTTTTATATAAAAAAATAAATTAACTACTAGCATTTAATATTGACTATTAGCATTCAAAATGTTAAAATTAAATTAAAATATGACAAAATCTTATATTTTAATTATTTTGTCAGAAATCATATAATAAACTAAATTTATTTTAAGGAGGAAAATCATGGCAAACATGTTCAACGAATCTCAAAAACACATTACACCCACATCATTGGAGGATAGCGTAAAAACCGACAGAGTTATTAAAAATCTATGGAGTTGGGCGTCAGGTCTTGAAACTCTGGGTATGATACTTTTCGTTGCTATCATTGTTATCGGAGTAATAACGGCAGTAATCTCATCTTTTGAAGTTGTTAATTCATATTCTTACAAATCAGAATACGAATTTAACTGGGGAATGTTTTTTCTTAAATTAATTGACTGTGCATTATATGCATTCATTGAGTATTGCGCTTATCATGTTATTGCATTACTTGTAGGATCACTTGCAAGCATTACACAGAACACTAAAGCCACTGCAAAAATTATAGAATACAATACTTTATACAAAGATAAAGTTAATTCAAATCAGTGGAAATGCTCAAAATGTGGAAGGCTAAATGAGAACTATGTAGGTACCTGTGCTTGCGGAAATACGAAATCTCAAAATAACAATACTCAGAATAATTAAACTAATATATAAAAACCGATAGGTCTAATTTGTTGTACATAACGGAAATATATACTATAATTAAGGAGAGATTATAAATGGCAGTTTGGGGCATAGGTGCATATTATCAGGGAGATACAACTTCTGATAAAACACAAGAATTTTTAAATAAAAAATGTGCTTGTATCGGTTGGAACGAAATAAATGCACCTGCAATTCATCAAATGTTAAAATCAGTAAAGATTGGAGATATAATCTATATAAAAACTTTTGTTCCTGCTAAAAAACAGCTTTACATCAAAGCAGTGGGGATTGTACTTGATGACAAACTCGAAGTTATAAATGGATTAGGAACAGGTATAAAGGTAAAATGGGTAGGTGAATTAGAGGAGTTTATCCCTATTTCAATTACTCAGGAAATGTATCGTAATAATGTATTTAACAACACATTGTATGAAGAATACAATAAAAACATAATTAATATACTTATTGACACAATTATAAAATAATATGAAAAACGACGTTTTGGTAAATTGTTATGCAAAAATCTAAACGTTTTTTTCTTGTAGTTTAACTTGATTTGTATTATAATAACGATATTGAAAGGAGAGTTAAGATGAATACTAAAAATTGTCCTAAATGCGGAAAAGAACTTCCCGAAGAATCAACCTTCTGCCCTTACTGCATGGAAAAATTTAATATAAACAATAACCTGCCTAATAAAAATAACAACAATATAAAAAAGATTATAATAATTTGTATCTGTGCTTTATTATGTGTAATTATTATAATTGCAGGAATATTGTTATTTTTGTCAATGTCTAACAACAATGACGCTTTGCAAAGCAATGCAACAGCTTCACCAACTGAAGTAGAAGCAACTGCAAATGATGTATCGCCAACAGAAACTTCTTCCCCTGCTGAAAATCAAAGTTCAAGTGCCGATAATGAAGTAGGTCTAAGAAATATAAAAGTTGACTCTAAGGAAATCACAAATGAGAATCAAAAAATTGTTGCGCAATATTTTGACAACGACTATATTGATATTACTCAATATGAATTTCTTGCAAGATATCCGTCCATATTTGAAAATGCACAAATATGCTTTACAGGCACCATTGAAAAAATTATTAAGTCAACTGACAGCGAATATGAAATGCTTGTATGGGTTGGCAGAAATCAAGCTCGTTATTATTACAGAAATGCGGATATGGGTATTTCTTATGATGAATACAAAGAAAACACAAAAAATAATCTTATTATCATAAAAGGTGAACAAACCGATACAAGACTTATGACAGGAGATGATATTGTTGTTTACGGAAGATATACAAAAATTGAAACAACAACTATTGACGGAGTATCATATACTATTCCAACTGTTAATACATACCGAACATTTTTTAATAATTCTATAAGTGATCCCTATAAGTTTGATGCTGATTCTATCAAAAAAGTTGCTAAATCATTGTTTGGTAATGATATTGAAGTAAGAGAAGCATCTGACGGAGAGGATTACGATTCAAGCGCAGGTATGATGAATTGTACTTTTGATGATAATCCCTTTATGATTTGCGAGCCCGAGAATCAGTCTAACTCCAGATTTACAAAATACAGAATGTATCTAAAAGAAGGATTAATCGAAGATGCTAAATCAAAATCAGAAATTGGCAAAACGGGAACATCTGTTGATGAGTCGGAAATAATACGGCAAATTGAATTTGCTCCTGACTTTGAGCATTATCTTATATATACCTTTGATACAAGTTTAAATTCAATGTCAGTTGCATATTATGACAGTGATTTTAAGAAAATATGGCAAAGAGATTTTGAAGAAACAATTAACGGTGTTTATGATTATACTAAAAATAATTTTTACATTGTAGCAAACAATGATTTATACATAATAGATATGAAGACAGGTGAAGATGTTACAGAGCCAAGCTTTGTAGGTGAAAAGAATGACATAAGAAAAGTAGCTGACGGATTAATTATGTTTTCTGCTTCAAAATCAGATTCTGTTATGAAAACTGACCTTGAGGGAAATATTGTCTGGAAAACTAATATAATGGATGATAACTATACAACAAGTGTAAACACAGTGCAGTTTATAGATGATAAAATTATCGTAGCAAATAACTATGTTTCTTTTGAAATTGATGCAAATTCAGGAGAGCTTAAAACAACAGGAGAACTCATTAATTAATTAATTATTTTAAGGGTTATAAAACAATATTGTAACAGCCTGAGTATTCTTTTTTGATACTCAGGCTGTTTTTTGTAAATATACGGCTAAATTATGTAAAAATAAGCGTTGCGGAGGGAAATTAGGGGGAAATACATAAAAATACAAAATTTCACGCAAAAAGAAAAACGGCTAAAACTTAATGTTTAAGCCGTTTTTAATGGTTGCGGAGGCAGGATTTGAACCTACGACCTTCGGGTTATGAGCCCGACGAGCTACCGAACTGCTCTACTCCGCGATATATTGTTACTGTTCTTAAAACAGAGTTTCAGCATTCTTGTACTAGGCGTTTTTTTAATACTTGTTTAAGTATTACTCTCTGTGACAGCTTTTTTATTTTATCACTTATATATTTTTTTGTCAAGTAGTAATTTATATTTATTCATTTTCTTTCTTAAAAATCTGATAAGTAGATTTTTAAGGGTCAATACCTGAGTTATTCTATGCTTATATTTTCAATATTATTCCAATTTATTGCATTTTCTTTATAATGTTGATATAATAATAATATAGACGAAGCAAAGTTTTATCGGGAGGATTTATTATGTGTGAGAAAAAACCTTATTATATAACCACAGCAATTGCCTATACTTCAAAAAAACCTCACATAGGCAACAGCTATGAGATTGTACTTACAGACGTTTTGGCAAGATACAAGCGTTTGCAGGGGTATGATGTGTTTTTTCTAACGGGAACAGACGAACACGGACAAAAAATTGAAGAGTATGCAAAAGCCTCAAATGTATCTCCGAAAGAATATGTTGATAAAGTTTCAAGCGAAATTCGTTCAATCTGCGATACTTTAAACACAACTTACGATCATTTTATCAGAACTACTGACGATTATCACGAAAAGGCTGTCCAAAAAATATTTAAAAAACTTTATGACCAAGGCGACATTTACAAAAGCGAATATGAAGGGCTTTACTGTACGCCATGTGAAAGTTTTTGGACGGAATCTCAGCTTGTTGACGGAAAGTGTCCCGACTGCGGCAGGGAGGTAAAAAAGGCAAAGGAAGAAGCATATTTCTTTAAACTTTCCAAATACCAAAAACAGCTTGAGAATTATATAGAAAGCAACCCTGATTTCATATATCCCGAGAGCCGTAAAAAAGAGATGATAAACAATTTTATCAAGCCGGGACTTCAGGATTTATGCGTATCAAGAACGAGCTTTAAGTGGGGTATTCCCGTAAGTTTTGATGAAAAGCACATAGTATATGTTTGGATCGACGCTCTGTCAAACTATATTACCGCTTTAGGCTATGACCCTGACGGAAGTTCAGAAAATTATAAAAAATATTGGCCTGCCGATGTTCACATTATCGGTAAGGACATTTTAAGATTCCATACGATTTATTGGCCGATTATGCTTATGGCATTAGGAGAACCGTTACCGAAACAGGTGTTCGGACACCCGTGGCTTCTTTTCGGAGAAGATAAAATGAGCAAATCAAGAGGTAATGTGATTTATGCTGACGACCTTGTAAAATTAATAGGCGTTGACGCAGTTCGTTACTATCTGCTGTCGGAAATGCCGTATGTAAGCGATGGTTCAATTACTTATGAAACAATTATTGAGCGATTTAACTCTGACCTTGCAAACACCCTGGGCAACTTGGTAAACAGGACTATTGCAATGAACAACAAATACTTTGACGGTGTTATTCAGACTCCCGACGACAAAGAGCCTATTGACGACGAGTTAAAGGACTTATGCATTGAAACCGTAAAAAAAGTCGATGAGCTTTTAAGTACATTTAGAATGAGTGATGCTTTAGACGCAATATTTAATCTTGCACGAAGATGCAACAAATATATTGACGAAACAACTCCATGGGTGCTTGCTAAAAATGAAGATACTCAAAAGCGTTTAGGTACTGTTCTTTATAACTTAATGGAAAGTATACGTTTTATTGCTGTATTGCTTTCGCCGTTTATGCCCGATACGGCAAAAACTATTCTGCACCAGCTTAACTGCAATATTGATACTTATGAAAGTCTATCGTCTTTCGGAGCACTTGAGCATGGTGAAAAAGTAAACACTGCAACGCCTATTTTCCAGAGAATTGACGCTGAAAAAATGCTTTCGGAGATTGCCGAAAAGCAAAAAGAAAGTGCAAAGGAAGAAAAGTCAATTGAAGAGATAGAAGGCATTGCACAAATAGGTATTGAAGACTTCTGTAAGGTTGATTTAAGAGTTGCGGAGATCATTGCCTGTGAACCTATAAAAAAGGCGAAAAAGCTGTTAAAGTTGACGATATACGACGGCATTGGCGAACGTACTGTTGCAAGCGGAATTGCAAAGTTTTATACTCCTGACGATTTAACAGGCAGAAAAATTATACTTGTATCTAACCTCAAGCCTGCAAAGTTGTGCGGAGTTGAAAGCTGCGGAATGATTCTTGCGGCTACCTGTGGAGAAGATGTAAAAGTTATATTTGTAGATGAAATGGAAACAGGCTCAAAAATAAGCTAAAAATTAAATAATATGTATAAGGGTAAGGCAGTTCACAATTAAACTGCCTTAATGTGTTAAAAATTCATAGAAATAACCTAATTTAAATGGATTTAAAAACTTGTATCCGCAGTCTTTCAATTGTTAAGAAAAATCGTCCCAACACTGTTTCAAAATGCTTCAATTTAAAAAAAGACCTTTTTATACTATATAATTTTGCAAAGTTTATAAATATATTGTAAATTGCAATTTCCGATAAAAGTTGTTTTGTTTCTATAAAAAATGCACAAAACAAACAAATTCTGTATTAAACTATTGAAAAATATAATTACATATGATACAATATATTATAAATTATCTTTATATTTTATATACGTTTTTTGGTTATGTTTACAATAAAGAATAGAATAAAAAATTTAAGAATAAAGCTGATTGTTACGGTTGCGGCAGCGGCAGGCATTGCTCTTTGTTATATTTTTGATGTACCCTGCATAATTCTGAATGTGTTTGGCTTTCCCTGCATAAGCTGCGGAATGACCCGTGCATGGCTTGCGGCACTGAAATTAGATTTTTCTGCGGCATTCACCTTTCATCCTATGTTTTGGGCAATACCCATTTTATACTTATATGTTTTATTTGACGCCAAGTTATTCAAAAATAAAATTATCAATTGGACGGTTTTCGGTTTAATTGCTGCCGGATTTTTGATCAATTATATTTTTGTTTTGGTTATATATTAAACTGCTTTTTAGCAAGGAGGATTATTTATGTTTTGTAAAAACTGTGGTACTCAATTAGACCCAAACGCTGCCGTATGCGTTAAGTGCGGAGTTGCTGTGGGAAACGGCGCTAACTTCTGTCCAAACTGCGGTGCAAACTCTATGCCAGGTGCGGCTGTATGTACTCAGTGCGGTGTTGCACTGAATCCGCCTGTTGTTCCTGCAGGAGCGCAAAAATCAAAAGTTGCTGCCGGAATACTCGGTATCCTGTTAGGCTCTTTAGGAATACATAATTTTTATCTCGGTTATACCGGCAAAGCAATAGCTCAACTTCTTATTTCTTTATTAAGCTGTGGTATGCTTGCAATTGTTTCTGAAATTTGGGGACTTGTTGAGGGTATAATGATTCTCACAGGTTCTATAAATACAGACGGTAATGGTATTCCTCTTAAGGATTAACAAAATTAAAATTTACTTGATTAATTAATAATTAATATTAAACCTCTGTATTTTTCTATAGATACAGAGGTTAGTTTTATTTTAACTTTATATTTATAAATTAAGAAAAAACGAAGATAATTTTGTAATAGACACTTATTTCAGTTGTCAGAAAGTATATTTTCTAAGGCGGTTTGATTTTTGATTTCTATTTCCCTGTAATTTGTCTTTATAACACCGTTTTTGAAAAATCTGTTTAATATTTTGCTTACGGTTACTCTTGAAACTCCTGCCATATTGCCGATTTCTTCGTGTGTCAAATAAACGGCAGTTTTATTTTTATCCTTTATTTTATACTGTAATAAAAGCTGAGCAATTCTTGCGTCTGCCTGTAAAAAGGTCATAGAGTCTATTTGCGAGGATAACATTCTTATGCGCCTTGCCTGGTTTTCAAGCAATTCCATAGCGAGTTTCGGATATTGCCTGATTAGCTCAATAAGCTTTTTTCTGTCAATTAAAACTATTTCTGATTTTAATACTGCCTTTGCTGAACTTACTCTTGGCATTTTATCAAAAAATGCCGCCTCTCCTAAAATTTCTCCGTTTTGGGCAGTGTTAAGAGTTTTTTCAATTCCGTCGGGAGAAGTCATAAATACATTAACCTTTCCCTTTGAAAGATAATAAAAGCTGTTTGCAAAATCCCCCTGATAATAAATTATATCTCCCTTTTCATATATTTTTTTAGGTGCAGAATTTTCAAGGACTGTTTGTATTTCCCTATCTATCTGAAAATTTGGCGTTTCTCTATAAGAAAAGCTGTTATCCAAAATTACCCCTCATTTTACTGTATTTTATTTGTACAATTGTAGCATAGTTTACAATCTTTTGACAATAGTATATGCAATAATAAATTTATAAGATATCACATGACTAAATTTTAAGGAGTGAATTTTATGGGAATGACAATGTCACAAAAAATTCTTGCAGCACATGCAGGACTTCCCCAGGTAAAAGCAGGTCAGCTTATTGAAGCTAAACTTGATATGGTTCTTGGAAATGATGTTACATCTCCTGTTGCAATCAATGTATTTGAAGAAAATAATGCAACATCAGTTTTTGATAATACAAAAATCGCAATGATTATGGACCATTTTACACCTAACAAGGATATTAAAGCCGCAACACAGGTTAAGCAGGTACGAGAATTTGCAAACAAATACGATATTAAAAACTATAAAGATGTTGGACAAATGGGTATTGAGCATGCACTTTTGCCGGAACAGGGACTTGTAGGTCCCGGATGTCTTTGCATCGGCGCAGACTCACACACCTGTACATACGGCGCATTAGGTGCTTTTTCAACAGGTGTAGGTTCTACTGATATGGCGGCAGGTATGATAAGCGGCAAAGCATGGTTTAAAGTTCCGTCCGCAATTAAGTTTGAGCTTGTAGGAAAGCCGCAGGGTTATGTAAGCGGCAAAGATGTAATTCTTCATATTATCGGCAAAATCGGTGTTGACGGAGCACTTTACAAATCAATGGAATTTTGCGGCGAGGGTTTGCAATATTTAAATATTGACGACAGACTCTGCATTGCAAATATGGCTATTGAAGCAGGCGCTAAAAACGGTATTTTCCCTGTTGACGATATTACAAGGGAATACTGCAACGGCAGATATCAGGGTACTCCTGTTGAATACACAGCAGATGAAGACGCTGAATATGACGAAACATATGTAATCGATTTAAGCAAGCTTAAACCGACGGTAGCATATCCTCACCTGCCCGAAAACACTAAAACCGTTGATGAAATCGGCGAAACCGAGGTTAAAATAGATCAAGTTGTTATCGGCTCGTGCACAAACGGCAGAATTTCCGATTTAAGAGCCGCCGCTGAAATTTTAAAGGACAAAAAAATTGCTAAAAATGTAAGATGTATTATATTCCCCGGTACACAGCAAATCTGGCTTCAGGCTATGCACGAAGGCTTGTTTGATATTTTCATTGAAGCAGGAGCAGTAGTTTCAACTCCAACCTGCGGACCTTGCCTTGGCGGACATATGGGTATTCTTGCCGCAGGTGAAAAGGCGGTTTCTACAACTAACAGAAACTTTGTAGGCCGTATGGGACATATTGACAGTGAAATTTACCTTGCAAGTCCGGCAGTTGCCGCCGCAAGTGCAGTAACAGGATATATAACAGATCCTGCAAGGCTTTAATAAGGGAGGTTAATAATATGAACGCAAAAGGTACAGTACATAAGTTTGGAGATAATGTTGATACCGACGTTATTATTCCTGCAAGATACTTAAACACAGCCTCACACAAAGAACTTGCAGCTCATTGTATGGAGGATATTGACAAGGAGTTTGTAAACAAGGTAAAAGACGGAGACATTATGGTTGCAGAGAAAAATTTCGGCTGCGGAAGCTCAAGAGAGCACGCTCCCATTGCAATTAAGGCTTCGGGAATTTCCTGTGTAATTGCATCAACCTTTGCAAGAATTTTTTACAGAAACTCAATTAATATCGGACTTCCCATTCTTGAATGTGATGAAGCTGCAAAGGATATCAAAGAGGGCGACATCGTTTCGGTTAATTTTGATACAGGCGTTATCACAAACGAAACAACAGGAAAGACATATCAGGCAGAGCCTTTCCCTGAATTTATTCAAAACATTATCAAAAAAGGCGGACTTATCAATTCAATTATGTAATTAATTTAAATGTTTGAGGGCAAGTGAAACGCTTGCCCTCAAACGGTATAAAAGTTATTATAATAATATTGATAAAGCAGAGCAGGAACAAATCCTCTTGTTCCAAAACCGTTTAATTTATAGATAGATTTTATAACAAATACCTGAAAGGTTGAAATTAATGAAAAAATATGATTATTTAATTGTCGGAAGCGGACTTTTCGGCGCTGTGTTTGCATATGAAATGACTAAAAGAGGAAAAAAGTGCCTTGTAATTGATAAACGACATCACATAGGCGGAAATATTTATACAAAGGAAATTGAGGGAATTAATGTTCACGAGTATGGCGCTCATATTTTCCATACTTCTAATAAAGAGGTCTGGGATTATGTAAATCAATTTGCTGAGTTTAATCGCTATACAAACTCCCCTGTTGCAATATACAAGGACGAGCTTTATAATATGCCCTTTAATATGAATACATTTTCTAAAATGTGGGGAGTTGTAACTCCAAAAGAGGCAAAGGAAAAAATCAACGAGCAAATTAAAGAAGCAAATATTACAGAGCCTAAAAATCTTGAAGAGCAGGCAATTTCACTTGTAGGAAAAGATATTTACGAGAAATTGGTTAAAGGCTATACCGAGAAGCAGTGGGGCAGAAAAGCAACAGATTTGCCCTCCTTTATTATTAAAAGACTTCCTGTAAGGCTTACTTATGATAACAACTATTTTAATGACAAATATCAGGGAATTCCCGAAGGCGGATACACGCAGATTATTAAAAAAATGCTTCAAGGCTGTGATGTTAAGCTTAACACAGACTTTTTTGAAAACAGGGAAGAGCTTACTTCACTTGCAGACAAAATTCTGTTTACGGGAATGATTGACGAATACTTTGACCATTGCTACGGTTACCTTGAATACAGAAGCTTAAGATTTGAAACAGAAGTTCTTGATGAAGAAAACTATCAGGGAAACGCCGTTGTAAACTATACGGAGTATGAAGTTCCCTACACAAGAATCATTGAGCATAAGCATTTTGAATTTATGTGTCAGGACCCGTCCAAGGCAGTTCCTAAAACGGTTATTACAAAGGAATATCCAAACGACTGGAAACCGGGGGACGAACCCTATTATCCAATGAACGACCAAAAGAACAATGAGCTTTTTGAAAAATACAAAAAGCTTGCAGAAAAAGAAAGCAACGTAATATTCGGCGGCAGACTTGGAATGTATAAGTATTTTGATATGCACAATATCGTTGCCGAGGCATTAAAATGCGTTGAAAATGAGTTAAAATAAAAGCATATCATATAAAGATAAACTGCCGTGCAAAAAGTACGGCAGTTTTCAGCTTATATTACTTTAAATTTGCAAACAATCAGTTTAAACCTTTTCTTTGCTTTTTAATTAATACTAAACTCGGCTTAAAAACGGGAGCCAATTAATTTATTGAAAAGAGATACGTTTAATGTTAAAATATTTTCGGAAGTGATATTATGAATAATATTTTTGACGCACACGCTCATTATGACGATAGATGGTTTGACGAAAACAGAGATGAGCTTTTTGACATTATGGAGAGCAAGGGCGTTTGCGGAATTGTAAATGCGGCTGTTAATTTACAAACAGCAAAAACTGCAATCAGTTTTGCAGAAAAATACTCATTTATTTATGTAACTGTGGGTTTTCACCCTGAAAATATTGATGACATTGTACCCGATTACCTTTCAAAAATGGAAGAGCTTTTAAAGCACAAAAAGGCGGTTGCTGTCGGAGAAATAGGACTTGATTATCATTGGGATATTCCCAGGAATAAGCAAAAAAGGGTTTTTGAGGAACAGCTTATTTTTTCTAAAGATGTAGATATGCCTGTTGTTGTTCATAACAGAGAAGCTCACGGCGATACAATGGAAATGCTGAGAAAATACAAACCCAAAGGACTTGTGCATTGCTTTTCGGGAAGTGTTGAGCTTATGAGAGAAATAGTCAAGCTGGGAATGAGCATAAGCTTAGGCGGAGTCGTAACCTTTAAAAATGCAAAACACAGCATAGAGGTTGCAAGGGAGGTACCTATTGAGAGGCTTCTTCTTGAAACGGACGCCCCTTACATGGCGCCTGTTCCTTTCAGAGGAAAACAATGCAACAGCTCTATGATAATTTACACGGCAGAAAAAATTGCCCAGGTACGGAATATGGATGTTCAAAAGCTTCTTGATATTACAAAAGAAAACGCTGTAAGGTTATATGATATAAAGTGAAAATCCCCCTGTTTTGATGCACAGGTCCAGTAAAAACGGACAGTGGAAGTTTATCATATTTTTAAACCCAAGTACAAGGGGATATGATATAATAAACATATCCATGAGGTGATAAAAATTGGAAATAAATATGATATTGGAATCAAAAACAAGTTACCAAAAAAATATGCGTGGAGAAAAAATCCACAAGTGCGGTAGCAGACAGGTACAGAATTCCATTGAAAACTGTTGTGGACTATAGTCAATAAAGTGGACAAAAATGGTGGAAAAGATTAAGGAAATTGAAGTTTAGCTTGATTAGGCGATAAACCGTTGTTGTGAGAATGAGGTCTAACAGAGTTATAGAAACCATTGATATATTCAAAGAGGCAAAGATTTAGATCGTTAAAAGAAAAATAAGAGTGCCTGTTAGTTTCTTCTTTTTTCAAGTACTTGAAAAAGCATGCCATAACAGCATTATCATAATGATGACCTTTAGCAGAAAAAGATTGAATCATATTGAGTTTATCCAAATGTTTTCTAAATTTGTCGGAAGTAAACTGACAGCCACGGTCTGTGTGAAAAGTCACACCTTCCGATTTTTTTCTGGAGGCAACCGCCATATTAACGGTATCAATGGCAAACTGATCATCAATTTTTGCAGACAGTTTGTAGGCAATGACCTTGCGGGAAAATAAATCAATAATGGCACACATATGGTAAAATTTTCCGCCTGATCTGATATATGTAAAATCGCAAACCCACACCTTGTTTGGCTCAGTTTGGTCAAACTGCTGCTTTAGAATATTTTTACAGTTTTGATTGGAAGATGTTTTTGGTTTATGAATATACGGTTTAACAGTGTTCATCTTTGGTAAATTCATAGTTTTTATCAGTCGGTACACTCTGCCTCAGCTGATATTTATGCGATAGTCTCGCTTAAGACAAATCCTTATTTTATCGGCACCAAGGCGCTTATTTGACTTTGCATATATCTCAAGAATACGGGTTCTGATAACTTTATTCTCCCTTTCACGGTTGCTTTCCTTGTGATTAAGATATTTGTAATAAGTGCTTCGGTTGACCTTTAGTACTCTGCATAAGGTAGTTATCTTGTGTTTGCTTGACAACAGTTCTACTGCCCTCAATCTTTGTCTGAGTGTGGTGTGAATATCGCAATGGCTTTTTTTAGTATTAAATTTTCCTCCTCAAGCTGAGCATTTCTTTTTTGGAGTTCTTTGATTTGTTTGGCGGTCAGAACAGTATTTTCATCAATTTGAACCCTTGAGTATTGTTTGATCCAATTTGCTAACGCGCTGTGGGATATTCCATATTCTTAATTTATCTGTGCGTATGTCTTTCCTGAGTGATACAAATTGACAATTGTTTGCTTGAATTCTGAGGTGTATTTTGGTGTTTTCCCTGACATTCTTTTCTCTCCTTATCTGTATATTTTTTTATTGTTTTTATTATATCATACTTGTCTACTTTTTTAGTATAGATCCATCATAGCGAATAGTTCCCTCCTGTTGCTTTTATTTCTTGCAACTTAACTGTAACACAGAGGTTTTCTATTCGCTACTCTTTTTTTCCTTACTGTAACTCATCAATTGTAATCCTACAAGAAAATAATTTGGAACATTTAAATTTTTATTGACATACAATTAAAATAATGATAAAATATTCCTTGTTAATTAAAATTTTAATATTTAGGGGTATAGCTCAGTTGGTAGAGCAGCGGTCTCCAAAACCGCGTGCCGAGGGTTCAAGTCCTTCTGCCCCTGCCA
>CANPWP010000021.1 GCA_947584595.1 uncultured Clostridia bacterium | reverse complement strand
TTTGTATAAAACAAGTTTTCAAATTTTAAAATTCTATACTTCTAATAAATATAAAATTCCTATCTATTCCACTAAATGTTAAAATTTATAAGTTTTTATTATTATTTTATTTCTAAAAACTAATTAACAGAATGCCCTGACAGATTTCTCTGTCAGGGCATTTTTGCGTTTTATTTTAATATAATATACCCATTCGCTCTCTCCTCCAACCCTTTCAATACATAAAAATTTTACCTTATTTTAAAATAATATTGGCTATTTTGAAATAAGGTAAAAACAGCCGAATTCCCCGACAGAATAGTCTGTCGGGGAATTCGGCTGTTTTAATTTTTATAATATTATTAAATATTGTTAAACACTTATCTGTGTATAGAAAATGTTTATAAATAAATCAAACAGTTTTTCTTTATCTACATAATATTCTGCGTAAATGTCACCCTGCTTTAATTCTCCCTCAATTGTTTGCAGGTTGAAATCAGTAAAGTTTTTTTGTAGTAATAGGCTTGAAAAATAAGTAACTTTTGATATATTTATATCGGTTACCATATAAGGATTTGCACTGTTGTACAAATCAACAGGCGTCATAATATTACTTTTTGTTGACTCAATAAATTTATTAAAAAATCCGGAAAGATAGATTTTTTGTCTTTCCATACGCTTTAAATTCGCATCAAGTTCTTCATGACTACGGGTACGCACAAAGGACTCTGCCATTTCTCCTAAAAGAGTAACCGTCTCTCCTTCTGTAAATTGTCCGATAGTTTCAGGCGATGTTACTTCTACTCCTCCGATAGAATCGTTTACTGCGCTGATTGAATCTAAATCAAGTGCTAAATATGAGTTTATAGGAATGTTATAGAACAATCTCCTCACGGCAGTAACCTCATTCTCACAGCTTGTTTCTTTACCGTTGCCATATGAATATGCAAGGGCAATCTGTTTTTTTTCAGTTCCTACATAGTTTCCTTCTGTTGAGTAAACATTAACATCTGCCATGGTATCACGGGGAATGCTTATTAAATTTGAATCACCTGTTTCTGTATCAATCGTCATAAGCATTAATACGTCCGCATTTCCGTTTGTACCATAGTTTGAATCATTCTTTTCAAATTCACGTTCGTCAACGCCCATAAAGAGAATACTTGTTATATTTTCATTTAACTTATAATCCTCCCCTTTATAGGTTATTACTTTTCCGTCTCTATAAGTAACTATATCTTTCGGAATATTAATAACAACATCAGTGTTTTTATCAAGCAGTTCTCCCCTGCCTATATTTAAGGCAATCATGACGGCTGAAATTGCAGAAATAATAATTATAATTAATACAATCAACAAAATTATAATTGCCTTTTTCCATCTTTTCATTTTTGTACGATGATGTCTATGATGTTTTGAATGTCTTCCTTTTGCAGGAACTTTGTAAACAAAATCGTCCAAATCATCATAAGCTGAAGCAGTGTGTGTATTTTTAACTTTTTTCTTTTTTGATTTTTTATGCCTTTCAACAGGCAAGGCAAAATCCTGAAATTTTACATCATTATCAAACTGTGCGTTCTGTTCAGAATTTTCCTCGGCTTCTGACTGATTGTTTTGTTCAAAATTATCATCAGTTTGTTTGCTCATCTTTTATTAACACCCCTTGTACTAAATATCTTCCTTCATCATTTGAATTTAAACAGGTGCTTAATGTTATAAGCTTACTGTTTAAATCGAGCTTTATATCCTTATTTACATTTCTTACTGATGAATGGGGATTTATTACAAATTTTATATATTCTTCAAAAACTTCATTATCATTAAAATTAAATGAGTTCATTATATGCCTGTCGTCGTAATTGTAAGCCGAAACTATTTCATATGTCAGCTTTCTTCCCGGAAGATATACATAAATGTATTTGTTTTCTTTAAAAAATGATTCATCTTCAAATCGGTGCAATGTTGCAAACATACTTCCGTCTGCCATATTATGACCGTACAGCACAGTATTTCTGTCTGTAAAATTACGCAAATTGCATGATTCAGTATAAATTGAACCTGCAATAAGATAATTTTTGTAAACATCATGGTCTATATAGAAAAAGTCGCTTGTAAAACTTTGAAGCACAGGATAATCAACTTCTGTTCCCGGAACATAAATCCATGCATAAATCTCCTCGTTTATCTCTTTTAAAGAATTAAAATCGACGGGATTTTCGGCAAGTTCTTTATGTCCTGTAAAAGGCTGTGTTTCTGAGCCTGTTTCCTGTGTGGAAAGAGCAGTTTCTTTTATTTTATTGTAATCATCCTGAGCTTTAAAATTATTATAAACTATAAATAATATATAACCCAATCCTAAAAGTAAAATAATAAGGAGTATTACTAAAATTATAAAAAATATACTTTTTTTAGATGATTTCATTTTTATTCTCCGTTTTAATTTTATTTATTTTATAACAACATCTCATAAAATAATATTATTTATATTAAAATTATTTAATTTATTATAACATTGAAAAAGCTTAAAATCAACTTATTGTAAAATAAAAAGCCTCTGCATTTACACAGAGGCTTAAAGAATTTCAATTATTTTTCAATTTTATCAATTTTGCGTTTTACAACGATCACACTGCATGCAACAGCAATAACAATTGCACCTGCAAAAAACAACAAGGTATTATCGCCTGTTTGAGGAGAAGTACTGCTTGTATTTGAATCTATAGGAGTATTAGAACTTCCGCCTGATGATGAACCGCCTGATGAACTGCCGTCACCTGAACCATTATCTTTTACAAAATATGGTATTGCAATAATATCCGTAAATGCTTCAATAATTAAGCTTTCATCATTTAGGCTGCTTGTATTTTTAATTGTATAACCCATGCTGAAACTTCTTGAAATAAAACCGGTATTATGATTACCTGTTGTACTGCTACCGTCAAGACTTCCTTCTAAAATAATGTATTCACCTTGTATTTTCCAATAAGAAAATCTATAACCGTCATTTGCTTTTGCTTCTAATTTAACGATTGTACCACCGTTTTCACCTTCGCCTATTCCGGATAAATAAGTATAAACAGCGGTGCCGCCCTGAGTTGGGTTAACTTTTACATTAATGTCAGGTCCAGCAGTAGGACTTTCTGCTGCAAAAACAGATACACTTGAAAAAATTAATAATAGAATTGCAATCATTATTGATAAAACTCTTTTTGATGCTTGCTTCATATAATAAATTCCCTCCAAAAATATTATAGTTGTACCAAATAATACAATTTCATAACGATATTTTAACATACAAGTTTAAAAAAGTAAAGATTTTTATAAAAAATTTTTTATATTTTTTAAATATTCTTAAATTTATTACTTTATTTTCTTTAAAATAAAAATAACTATTGCAAGTTGCTTTTTTTATTAGTATAATTACTATTAATCTTTATTTTTTCTTATTATTTATTATATATATTCAGGAGAAATTGTCAATGACTATTAAGGAAATTCAGGATAATA
Source organism: uncultured Clostridia bacterium (assembly GCA_947584595.1). Classification (GTDB taxonomy): domain Bacteria; phylum Bacillota; class Clostridia; order Oscillospirales; family Acutalibacteraceae; genus Ruminococcoides. Next base: position 20,750 of record CANPWP010000021.1, on the reverse strand, counting down.
TTATCAAACTGAAAAAGGAACGGGATATTTGCATTCTTGCTCACAGCTATCAGGCAAGGGAAATTCTTGAAGTTGCAGATTTTACGGGTGATTCTTACAAATTGAGCGTTGACGCCTCCAAAACTGACAACAAAACAATTATAATGTGCGGAGTTCGATTTATGGCTGAAACCTGCAAGATTTTATCTCCTGACAAGACTGTTTATCTTGCTAATCCTATAGCAGGCTGTTCTATGGCCGACCAAATGGATAAACAGCTTATTTCTCAGGTAAAGGAAAAATTCCCCGATTATACTGTTGTTGCTTACATAAATACAACATCAGATTTAAAGACTGTTTGTGATGTTTGTGTTACATCTTCTTCGGCCGTTAAAATCTGTAAAAAAATTGAAAATAATAACATTTTATTTATTCCCGATTGCAATTTAGGAGCTTATGTTGCAAAACAGGTTCCTGAAAAGAATTTCAAACTGCTGTCAGGCGGCTGTCCCATTCATGCCTGTGTAAACAAGGAAGATGTCATCAAAGCTAAAGAGACTCATCCTAAAGCTTTACTTTTGGTTCACCCTGAATGTACTCCCGAGGTTGTGAAATATGCAGATTATGTAGGCTCTACTTCGGGAATTATGGAATTTGCTAAAAACAGTGACGCAAAAGAGTTTATTATCGGAACCGAAATCAGCATTGCGGAGCATTTGCAATATATGTACCCCGAAAAAAGCTTTTATTATTTATCGCTTAAACTTATCTGCCCTAATATGAAATCTACAACACTTATGGATTTATACAACTGTGTTATCGGTAAAGGCGGAGAAGAAATCATACTTGACGACAAAACAATCACAGACGCTAAACGCTGTATTGATGAAATGATAAGGCTGGGTTAAAATGTGTAAAAAAGCACTTATTGCCATGAGCGGAGGAGTTGACAGCTCGGTTGCCGCTTATCTTATAAAGAAAAAAGGATATGACGCCATAGGCGTAACAATGAAACTTTTTGATAATGACGATATTGGAGAAAGCAGAGAAAAAACCTGTTGTTCACTTGACGATATTGAGGACGCCCGTTCGGTGGCATTTAAGCTTGATATGCCATATTATGTTTTCAACTTTAAAGATAATTTTAAAGAAAAGGTCATAGACAGATTTATCAGTGCTTATGAAAACGGAGCTACACCTAACCCCTGCATTGACTGTAACAGATTTTTAAAATTTGAAAAATTAATGCAAAGAGCCGAAGAACTTGAATGTAATTATGTTGTTACAGGTCATTACGGAATAATTTTCTATGATAACGAAATGGACAGATATCTTCTAAAAAAATCTGTTGACCCTACAAAAGACCAAAGCTATGTTTTATATTCATTAACCCAAAAACAGCTTTCAAAAACATTACTTCCTTTAGGTGAAATGACAAAAGTACAAGCAAGAGAAATTGCGGAAGAAATGGGCTTTGTAAACTCAAGGAAAAAAGACAGTCAGGATATTTGCTTTGTTCCCGACGGCAACTATGCAAAGTTTATTGAAGAATACGCTGACAAAAAATATCCAAAAGGTGATTTTGTAGATTCAAAAGGAAACAAGTTAGGTGAACATAAGGGAATTATCAGATATACAATAGGACAGAGAAAAGGTTTGGGACTTGCTCTGCCCCACCCTATGTATGTAATGAAAAAGGACCTTGAAAAAAATCAGGTCATTCTTGGTGAAAACGAGCTTTTATATTCAAAAGAGCTGTATGCTGAAGATATTAACCTTATAACCTGCGACAAAATTGAAAAGCCTGTAAGGGTCAAAGCAAAAGTAAGATATAAACAGGAAGAACAATGGGCAATTGTTGAACAGGTTGACAATGACAGACTGCACATTGAATTTGAACAGCCTCAGAGAGCCATATCAAAAGGTCAGGCAGTCGTACTTTACGACGGAGATATTGTTGTAGGCGGAGGTACAATCGAAACCTAATTATTAAATAATTATGATAATATAAGGAAAAGCTATGAAAAACAAATGGATCATTTTTGACGCTATGGGAGTTATCTATACAGTAGGCGATGATACTAATGACCTGCTTGTGCCTTTCATAAGAGATAAAAATCCTGAAATTTCTAAAGAGTATATTAACGAGTGTTATATGAACGCAAGTCTTGGGGAAATTACTTCTGATGAATTTTGGAATTGTATGAATATCGGCAATACCGAAAAAGCTTGTGAAGAATACTTAGATACAAAATTAAAAATTGACGAACAATTTATAAGCACTGCCGAAGAATTAAAGAAAAAATATAAGTTGGCGGTTTTATCCAATGATGTTTATGAATGGTCATTATTTTTAAGAAAAAAATATGGTTTGGACAGATTGATAGATGAATTTATTATAAGCGGTGAATGCAAGTTAAGAAAACCCAATAAGGATATATACATGCTGGCACTTAAAAAATTAAATGAAAAAGCCGAAAATTGTTTGTTTATTGATGACAGAGAGAAAAATTTATTGCCTGCTGTTGATTTAGGAATGAAAGCAATAAAATTTAACAGGGAAAATGAAGAAAATATTTCTGATAATTTACCGTCCATAAACAATTTCAGTGAGTTGATTGATCAATTAAGTAATTTGCCATATTAATTTTTAAAAATTTTATATCATTAAAGACAGCCTGTCTGCATAGATTTATGCAGACAGGTTTTTGAATTTTTCAGACAATTATCTTCCCTTTAATTTACACTTTAATTATATATTCATTTCATTTGATAATTTTTTAACAATTTTTTGATTTTTATTGTTTATTATTAATATACAAAGAATAATTTATTTAATTTATCTTGAAAAATTATTTAATACAATCAAAAATTACATTAAACAATGACAGATATATTATGTAATTCCATTAATTTTTTTGTCAGATTTTCTTGTAAAATAAAAAACAATATAGTATAATATGAGCAATGCCTAAATTTAATATAAATGTATTGGAGGTAATTTTAATGACAGAAAAATCCCTTAACACTTTTAAAGGGACTGCCGAACAGAAACAAAAGCTTGATGATGTTATCAGCAAACACAAAGATATGCCCGGTGCTCTGCTTCCTGTTTTACAAGAGGCTCAGGGTATTTACGGCTATCTGCCTATTGAAGTTCAGCAGATGGTTGCTGACGGGCTTGATGTATCATTAAGTGAAGTTTATGGAGTTGCTACTTTCTACTCACAATTTAGCCTTACTCCCAAGGGCAAACACAGAATCAGCGTCTGTCTTGGTACGGCATGCTATGTAAAGGGTGCCGACAAAGTTTTGGCTGAATTAGAAAACCAGCTTGGAATTAAAAGCGGTGAATGTACTCCCGACGGACTCTTCTCAATTGATTCATGCCGTTGTGTAGGTGCCTGCGGTCTTGCACCGGTTATGATGATTGACGATGAGGTTTACGGTAAACTGACCCCTGATATGGTTAAAGGTATTTTAGATAAATATATAAAGGAAGGGGACAATGAATAATGACATTAGAAAAGCTTAACGAAATTAAAAAAGCTCATGAACAAATTGTTGCCGTTCGTAAATTAGTTGCTGAAGAAGGCGAAAAACTTGCCAAAGAAACAGGTTACCGCAAACAGGTACTTGTATGCGGAGGTACAGGATGTACTTCTTCAGGAAGTAAAAAAGTATTGGCCGCTCTTGACAAGGCTCTTAAAGAAAACGGAATTGAAGATGAAATTCTTGTTGTACGAACAGGATGCTTCGGTCTTTGTTCTTTAGGTCCGATTATGATAGTTTATCCTGAGGGTTCTTTTTATTCACAGGCTACTCCCGAGGGTGTAGAAAGAATCGTAAAGGAACATCTTAAAGAGGGCAATGTGGTAAAAGATCTTCTTTACAGCGAAACAGTTCACACAGACGGCTCTATTCTCTCTCTTTCAGAAACAGATTTCTATAAAAAACAGATGAGAGTCGCACTGAGAAACTGCGGTGTTATCGACCCTGAAAACATTGAAGAATACATAGCAGAGGACGGTTATCAGGCTCTTGCAAAGGTATTGACAGAGATGACTCCTGACGACGTTATAAATGAGGTTACTGCTTCAGGATTACGAGGCAGAGGCGGCGGCGGCTTCCCTACGGGAAGAAAATGGTCTTTTGCTAAGGCAAGTCAAGGCGATGTTAAATATGTCTGTTGTAATGCCGATGAAGGCGACCCCGGTGCTTTTATGGACCGTTCGATTCTTGAAGGCGACCCCCAGTGTATTATTGAAGCTATGACTATTGCCGGCTATGCAATCGGCGCACATCATGGCTTTGTATATGTAAGAGCCGAGTATCCTATTGCTGTTAAGAGATTGCAGATCGCTATAAATCAGGCTAAAGAATACGGCTTCTTAGGTAAAAATATTTTTGGCTCGGGCTTTGATTTCGATATGGAAATCAGACTTGGTGCCGGAGCATTCGTATGCGGTGAGGAAACTGCTCTTATGACTTCTATTGAAGGTAACAGAGGTGAGCCTCGTCCTCGCCCTCCGTTCCCTGCCGTTAAAGGTCTTTTCGGCAAGCCTACCGTTTTAAACAATGTTGAAACTTATGCAAATATTGCTCAAATCATATTAAAAGGAAGCGATTGGTTTAAATCAATCGGTACTCCCGGAAGCCCCGGAACAAAGGTATTTGCTCTCGGCGGTAAAATCACAAACGTTGGCCTTGTAGAAATTCCTATGGGTACTACACTTCGTGAAATCGTTGAAGAAATCGGCGGAGGTATTCCAAACGGCAAAAAATTCAAGGCTGCCCAGACAGGCGGTCCTTCCGGCGGATGTATTCCTGCACAACATATTGATACTCCTATCGATTACGACAGCCTTCTGGCGCTCGGCTCAATGATGGGTTCAGGCGGTATGATTATTCTTGACGAAGATACCTGTATGGTCGACATTTCTAAATTCTATCTTGAATTTACCGTTGACGAAAGCTGCGGAAAATGTACTCCATGCAGAGTCGGCACAAGAAGACTTCTTCAAATCCTTGATAAAATCACTTCAGGCAAGGGTGAAATGGAAGACCTTGATAAAATTGAAGAGCTTGCTACCCATATGCAGTCATCTTCTCTTTGCGCTCTGGGACAAACAGCTCCTAACCCTGTTTTATCAACAATGAATTACTTTAAAGATGAATATATTGCTCACATTAAAGATAAAACTTGTACTGCCGGCGTATGCAAGGCTCTTACAAGATATGAAATCGTTGCCGATAAATGCAAAGGCTGTACACTCTGTGCAAGAAATTGTCCTGCAAAGGCAATCTCAGGCACTGTTAAACAACCCCATATTATTGATCAAGATAAGTGCATAAAATGCGGTCTTTGCTTAAAGAACTGCAAATTTAATGCTGTTATTACTAAATAAGGAGGGATTTTCAATGGATATGGTAAATCTTAAAATTAACGGAATTCCTGTGGAAGTTCCTAAAGGTTATACAATTCTTCAGGCTGCTAAAGCCGCTAAAATTGATATTCCTTCTCTTTGTTATCTGAAGGATATAAACTGTATCGGCTCTTGCAGAGTTTGTGTTGTTGAAGTAAAAGGCCGTAAGGGTCTTACTGCCGCTTGCGTATATCCTGTTGAAGAAGGTATGGAGGTATTAACTAACACCCCAAAAGTAAGAGCTTCAAGAAAAACTACTATTGAGCTTCTTCTTTCAACTCATAATAAAAAATGTCTTTCCTGCGAACGCAGCAATAACTGTGAGCTTCAGAAACTCTCTAATGATTACGGTGTTGATGAGGACAGATTTAATACAGACGAACCGATTTATGAAATTGACGATCAGTCTCCTTACATTGTTCGTGATAACAATAAATGTGTCCAATGTATGAGATGCGTTGCTGCTTGTAAAAAACTTCAGGCTGTTTCTGTTATCGGACCAAGCCAGAGAGGATTTAAGAAACATATCGGCTGTGCCTTTGAAATGAGTCTCGCTGATTCTCCCTGCGTTGGCTGCGGTCAGTGTATCGTAAGCTGTCCTGTAGGCGCTCTTTCCGAAAAAAGTCAGGTTAACGAGGTTTGGGAAGCAATTTCTGATCCTGAAAAGCAGGTGATTTTCTATACTGCTCCTTCTATTAAGGCTACTTTGGGAGAAAGCTTCGGTATGCCTATCGGAACAAATGTTGAGGGCAAAATGGTTGCGGCAATAAGAAGATTAGGTGCTGATAAGGTATTTAATATGGACTTTACTGCCGACCTTACAATTCTTGAAGAAGCAGCAGAACTTGTTGATAGAATTAAAAACAACAAAACACTTCCTATGTTTACATCCTGCTGTCCTGGCTGGGTCAAGTTTGTTGAGCATTATTATCCAGAACTTATCCCCCATCTTTCAACCTGTAAATCTCCTCAGGGAATGTTCGGTGCCGTATTAAAGAGCTATTACGCTGAAAAATACAACATTGACCCTGAAAAGTTATTCGTTGTAAGTGTAATTCCATGTACTGCTAAAAAGTTTGAGGCTACACGTGAAGAACTACGCAGTCAGAATTTTGATGATGTAGATATTGCCCTCACAACAAGAGAACTTGCTAAAATGATCAAAGGTGCAGGCATTGACCTTAATGATATGGATGATGAAGATTACGACGCTCCGTTCAACAAGGCAACAGGCGGCGGTGCAATATTCGGCGCAACAGGCGGCGTACTTGAGGCTGCTCTGAGAACTGCTGCAAGAATGCTTGACGGTAACTTTGAGAAAATTGACTTTACAGAAGTAAGAGGTCCTGAGCAAGTAAGAGAAGCAACTTATAATGTTGCAGGCGTTGAAATCAAGGTTGCTGTAACCTCAGGATTGGCAAATGCCAAAAATCTTATTGAGAAAATCAAAAAAGGCGAGGCCGATTATCAGATGGTTGAGATTATGGCATGTCCGGGCGGTTGCATAAACGGCGGCGGTCAGCCTTACCAGAGTGACAGCGTACGCAACAATGTAGATCTTAAAGCTATCCGTGCTAAGGCTCTTTATGACTATGATAAAAACTGTGAATTCAGAAGCAGTAACGAAAGTCCTGTTATCAAAACTGTTTATGATGAGTATTTTGAAGCTCCTGGTAAAGAAAAGGCTCATAAGCTTCTTCATACTACATATGTAAACAGAGGCAAATATTAATGCATAAATATTAATACTTTAACATTAAGGGTGCAGTTCATTTGAACTGCACCCTTTTGCTTATTTATTAATAGGAAATTTCGCCGAACAGCGGCGACAAAGGGCTTCTCGCCCTTTGAACCTCGCGAGCTTTTGAAAAAGCTCGACCAAAACTTTTTCTTTTTTCAAACCGAAACTTTTGTTTATATTTACAATGAGTATACTTCATCTTCATCTAAATCTTTATTTTTCGTTATGTTTTTTACAATATTGAGAAACAATGATGCTGCTGGATTTGCAATGTCTTTTCTATATGACATTGCATATGATATATCTGTTTCAATGGAATCAATTGTTAAAATTTTTACGCTGTCGCACATCTGAATTTTTGTAATCTGTGTAGGAAGTATGGTAATACCTAAACCTGATCCTACGGCAATTAAAATTGCCTTTACGCTGTCATATGTAATGATACTCGGTGACAAATGACACGTGCGGAATATGTCCATTATTTCCATATATAATATAGGACTTATATTCTCTGAAAGAAGAATAAACTTTTCGTTTTGCAAATTTTGCAGACTTCTTCCCATTCCTTTAAAATCCTTCGGGACAATCAGGCTTAATGTATCCTTGTGAGTCAATATTGAAGAAAAATCATCATTTTCGGGAAGCATATCCCTGAGCATAAAGTGAAAATCATAGGCAGTATCTGAAAGAGTCTGAACATTTTCCCTACCTGATATTTCTGTTATATCAACCGCAATATCAGGATAGGATTTTGAAAACCTTTTTAAACATTTTTGAGCAAATGCTCCCGACACTGCGTCAAATGTAATTGATATCTTCCCCATTCCGCCTTTATTCATTCTCTGAATAACAGATTTTGCCTTTTCAAGAGACTCTGTAATCTCTATTGCATAAGGCAAAAGTGTTTTTCCCTCATTTGTAAGCAATACATCTCTGTGATTTCTTGTAAAAAGCTTTACGCCAAACTCCTTTTCAAGCTCGCTTATATATCGGCTTACTGTAGACTGAGACACAAAATTTTGCCTTGCCGCTTCAGAAAAATTAAGTGTTTTTGCTACTGAAATAAAACAATTTATCTGGTTAAAGTCCATTTTAAAATCATCTCCGGAAAATTTATGCAAAAGGTGAATTAATTTTTTCTTGCTATTTAATAATTGCATTATGCTTTATATTGACAGTTTCCATAATTATGTTATAATTCAATTATAGCATAAGTATATGCAGAATGTAAATAACAAATTTTTTAGAAAATCAACTGATATCAGGAGGCTTTTGTTAATGTCTAAAATTGTAATTACAGGTATGGGCGCTGTAACACCGGTGGGAATAGGTACGGATAATTACTGGAAAAATTTAACAAGAGGCAAATCGGGTATAAATAGAATTTCTTCTTTTGACCCAAGTGAGCTTGCAGTTCAGATTGCAGGTGAAGTTAAAAACTTTATTCCGAGTGATTATATGCCGAAGGATTTAATCAGAAAAACCGACCCTTTTATGCAGTATGCGTACATAGCTGCCGAGGAAGCACTTAAAATGTCTGCAATTGAAATTGAGCCTGAAAGAACAGGTATTGTGATGGGTACTGCTATGAATGGTATTGCTACTATTGCATTTACTCAGGAAGCTCTTACAGGTGCGGCTCATAAAAAGGTAGGTCCGAGATTTATTCCTAAAATTTTAGGAAATGTTGCCGCTGCAAATATTGCTATTGAGCATAACATTCAAGGTCCCAGCTTTACAGTAGGTACTGCCTGTTCATCAGGCGGAGATGCGATTAACGTTGCGGCTATGTGTATCAACTCGGGAAAAGCCGACGTTATGCTTGCAATAGGTGCTGAATCCGTTCTCTGTCCTCTTGTAATTTACAGTCTTGCAAACGCAAAAGCACTTTCAAGAAACAATGACAATCCACAAGGAGCAAGCAAACCTTTTGACAAAAACCGTGACGGATTTGTAATAGGTGAAGGCGGAGGCGCTCTTATACTTGAAACCGAGGAACACGCTCTTAAAAGAGGTGCAACTATATATGCAGAGCTTTTAGGCTGCGGGAACACCTGCGACGCTCATCATGTTACCGCTCCCCACCCTGAAGGCAGAGGTGCAACAAACTGTATGATACTTGCCTTAAAGGATGCAGGAATTACTGCCGACAAGGTGGGTTATATAAATGCTCACGGAACTGCAACTCCTAAGGGAGATTCTGTTGAAACAAAGGCAATTAAAGATGTATTTAAAGACACTCTCCCCCTTGTAAGCTCTACAAAAGGTGCAACGGGTCATATGATGGGCGCAGGCGGAATTACTGAGGTTATTGCTTGTATAAAGGCTATTGAAACAGGAATTATTCCACCTACAATAAATCTTTATACTAAAGATGAAGAATGTGACCTTGATTATGTTGCAAATACTGCAAGAAACGTTCAGATTAATGTTGCAATGTCAAATGCGTTCGGCTTTGGCGGACAGAACTCAAGTATTATTGTTGGAAAATACAAAGTATAATTTTTCATAAACTTTAAATAATCTACTAAAAAAATTAACGAAATGAGGCTTAATCTTGGACTTCACTTATGATGTATCTGTATTTAAAAAAGAATTTGAAAGCAATTTTACATGGTTAAACGGTTTTATGAGAAATGTTGACCGTTACGGTTATAAGGTTGCATTGTTTGACCCAGCCCAAAATAAAAAATGGACATATGAACAGTTAAACAAGGAATGTAACCGTTTTGCAAACGCTATGAAAAACAGCGGAATTGCTAAAAATGACGTTGTAACATATCAGCTTTTTAACTCTGCTGTATTTACCTTCTGTTACATTGCACCGCAAAAAATCGGTGCAATTAATAATCCTGTAAACTATAATCTCTCTCCAGGCGAAACTGCTCAGATTTTAGACCACAACAAACCTAAGGTTTATGTTTATGACAGCGAAGTCAAAGATATGGTTTTGGAAGCTCTTAATATGGCTGAACATAAACCTGAAATTATAATTATGGCTGTAACTAACAATAAGGAAACCCAATGTCCCGATGATCATATTCTTTATGAGGATTATATTAAAAATTCCTCCGATGAAAACATTGTTCCTGAAAATGCAAGCATTTATGACGAAGTTACAAGACTTCAAACCTCGGGAACAACGGGACTTCCAAAAGGTGTTCCTCTTAATAATATCAACGAAGTACTTTCTGCTCACGATGTATTAATGCACTTCCCTCTTAATCCTACCGACAAAACTATGAATATGACGCCGTGGTTTCACAGAGGCGGGCTTCATTCAGGAGGATTGACCCCTACTCTTTATGTTGGCGGTGAGGTCGTTATTTTAAGGTCATTTTTACAGCCTAAGATATGTCTTGAATATGTTGAAAACTATAAAATCACTTTCCTTATAGGTGTTCCCTCTATTCTTGAAATTCTTGCAAACAAACAGGAAAAGAAAGCCGCTGACCTTTCCTCCTTAAAAGGCATTGTAACTATGGGAAGTCCTCTTGAAAAGGCGGCATGTATTCGTTATCAAAATATGCTTACTCCCCACATTTTCAACGGATACGGTACTACAGAAACATTTTGGAATACTTTTCTGCGTCCTTATGACTTGCCGAAAATGTCAGGTGCGGCAGGAAAATCCTGTACAGATGACGATGTAAGGGTAGTAAAGTTTTATGAGGACAAAAAAGCTCAGCCTAATGAGCTTGCAGAAACCGACAATAAAGAAATCGGAGAAATTATAATTAAATCACCTGCAAAATCAACCTACTGTTACTACAACAACGACGAAGCAACTGAAATGAAATATAAAGACGGCTGGTTCTATACAGGAGACTTAGGCACTTGGGATAAACGCCGTTTTATTACTGTTGCTGGCAGAAAAGATGATATGATTATCAGTGCAGGTGAAAATATTTATCCTGCTAAAATCGAGGAAGTTATCAACGAACACGAAAAGGTTGAGGAATGTATCGTCACCGCTGTACCCGATAAAGCAAGAGGTGAAGCGGTCACCGCTTATGTAATTCCTAAGGACAACAGCCTGACTGTTGCTGAACTTATTGATTTCTGTTCAAACAGTCCTATGCTCTCAAAGTATCAATGTCCAAGATATTATCGTTTTGTAAATACGCTTCCCAGAACTGCAACAGGAAAAAAACAGCATTTTAAAATTAAAGCACAAGCTAAAGAAGATTTGAAAAACGGTCTTCTTTCAAGAAAGTAAGAGGTAAATATGACTATAACTTCCTATAAAAGACGGGTAAACTATTATGAAACCGATAAAATGAAAATTGTCCATCACACAAATTATGTAAGATACTTTGAAGAGGCAAGAATTGATTTTATGCGTCAAATCGATTGTTCCTGCTCAGAACTTGAATCTGAGGGAATACTAATTCCCGTTGTTGACGCTTATGCAAGATTTCATAAATCTTTAAAATTTGATGATGAATTTTATGTTCAGGTCAAGCTTGATAAATTTAACGGAGCCAGAATGGAATTTTCCTACGAAATCAGGTTTTCTAAAGACGACAGCTTAGCTGTAACGGGTCATACAAGCCATTGTTTTATAAATGAAAATATGAAGCCATTATCTGTTAAAAGAAAATTTCCTGAGGTTTATAAAAGAATGATGGAATTTACTGCTGAAAAATAATTTTTATTTAAAAAATTTGTAAAGGTTAAAAATATAGATTAACAAAGACCATTTATACAAATATTTTTATTACTTTTACTTTATTATAAATTTTGGAGGAAGCATGTTACTTTACAAAAATTTTTGCAACGAAACATTTAATGAAAATTGTACTCTTAAATCATTTGAGTTAAAATATGAAGATAACTACAACTTCGGATATGATGTAGTTGATGTATTAGGAAGAGAAAATCCCGATGGTATTGCACTTGTATGGTGCAATCCTGACGGTGATGAAAAAATTTTCACGTACAGGGAAATTATGGAGCTTAGCAATAAAACGGCAAATGTTTTTAGAAAAAACGGAATTAAAAAGGGTGACAAAGTTCTTGTTATTTTAAAAAGAAATTTTGAGTACTGGTATGTTGCTCCTGCTTTACACAAATTGGGGGCTGTTATTATTCCTGCTACAAATCTTCTCACTGTTGATGATTTAAAATATAGAATAGATACTGCTGATATTTCTTTTGCCGTTTGTACTCCCGACGGTACAACGGCAGAAGATATGCTTAAAGCTCAACAGCTTTGCTCTCAGCTTAAAACAATTTTTGTTGCAAGAAGAGAATTGGAGGGTACTGTTAATTTAACTAAAGAAATTGAAGAAGCTTCCTCTGAGCTTGACAGAGTTGAAACAAACGTTTATGAGCCTATGATTATTTACTTTACATCAGGCACAACAGGTTATCCTAAGGCCGTCATTCACAATCATACCTACTCTCTTGCCCATATTATAACGGCACGACACTGGCAGGCAGTTAAAGAAAACGGACTTCATTTAACTGTTGCAGAAACAGGATGGGCAAAAGCATCTTGGGGAAAAATTTACGGTCAATGGCTTTGCGGAAGTGCAGTTATGGCATATGATTTCGATAAATTTTCTCCGGGCAAACTCCTCAAAATAATTGAAAAATATAAGGTTACTACCTTCTGCGCCCCTCCTACCGTTTACCGTTACTTTATAAAAAAGGGTATGAACAAGTATAATCTTTCCTGCTTAAGCCATATCTGTACCGCAGGTGAATCTCTTAACAGCAGTGTTTTCAATACGGTATTTGCTCAGACAGGTCTTACTCTTATGGAGGGCTTCGGTCAGACAGAATCAACTCTTATGCTTGCTAATCTTAACAATACAAACTCAAAACCCGGCTCAATGGGTAAGTGTACTCCTCTTTATAATGTTCAGATTGTAAATGATAAAAACGAACCGCTCAAAGACGGTGAAATCGGTGAAGTAGCAGTAATTCCTCCAAAGGACGGAATTAAACACGGAATATTTATGGGCTACTGCGGTAATGAAGAGCTTTATAAAAAAGTATGGAGAGGCGGAATTTATCATACAGGAGACACCGCTTACCGTGATGAAGACGGATATTTCTGGTATGTCGGAAGAACCGATGACCTTATTAAAACAAGAGGTTTCAGAGTCGGTCCATTTGAAGTAGAAAACGTTTTAATGGAACATCCCGCCGTGCTTGAATGTGCAGTAACAGGCATTCCTGATGAGCTGAGAGGTCAGGCAATTAAAGCTACTGTCTCTCTTGCTCAGGGTTATGAACCTACTAAAGCCCTTGCAAATGAAATTAAAGAGTTTTCAAATAAACGAATGGCTTCTTACAAATGGATTCAACACATTGAATTTAACAATGAAATGCCTAAAACGATTAGCGGTAAAATAAGAAAGTTTGAACTGAAAGAAAGCGATTCAGAAAAAATTTATAAATATTAATAAATAAAAATTTAATGTTTTAAATAAGCTGGATTTATTTTTTAGCTAAAATTTAATTAAATATTTTTTTTAAAAAACAAAAAGCCGCATATACAAGCAATGCCTGTAATGCGGTTTCTTTTGGTAATTCATCGGAGATTCTAACTCCGAATACCTTGATTAAAAGTTATGCAAATTTTTGTTTTTTATTTAAAATACTATCAATATGACTATGATAATGTTGATTTATAATCTTTTGTTGAGCGGCCAAATTTACATATATCTGTGTTGTGGTTATACTTGAATGTCCTAATAGAATTCTTAATTCTTCTGTATCTCCACCGGATAATATATAATTAGTTGCAAAGGTATGTCTTAACAGATGAGGATATAATCGTTTTATCTGACTATCTCTTTTTAAATCCTGAAAAAAGCATTTTATTGTATTATCTGTTATTTCAGTACCATCTTGTTTTTGAAAAACATATGGGTTATCATAGTTTGAAATATTTATTATTCTTTTCAAATAACGCTCAGTAATTGTGCCAAAAGGAACTAAACGCTCTTTTGCTCCTTTTCCGTGTATTAATGCAATATGGTTTATTAAATTCAAATCTTGTTTTTTTAATTTAACAACTTCAGCCCTGCGTAATCCTGAATCAATCATTAGCAAAATAATAGTCTTGTTTCTAATACCATAAAAAGAATTGTCAAAACAATTAAGCAACATTTCAATTTCTATATCTGATAATGGTATAATATTAACTTTTTCTGCTTTTATCAGTTTAATTTTATCAATATTGATATCCGGCAATAAGTATTGCTCTTCATAAAGCCATTTATAAAAAACTTTCACTGCACGTATATAAGTTTGCAGTGATATTTTTCTTGTTTGCAATTTTTGTTCAAGAAGATAACATTTATATTGTTCATAGAGTTCAATTGTTAATTCAGTGGTAACTAATACATTATGATTATTACAAAACTTAATAAAATGCGGAATATTATAATTATAGTATTCTAAAGTTGCTTTTGCATTACCTTTAGCTTTTTGCGATAAAATAAAATTATCAAATGCGTTAGTTAAATTCAATTTATTTCCTCCGATGCTTAAAATATGACATTTTTGTAACAATTATATATAAAATGTAGTATTCTGTCAAATGAAAAATAAAAATTTATTTGTATATTATAAACTGTCCCTCGGAGGGACACATTAAAACAACCGAGACAAATTGTCCCGGTTTTATTTATTAGGAGAGGAGATGAAATTATGAAAAGTTTTAATGATTTTAAAGCGTATCCTTGTAATACAGTTGTTGGATATGAAAATAACAAGGTCATCGTAAAGCAAGATGACGGCCTATTATTCTATGCTGATATTCCTGATAACCTTATAGACTTAGGAGAAACTATTGCCCCAGATGAATTAACGTCAATAAGAGAATTACCTAAGGAAGAACAGGACAAAATTATTGCAAAATATAAAGATGTGGAGGTGTGATTTATGAAGTTTGATTTTAGTAAATTGGAAAAAATGAAACAAGAGCTTCAGAAAAAGGTACAATTCATTGCAGAAAATTTTAGTGAGAAGCCAAAAGATATCGTTGAATACTTAAAATTTAAAACAAAATTTTATAATTACAGCTCCCGAAATTGCTCATTGATTTATCAGCAAAGACCGGGAGCTGTTTTTTGCAACAGTTTCAAGGCATTTAAGGATATGGGTTATTCAGTAAAGAAGGGCGAACACGGTATGAAAATACTTGTGCCTACAATTAAAACATATCTTCATATTGGTGATGACCTTATACCATTAAGCAAGTCTACTGCAGAACAGAAAAAAGCTTACAATCTTAATCAGATAAAATCCGAGCAAAAACTTTATTTTAAAGTTGGCACTGTATTTGATATTACTCAAACAAACTGTCCGCCTCAAGATTATCCAAAGTATATTGACATAGGTTATTCATCAGAACAACACGCAGAGCTTTATAAAGTTTTAAAAAACTATTGTAAAAACAATCTTAATTGTCCTGTCAATGAAAATAACTTAAGCTCTGTTGCCCTCCGTGGCTATTACGATCCTGAAAACAATGAAATTTCAATCAGCAAAAATTTTGATGATACTACAAAACTTTCAATACTCTCCCACGAAACAGGCCATGCTGTAATGCACAAATCTTCAAAAGCAAATAAAAAACCTACAGCACAGATTGAATTTGAAGCTGACGCAGTATCTATAATGCTTCATACGTATATGGGTATTGAAATTGTTGAAAGCCGTCAAAGGCATATAAGTAACGCCTTGAAAGAAATGCAAAAATCAACTGATTATACTCCGGAAATGCTGACAAAATCTCTTGAACAATCGCATAAAGCATTTAAAGATATTGTTGACGGTATTAATCAAGAATTTAATCCTGAATTGATACAACATCAGGAAACAGCAACTGCAACAATACAACAGCCTATATTACCTAATCAGATTTCAAATATGGGATTTACTCAATCAATGTAATGACTGCAAATGCAGTCATTTTTTAATATTTAAAAATATATAAGTGTCCCTCCGAGGGACACATAACGTTTTGTAAGGAAAGGAAAGAATATTATTATGGAAAGAAAAAACAAAACAGCTATTAAAATTGCAGTAGCAAATCAAAAAGGCGGTTGCGGAAAGACGACAACCGTAATGAACCTGGGTGCAGCTCTGGCCGTCAGAGGAAAACGAGTATTGCTTGTTGATTTTGACCCTCAACATCATTTGTCAAGTTGGTTAGGCTTCTCCCCTGACAGCAAACCCACAACAACAGAAATTATTTATAATACTGTTGCAAACCTTCCGATTTCATTTGATGAATTTATTCGCCATAGTGAAACGGAAAACTTTGATTTTATTCCGGCAACAAATTTGCTTGCAGGAATGCTTGGAATTTTGGCGGCAGATAAAGACAGCCCCAATGTTGTAACAAGAATATTTATTTCTGAATTTTATAACAAAAATTATGATTATATAATTTTTGATTGTCAGACAGCGTTAGATTTACTGGTAACTAATGTATTAAAATGTTGTGATAAACTGCTCATACCTGTACAAGCAGACATTCTCAGCTATGAGGGTGTAGAGCAAATGACAGATACCTTTATGAGGGTTAAAGCTGATACAGATATAAGAAAATACTTGCTTGGTATGCTTGTTACAATGTATGTCTCAAACACTAAACATTCAGAGCAGATTTACAATGCACTTAAGGAAAGCTATAAGGGATTGGTATTTAATACATATATCTCATATAGAACAGAAGCAAAAAACGCTGTTGGATTTAGACACAGCAGCGTATCAGATAAAAAATCTGCTGTCGGTGCACAATACATTGATATTGCAAATAAAGTAATGGAGGTATGTGAAAATGCCTAATGCTTTTGAAATAAAAAAACAAGTTTTAAAAACTCCTGAACAGGCTTACGCAGAGCTTGTAGGCGGCAGCAAAGAAAATCAAATTGTAGAAATACCTCTTGAACTAATTGACGAAATAGATAACCAACCGCAACATATTCATGAAGATAAAATTGAACGAATTGCTGAAAGTATGCGGCAAATAGGTCAAATTGACCCTGCAACCGTTATTCCTAATCCCGAAGCTAAAGGTCGTTATTTGTTGCTTGCAGGACGTCATCGCTCACGTGCTTGTAAGCTGATTGGTAAAAATACAATTAAAGCAGTTATCAAGCAAGAAGATAATCCAGACAAACAGCGTTTAATACTTCTCGCCACAAACAATGACAGAAATACAGATTATGCTCCTTCAGAACTTGCCTATTCATATCTTGAACAAAAACAAATTCTTGAAAAACTCGGAAGCAAATCAACATCCTCACAAATTGCAAATGATAATAACAGCAACCGCAAAACAGTTCATAAATACATACAGCTTACTAATCTTATAAAACCTTTGCTTTATAAGGTTGATAAAGGTGAAATAACAGTGGGTGCAGGTTATGAGCTTTCATTTTTAACAAATGTTGAGCAAAACAAGGTTTTTATATACCTTACAAATAATCCCGGCACTCATATATCAAAAAACAACGCAAGAATAATCCGTGAAAATCCTGATAACTTTGAATCAATATTATCATCACAAAGTAATAACGAGGACAATGCTATAACGGAAACTCTTAAAGCAGAGAAAAAAATAAATTCAATTACCTGTCCCTCGGAGGGACACAAAAAAGCTGAAATTTCAAATGAAGCTTTAATGACAACAGCATATATCTTGTATAAAGAAACATATTCAATATACAAATATATCGTTCAGCAGTTTGCCACATTAGAAGAATGCATAAATTTCATTACTCAGCGCTATTCCGAAAACGGAATAAAATATAGCGGTGACTTATCCGATAATGATTTTGGATTTACTAATTATAAAAATAATCATTACAGTATAGAATTTATGAAAAATAAACTTTCTGTTGTTTTCAGTAGCAGAATTTTAGGTGTAAGGAAATTTAAAATTTCTTATAAAGAATTAGATCTGGTTGTAAGAAAATATCTCAGGAAATATGTCAATAAGGATAACATAATTTTAATGTTTGGAGAAAGCTAAAATGAATATAACAGATGTTAAAGTCAGGCTCTCCCCACCCGGCAGCTCATTCCTTGGAATAGCAGCTATTACTGTAGATAATGAACTGCAAATTAACGATATAAAAATATACCCCGCAAAGGGTTCTGATATTAGGATTGTTTTCCCAAACAATCAGATTACAAAACAGCATAACAAAAGAAACATTGTACCTTTAACTCATAGAACGTGGGTACAAATTAAAGCTATTATTAAAAAAGAATACAATAAACAAAAGACAGCTATAAAATTTTAATAGCTGTCTTTTTCTATAAGGACGTATAAATATGGATTTTACAATTGGCGTAATTATTGGTTTATTTATTGGAACTTTTATAGGTGTTGCCATAATGGCATTATTTAATTCTTCCAATGATAAGAGGTGAGCAGGAATGAAAAAATCTATCATAATTAATGGAGATACATTTTCAACTCTAAAACAAATTTCTGACAGTTATGTTGATTGCTGTGTAACTTCCCCTCCCTATTATGGTTTAAGGGATTACGGAGTTACCGGACAAATCGGACTTGAACAAACTGTACAAGAATACCTTGAAAAGCTCGTACTTGTTTTCCGAGAGGTTCGACGTGTTTTAAAAGATGATGGTACATTGTGGCTTAATATGGGTGACAGTTATGCAGGAAGTGGAAAAGGACGTAACAATGATGGAAGCGTTCCTGATAGCATTTTTAAGTGTTAAAGGTAGAATTACAGGTATTTTAATAAAAAATTGTACATCCAATTATAAAGCAAAGGATTTAATGGGAATTCCGTGGTTACTTGCTTTTGCTCTGCAGTTGGACGGTTGGTACTTAAGACAAGATATAATCTGGCATAAAACAAATTGTATGCCTGAAAGTGTAAAAGACCGATGTACACGTTCACACGAATATATTTTCTTGTTATCAAAGTCAAAAAAATACTATTTTGATTATGAAGCAATTAAGGAACCAGCAATTACATCGGACAGAACATCGCCGAGAGGTTCAAAGGGAACATTCACGAATAACAGCGGTCGCCGTAAGCAAGAGGACTTAGGTAAAAGAACATATACTGGGTTTAATGAGCGGTATTATTCAAAAGAACTTCCACAAATGCGAAACAAACGTGATGTATGGAGTGTCGCCGCAAGTGGTTGTAAATATGCTCATTTTGCAACATTTCCTGAAAAGTTAATTGAACCGTGTATTTTAGCAGGGAGTAAAGAAAACGGTATAGTACTCGACCCATTCATCGGGAGTGGAACAACTGCTGTTGTAGCAGCAAAAAATAAACGCAATTACATAGGGATTGAAATTAATTCCGAATATGCACGGATAGCCAGAAATAGAATTAACGAGATTTAAAAGGAGTTTAATATAATGAAAAAATTTAAAATTACATCATTATTAATTGCCTTATTATTACTAATAAATGTTATTTTTTCGGCTTGCTCTCAGTTTTCTCCTCCAGATATTTCCGATGGATTAGAAAACTTATTTGCTACTGAAGAAACAGTATCGGAGCAAACATCAAAAATTTCATTATCCGATATTCCGGACTTCACAAATAAGGCGTATGTAGAATTAAACGATAACGTTCCTGATTTTTCAGAAGATGAAATTACAACAGAGTCTTTTGAAGAATATAGCGAACTTGATAGTTTAGGCAGATGTGGAACAGCCTTTGCTTGTGTTGGCAAAGATATAATGCCGACAGTAGAAAGAGGAGCTATCGGTATGATTAAACCGTCCGGTTGGCATACAGTTAAATATAACAATGTAGACGGAAAATATCTTTATAATCGTTGTCATTTAATCGGATACCAGTTGACCGGAGAAAATGCCAATGTAAAAAACCTTATCACAGGAACAAGATACTTAAATATTGAAGGAATGTTACCTTTTGAAAATATGGTTGCAGACTATGTGCAAAATACAAATAACCATGTTATGTATCGAGTTACCCCTATATTTGAAGGTGACAACTTAGTTGCAAGCGGAGTACAAATGGAAGCTTTTTCTGTAGAAGATAATGGAAAAGGATTATCCTTCAATGTGTACTGCTACAACAGTCAGCCTGATATTACAATTGATTATGCTACTGGTGATAGCTGGCTAAAAGAAAATTAACTAACAACTTTTTTTCGATATATACCCCCTAACTTGCGGAACACAGTCAAAAGAATTGGCTGTGTTCCGCCAATTATAAAAAACTGTCACTCGGAGGGACAGTTTGATTGACAAAACTTCACAAAATATGTAGAATAGAGGTGAAAGAATGGATAACATAATACAAATATTTTTATTAATAACAGTGGGTATAGTAATTTTAATTTCTTCATTAATAGATATATTTGATCTTGTCAAACTGAAAAAAGATAAAAATAAACCTTACTACTGCTTGAATTTTATGAAATATCTTATTTCATTTGAAATACAAGCTTTGGTACTATGCGTTATAATATTTTTTATATATATAATATTTAAAGGTGGGTTAAATTTGAACGATATAATTATAGATATTGGATGTATACTAAAAAAGTAGACAAGTGTGATAAAATAAAGGACAAGGAAAGGAAGGATAAAAATGAGTAGCAAA
>CANPWP010000020.1 GCA_947584595.1 uncultured Clostridia bacterium | reverse complement strand
GCAACTCACCCATCTGACTTTTCCTCTTTGATTTACTCTTTTTTTCTCATATTTAAAAATTTAACCCTAAATCTAAAATCGGATTTAGGGTTTTTCTACAGTCTGAGAGCAACCTTTTACGGTTGCTCTTTTTATCAGTTTGATTTATTAAAAATATCTTCTGAAATTGCCTGCATTTTATTTAGTTTTTCTCTGCCGCATTTTTCAATTATTATATTGCAAGCCTCTTTATATGCAGTCGGATTTCCTTTGCTCATAGAGTGTGCGTCTGTTCCCAAAATATGAATTAAACCGTTATTAATAAGCTTGCACAAATATCTTTTCTTTAAAAAGCTGTTAAAAGAATAGGCATTGGTCTGAATAATTACTCCCATTTGGGTCAGTTCTTCAAGCTTATGTTCATTAATAAACAGCTTTTCATATCTTTCAATATGAGGTATAACCGGTATTATTCCGTAGTTTTCTTTTAATTTTACCAGCATATCCATAGATTTTCCCGAAAAGCTTGCCTGATATGCAAATTCTGTGAGCATATATTTTGAATTGCCGTAACACAGCATTGAAAAATCATTATTATTAAACATATAATTCGTTACAAAAACCTCTGAGCCTAAGCAGACATTTACATTTTCAGGCAAATTAGGCTTTAGCAATTCATAAGATTTATTTCTTCTTTCTAAAAAATCTTCTATGCTTTCCTCATTGGAATAATAGTGCGGAGTAAGACAAATATTATTTACTCCCTGTTTTAAATGAAGGTTTATAAGTCTTAGTGACATATCAACACTTTTGCTTCCGTCATCAACGGCGGGAAGTATATGAGAGTGCATATCATAAAAATTCATATAATCACCACTGAAATTAAAGTGCATTACAAATTAAATCTCCCATTTCATCTGTGCTGACCTTTGTTGTACCCTCTGCATATATATCAGGCGTACGGTAATCTTTTAATACTGTACTTACTGCATTTTCAATTGCATCAGCCGCTTTTGGCCTATCTAAAGAATATCTCAGCATCATAGCAACAGAAAGTATTGTTGCAAGCGGATTTGCTATGCCTAAACCCGCAATATCGGGAGCAGAACCGTGAATCGGCTCATAAAGACCGCTTTTGCCTTCAGAAAGTGATGCTGATGCAAGCATGCCGATTGAACCGCTTATCATTGATGCTTCATCTGAAAGAATGTCGCCGAAAATATTTGAAGTTACAATTACGTCAAATTGAGAGGGGTTTATGACAAGCTGCATAGCACAGTTATCAACATAAAGATGATTAAGCTCAACCTCAGGATATTCCTTTGAAATTCTGATTACTGTTTCTCTCCATAAACGGGAAGATTCAAGTACATTCGCTTTATCTACACTTGTCAGTTTTTTATTTCTTTTCATTGCAAGGTCAAATGCAACTCTTGCAATTCGCTCAATTTCGGGAACAGTATACATTTCTGTATCGTAAGCGGCAGGATTTCCGTTTACCTCTTTTCTACCCTTTTCACCGAAATAAATACCGCCTGTAAGTTCTCTGACTATCATTATATCAAGCGTGCCGCCGATTATTTCATCTTTTATCGGCGAAGCACCTTTCAAAGGTTCAAAAATTACCGCAGGACGAAGGTTTGCAAACAGTCCTAAAGCTCCTCTGATTCCTAAAAGACCTGCCTCTGGACGGTTATTACCGGGCTGGTTATCCCATTTAGGGCCTCCTACTGCGCCTAAAAGCACACTGTCTGCCTTTTTGCATTTTTCCACTGTCTCATCAGGAAGCGGAACACCTGTTGCATCAATGGCACAGCCGCCTAAAAGCGCCTCGTCATATTCAACGGTAAAATCAAACTTTTCAGCCGTTTTATCAAGCACCTTAACTGCCTGATTTACAATTTCGGGTCCAATTCCGTCGCCTTTTAAAAGTACAATTTTATAATCAGTCATTTTTAATATCTCCTCCAAAATTTTCTATAATTAATATTATACACGACTTATGAAAAAACATTGTAAACTATGCTACAATTTTATAAATTGAATTAATCCTCATTTTTTATTGGTTCGGGAATTTTTTTAAAAACCTCTGAGACCTTATCTCTCTGCCATAAAAGCGGAGTGATTCTTACAGAATATCCAAAACCGTTATCCATAACCCAGTCAAAAGGCTTTGCCTGAGGCAAACCGTAAACTGCAAGCAGGGTCATTATAACTCCGCCGTGAGTTATAATGACGCTTTCTGTTGTTCCCGTCTTCATAACTCCTTCTACTATGCTTTCAAACATATTGCAGACTCTCCTTGTAAAATCTGCATTGGACTCGCCTCTGGGCGGTTTGACCTCAGTTGAACCGGAAAGCCATTTCTTAAAATCAGGCTCGTCCATTAATTCTTCTGCGGTTTTTCCCTCCCATTCCCCAAAATTACATTCTGAGAGCTGGTCAATAATAATAGGTTTTTGGTTTGGATATAAAATCTCCGCCGTTTGGGTACATCTCTTTAACGGACTTGTAAATACAGCCATTGTACCGGGGTATTTATATTGAAAATCAAGAAGCTTTAATTCCTTTTTTCCGTCTTCACTTAATGGGACATTGGTTGTACCTATATATGCACCCTTTAATGTTTCGTCAATTTTACCGTGCCTTATAAAATGAATAACATACGATTGCATATTAAAACTCCTTATGAAATCTTTACAAATAGTAATAAATAAAGTAAAATATTATAAACTTTAATATTAAAAGAGGTTATTTTTATGAACAAGGATTTTCCCAGAATTATAAGTCTTTTAAGAAAAGAGAAAGGATTAAGCCAAAAGCAGGTTGCCGATGATTTAAATATTTCTCAGGCGTTACTTTCTCACTATGAAAAAGGAATAAGAGAATGCGGTCTTGATTTTCTTGTAAAAATTGCATCTTATTACAATGTATCCTGTGATTATTTGCTTGGACGAACTCCTGACAGAAGCGGTGCAACAATAAATATTGAGGACATACCTGAGTATAATGATAACACGGACAATGACAATGCAAAAGGAAATATGCTTGCCGTACTTAACAAAAGACTTATTATGAACACTACATCAATAATTTTTGATACGCTTATCCGCACATCAAATAAAAAGCTTACAGGCTATGTATCAAATTATTTAATGAATTCAAACTATTTACTGTTCAGAAAGTTATATTCTTCAAACGAATATAACCCACAAGCTATTTTTTCAGTTGATAAAAACATTTATACGGGATATATAAGAGCCGCTATGAATGTTGAAGAAACGAAAATTGACAATCTTCTAAATATGCCTAAAAGCAAAATACATATTGATTTATCCCCCGAGGCAATTGAAACAGAATACAAGGATAAAGCAAGCTCGTTATATAATTTAATTCAGAATTCTGAAAAAAATATCCGACAAAAAATTTGAAATAATTTAGCCTTGTTCAAAATCTAGCAAAAACTTTTTTATATCCAATCCGCCTGCGTAACCTACTAAGCTTCCGTTACTTCCAATCACTCTATGGCAGGGTACAACTATCATAATTTTATTTTTATTATTTGCCATACCAACAGCACGGCAAGCCTTGGGATTGCCGATATTCTCTGCAATTTGTTTATAGGAACAGGTTGTACCGTAAGGTATTTTACAAAGCTCTTGCCAAACTGATTTCTGAAAAGGTGTTCCCTCAAATTTAATCGGTAATTTAAAAGCAGTTCTCTTTTTATTGAAATATTCGCAAAGTTGTTTAAAAGTCAATTTTGCAAGCTCTGATTCTTCATCAGAGCTTTTTATACTGTCTGTATATATTGCCGTTATATAATCGCCGTCATCTTCAACGGTGATTATTCCAATGGGAGTATCATAAGAATATTTGTTCATAAGTACCTCATATACAAATCAAGGTGGGATTTCTCCCACCTTTATTTTTTAAATTAGTTTGCAGATGAGTTTGACGAACCTGTCGACTCCGAACCTTTACTGATAATAACTTTAATTTCGGCGCCGTCCTCAACTTTATCGCCGGGTTTATAGTCTTTATAGGCTATAACTCTGTCTTTTGCAAATTCGTCACTATATTCATATTCAGCAGTTACAACGAAACCTAAATTTCCTAATTGCTCTGCTATATCATCAAGTCTTTTATTTTCAACCTCAGGCAATTCCCTCATCTGGGTACCTTTGCTGACTACCAGTGTAACGGCAATTTGAGCGTCGCTTGTAATTTCTGCACCGGCGGAAGGATACTGTTCCACTATAACACCTTCGGCATATTCATCACTGTACCGGTCTTCTATAGAACGATACAGAATTACCGAGTCGTTCTCTTCAGCAGAAGCAATCACATCGCTGTATTTTTGTCCTACATAATTTGCTACTGTCGGTCCTGTCCAGTCCTGATTTACTGTTGTTTCCTGATTGACTTCGTCCTCATTAAATACTGTGGCAAAAGGATTTTGCATTAAAACGAAAACCCCCACTATTCCTAATACAAGCGCTGTAATTGCCGCAGCTATAATACCGATTGAAAAATGTGACATTCCGCTCTGCTGAGATTCATCAATTTTAGCCATACTGGCTGTTCTTGAAATTTCTTCCTGAATTGCCTGTACAGTCGGTGCAAGCGACAGCTGAGAGCGCAAATCATCAAATGTAGTGATTCTGTTTTCACGCTTCACCTGCAAGCCGTTTGCCAGTGCAGACACTACATGGGGCGGAAGCCTTTTAACGGTATTTGTACTCATTAAAAGTCTGCTGTCTTTAACACGTTCCTGCGCATTATTAGGCAGGTGACCTGTCAATGCATAAAAAAGTGTTGCACAAAAGCCGTAAATATCTGTAATATTATCAAGGGGGAAATTATCTAAATACTGCTCAGGGGCCGCACTTCCTCCAAACAACTGAGATTTTAAATCTGTTCCCCGCTTTCTCTCATTCTGTGTTGCAAAGCCGGAAATTTTGATTTTACCTGACGTAGTTACATAAATGTTTTTCGGAGAAATTGCATAGTGACCTATTCCCCTTTTATGCATTGCTTCAAGTGCCGAAATAACAGGCATAAAGAGAGGTCTTGCTATATCCCAATCCAAATGTCCGTTACTGCGCTTAATATATTCTTCAAAAGGTATTAGATCCTCATTTTCCTCTATAACATATGCAGTATTATTTTCTTTAAAAATTTCAAGAATTTCAAGCAGAGCAGAAAGCTCTTTTAAATCTGATAATGTAGTATAGTAAGAAACAAATTCATTAAGAAGTCTGCCGTAAACGGTTTCATTTTCATAAGAAACTTTAATTTCTTTAGAACCCTGATTTCTATTAAATAAACCTACCGGTAAAAATTCACATATAATAACAATATCGCCTGTTAATTTATCAAATCCTAAATAACGGGTACTTTCACCGTTATTATCAATTACTTCTCCTACAATATATCTGTTATTTAAAACAGTTCTATACGGTAAAAATGGTTCTGACTGAGTTTGAGTATTGTCGAAACCGCAACCGGGACATTTTATATTATCGCCGATTTCCTGCATACAACCCATACACAATGACATTTGTTTCACTCCAAACTAATCAAATTTATACTAAACTGCAATTAAAAATCAGATAGAATGTCTGAACGAATTTTGTGTCAGGCGAACACCATACAGCTGAAGAACTCTCAAATTTTAAGTACCAGTCTTAAAGTACACCTAACAAACATTACTTTTTAATTGAAATTTATTATTAATGCTTATAACCTATATTAATTATTTAAAATAATTATATCATAATAAATAATTAAAAATCAAGAAACTACATATATAATATAGTTACAATTTTGTTATAAAGAATTATTGGTGGAGATGATGGGACTCGAACCCACGACCTTTTGACTGCCAGTCAAACATTCTTCCGGCTGAACTACATCCCCGTATATTTACAAACCGTAATATAAATTATATATTCATATATATAAAATTAATGACAAATTTTGTATTAAGTATTTTCATTTATAATTAAAATAATATTTCCGTTTCTCGCTGAAATTTTTGCCTTATCCTCAAGAAATACATTTGAAACACCGATAGGAAACTCTGATTTCATCAAATAATTTTCAATAGGATAAGCTACCTTTCCCTCATAAGTGACATATACATTTTCACACCCGAAAGGAAAAACCGAAAATGTTTTAGATTTTACATTTTCTGCTTCTAAAGATGCATTGGATATTAAATAGACAGATTCTTTTTCAGTCTTTATAACTCCTGTACAATTATTCTTAAAAAGAAACAATAGCAATGATAAATTAGCAAATGTATGGTCTAATCTTCCCCCTAATGCGCATAATATCAAAAACTCTTTATATCCTTTTTGTATACATTTTTTAATACAAGAAAGAACATCTGTATCATCTTTTCTGGGATTTAGCTTTAATATTTCAACATTTTCGGGAAGAGCACCATCATAAGAATCAAAATCGCCTACTATTAAATCAGGAGTAATATTAGCTTTTTTGCAGTATTCATAACCTTTATCTGCACATACAACAAAGTCGTCATAATTTATCTGTGATTTTATAAAATCTATGTTATATTCAGGCGAACCCGCAATAATTACACACTTCATTTATTTACTCATACTCCCGTATTATTATTCCCACGCTTTAATATCTTTAACTTCATCATACATTATCTTATAGCTGTTATGGCGTGAGGACGGAATTTTTCCGTCAGCAACCGCTTCTAATATCTTACAGCCTTTTTCACAAATATGTGCGCAGGATGTAAATTTACACATACCTAAATATTCCTCAAATTCGGGAAAACAAAATTGAAGCTGTTCCTTTTTAATCATTTCGTATCTTTCAAGGTCAACTGTTGAGAATCCGGGGGTATCTGCAACATAACCGCTGTCGGTCTTAAAAAGCTCAACCGTTCTTGTTGTATGACGTCCTCTGCCTAACTTTTGGCTTATATCCCCTGTTTCCAAATTTAAATTCTTGAACAGAACATTAAGAAGTGTAGATTTTCCTACCCCCGTATTTCCTGTAAATGCTGTGATTTTATTTTTTAAAACAGGCTTTATGTCATTTGCTGTTTCCGGATTTTTTGACGAATACTCAAACACTTTAAAGCCTGATTTTTTGTATATTTCAGCAATTTCCGAACTGTCAGCCAAATCTGATTTTGAAATTACTATTACCGGCTCCATATTGTTATTTACCGCCGCTGCAGTCATTTTATCTATAACAAGAAAATTGGGATTCGGCTGTGCCGCAGAACAGACGATTACCAAAGTATCTATATTTGCAAGAGGCGGTCTTTTCAGCTTGTTTTTTCTTGGAAAGATTGTTTCAATTGAACAGTATCCGTCTTTTGGAACTGAAATTTCCACCTTATCTCCCACTAATGGAGATTTTCCGCTTTTTCTGAATACACCTCTTGCTTTACATTCATATACATTTTCGGCGGCTTCTACATAATAGAAGCCGCCTGTTAATTTAGTAATAAGTCCTGTTACCATATTATCAGACATAAAATTCTCCGCAATTAATATTATTCGGATAATAACGATGTATCATCAGTTGGAGTTTCTGTTTCAGAGCCCGGGTTATTCATCGGATTCTCTGTATAGGGTTCAGTTGTTTCAGACTCAGTGCTTACTGGCTCTGTTGTGGGAGCAATATAATCATAGGTTGTTGTTTCTACATTTCCTGTGGAATAGTCAATATTATATTCCCTGTAAACATTGCCGTCAAGCTGAACAACTATATTAGATGTTCCTTTGCCCTCAAATTCTAAGGTTGTTGTTCTTGAATATTCAGGATATATATTTTTTGAATAGGTCGTATTGACAACCCCGTCAACAAGCACCGACATATTTATCGCCCCGGTAATGTCTTTTGGTAAATCAACATAGATAGTTACTTTCTTTTTATCTTCTTTACCTGCGCTTGCTACAAGATTTATTTTTGTGCCTATGGTAACCTTACCGTACTGCAAAGGAGACTGGGTAAGAATTGTATCTCTCTGCTCTTTACTTTCTTCATCATAAGTTGTATCAACGGTAAGTCCCAGTCCCTCCAGCTTTTCCTGTGCGGCAGATAAAGTAAGACCTGTAACATCCGGTACCATGACCTTTTCATCATTAGTTCCGCTTGCAACATACACATACATTGTAGACCCTATCGTAAGCTGAGTTCCTGCATTTGGGAATACATTTGCAACATACCCCTCAGGAGTCAATTCGTTTTCAATGTGAATTATCTGCGGAACAAGATTTTTTTCTTTGATTATACCAATTGCATTTTCTTCAGAATTGTTTAATACAAACGGTGCTGTTACATTTGTATCAGTTCCGTTTACAGTCAATGAAATTGTTGCACCCTGCTTTACTTTCATTGAATTTGCCTCAGGATCCTGCTCAAGTATTATGCCAATTTCCTGTGACTGATCATACTCGGTTTTTATTTCAAAATTAAAGTTATTAGGATTATTTTCCTGAACATCTACAATTGTTTTTCCTACAAATTCGGGAACATCAACATCTGCAACCTGTGCAGTAGAGCAAGCTCTGAATACACACAAAAGCAAAAAAATTACGAATACTGCAGCTGCCGATATCAATGCACCTTTTACTGCGTAATAAGCAGGTTTGTGAGTCTTGATTGCGTCGTCCTCAAAATTGTCAATAGAACCTGTATATTCATCTAAAGGTTTTTCCCTGCTAAAATTATCATTATAATTTTCTTTTGATTTTAATTTATCAGCCGTTCTTCTTTCCTGACCTCTTGGAGTTCTTCTGTTTGCTGCTCTTAAATTTCCCACGGCTCTTGTAGGCTGATTATCAACAAAATAGTTATAATCAAAGGTAACCGTTGGATTGAGTCTGAATCTTTCAAGGTCGGTTAATAACTCTACTGCCGACTGATAACGATTAACGGGATCTTTCTGCATTGCTTTCATTGTTATCTGTTCAAGGCCCTGAGGTATAGCAGGATTTATGACCCTTGGCATTGTAGGTGTTGATTGAAGCTGCATTAAAGCAACGGAAACTGCACTGTCGGCTTCAAAAGGCAATCTACCTGTAAGCATTTCATACAGCATTACGCCAACCGAATAAATATCTGATTTTCCGTCAGTTGACGCTCCTCTTGCCTGTTCGGGTGCAATATAATGAACAGAACCGATAGCCTGTTCTGTCATTGTCCTTGTAGCCTTATCAGAAAAACGTGCAATACCAAAGTCTGTTACTTTAATAGTGCCGTTTTGAAGAAGCATAATATTTTGCGGTTTAATATCACGGTGTACTATGCCTTTTTCATGGGCATGCTGTAAAGCCTTTAAAATCTGTGTTGTAAAATGTACTACCTCTTTCCAACTTAACACACCCTGCATTTCAATATATTCTTTAAGGGTAATACCGTCAATATATTCCATTACGATATACTGAATCATATCACCGAAGCTTACGTCATAAACCTTTACAATGTTCGGATGTGAAAGCATTGCAATTGCTTTTGACTCATTTTTAAAACGTCTGATAAATTCCTCGTTATTGAGGTATTCATCCTTTAATATTTTTACAGCAACTTCTCTATCGTCTATTGTATCTGTACAGCGATATACATTCGCCATACCGCCAACACCTATGAGTTCGTGAATTTCATAACGTCCGTCAAGTTTTTTGCCGATGTACTTATCCAAAATTCAACACTCCTATTAATAAATTACTGTTACGGTGATGTTATCGTGACCGCCGTTTTCTTTTGCTCTTTCAACTAATGTTTCAGTTAACTTTTCTCCTCTGTTTTCATGACAAATTTTTACCATATCTCCTGTTGAAACACAGTTGGAAAGTCCGTCAGTACATATTAAAAGCACATCTCCGTAAATAAAGTTTGCTTCTATATAGTCAAGGTGTACCTCAGGTTTTACGCCTAAAGCTCTTGTTATATAATTTTTGTTCGGATGATTTTGTGCCTGTTCTGAGGTGATCTCTCCCCTCTTTACCATTTCCATTACTACGGAATGGTCCTCTGTAAGCTGTTTGATTTTTCCCCCTCTTATAGCATAGGTTCTGCTGTCGCCTATATGAACAATATGAACCGTTGTATCCTTTACAAATACAAACTCACAAGTCGTTCCCATTCCTGCTAATTCACTGTCTGAGGATGCAAGCTCAAAAACCTTTAAATTTGCATTGACAACTATTTCTGCCATTAAATTTCCAAGCTCTTCTTTTGTAAGATCTTCGTTATAAAGCTGTTCTACCTGCGACTTTATATATTCAACAGCAGTAGCACTGGCTATATTTCCGCCCTGCGCTCCGCCCATACCGTCGCACACAACAGCCCACACACAACTTGGGGAAATAACTCCGAAGCGGCAGTCATCCTGATTTTGTTCTCTTACCAAACCTACATCACTTTTACATAAAACTTCCAAGTTATTTACCTCCTTTATCTTCATAATTTCTCTTAAGCTGACCGCAGGAAGCGTTTATATCACTTCCTAAAGTTCTTCTTACTGTAGCTTTTATTCCTTTTCTTGATAAAATCTCTACAAAAGCCTTTTGTCTTGCCTTAGAGCTTTTTTTATAATGCGTCCCTTTTACTGCATTTACAGGTATCAAATTCACATGACAAGGCAAAACTGACAGCAAATTTGCAAGCTCTTTTGCATTATCATCTAAATCATTAACATTTTCAATCATTGCATATTCAAATGAAACACGTCTTTTTGTTGTATTGAAATAATATATACAAGCCTCGATCAACTGACTAATATTATATTTTTTGTTGATCGGCATTGTTTTTGAACGAATTTCATCATTCGGTGCGTGAAGTGAAACTGATAATGTTACGGGAAGGTTTAAATCAGCAAACTCATAGATTTTCGGCACAATTCCGCAGGTTGATACGGTTATATGCCTTAATCCTATATTAAGATTGTCTTCACTGCTTACAAGTCTTAAAAATTTAACGACATTTTCAAAGTTATCGAGAGGCTCTCCCATTCCCATAAGAACCACATTTGAAATCCTTATATTCAAATCCTTTTGAGCCGCTTCAATCTGAGCGATTATTTCAGACGGCGTCAAATTTCTTGAATAACCGCTTTTGCCTGTTGCACAAAAGGTACAGCCCATTTTACAGCCGACCTGCGTTGATACACATATAGTGTAACCGTGTATGTATTTCATAACAACAGACTCTACATATTCTCCGTCGTGAAATTTAAAAAGGTACTTCACCGTATCATCATACATTGAAATCATTTTTTTTTCAATATTTGCAACAGAAATGTAACTACTTATTTTTAAAAATTCACGAATTTCTTTGGGAAGATTATTCATTTCTTCAAAAGACGTAACTCCTTTTTTCAGCCAAAGCAAAACCTGCTTTGCCCTGAACTTCTGAAATCCTGCTGTTACTATTAAATTTTCAAGCTCATTATAAGTGAAAGATTTAATATCTTTTAGCAAAATTTAACCACGCTTTCTGAAAACAGAAATGAAAAATCCGTCTGTATTATTTATATGAGGAAACAAAGTAAGCTGATTCTCAGGTTCATTTATTCCTCTTTTTATTTTATCTGACATTTTTATATTATAAGGCTCAAAATCCTTGTTTTCGTGTAAAAATCTGTCGGCTACTTCTCTGTTTTCTTTAGGATTTAAAGTACAGGTCGAATAAATCAGCAATCCGCCGAAAGATACATAACGGGAATTATTTTTTAAAATTTCATATTGAATTTCAGGCAGAGTATTATCAAGAATGTCCTTTTTATACCTGATTTCAGGCTTTCTTCTAAGTATTCCAAGTCCGCTGCACGGAACATCACAGAGAACTCTGTCCATCAAGGGTAAATCCCGATTGTCCTTCTGAGCATCCCTTACTGAGGAGTTTACTATATTTATCCCAAGTCTTTTTAAAGAGGAATTTATAAGTTTAACCTTATGTTCATACATATCATAAGCATAAACTTTACCTTTATTTTGCATATTTATTGCACAGCCTGTTGATTTTCCGCCGGGTGCGGAGCAAACATCCATAACCAGATGATGAGGTTTTGCAGATATTAATTCAACACAAATTTGCGAAGATAAATCCTGAATATAAAAAAATCCGTTCTGGAATGCCTTGATTTTATCTATTGAACCTGTATTTTTAATAAGCAAAGCAGTGTTTAAAATATCTGTTTTTTCTGCCTTTATACCGCTTTCCTTTAATATTTTAATTAAATCATCAGTTGATATTTTAAGCGTGTTTACTCTTGCATATAAGGGCGGACGATTAAAAAGACTTCTAAGTATGCCCTTTGTGTTTTCTTCTCCGTAGCTTTCAAGCCACATAGAAATAATTTCTTCAGGGCAAGAGTACAAAACGGATAAATAAAGACTTTTATAATTAACATCAGGTAATTTATATTCTTTGTCTGCCCTTAAAAAGCTTCTTAAAATTCCATTTATAAAACCTGACGACTGGACTAAATGCTGTTTCTTTGCAAGCTTTACGCTTTCGTTTACAGCGGCAGAATCAGGAACTTTATCCATATATAAAATCTGGTACAATCCCATTCTCAAAATAACAAGAGTTTTCTTTTCAATTTTTCTTAAAGGAATTTTGGAATACTGCTTTAAAATATAATCAAGTGTAATCTGCCTTTCAATTACACCATAAACTATTGCAGATACAAATGAGGCATCTAATTTCGACAGTTTATTTTCTTTTAATGAATTTTGAAGCAAAATAGATGAATAAGAATTATCGGTTTCTATTTTTAAAAGTATTTTAAATGCAATATTTCTGGGGTTTGGAGTATTGTTTGAGTTATTATTTGAAATGCTGTTCGGCATATTTATCTCCGCCTGCTGCCTGCAATTAATATAAGACGCAAAAGCTGTAAAATTGCAGTAAGTGCTGCGGCTACATATGTCATTGCGGCAGCTCTTAATACTGACCTTGCACCGACATATTCATCATCCTGCATAATATTTGTCTCTCTAATACATCTTAACGCTCTTGCTGAGGCATTAAACTCAACCGGCAGGGTCGCTACTGTAAAAAGGACTGACGCCGCAAAAAATACAATACCTATATCGAGCATAAGATTTCCATAATTTGGCATAAGAAGTCCGATTATTATAAATATCCAGCTTAATTTTGAACCTATATTTGCAACAGGTAAAATTGCCGATCTGATTTTATTAGGAAGATAGTTTTGTGCGTGCTGAACGGCGTGACCTGCTTCATGAGCGGCAATTCCTACCGCCGCAACAGTTGCAGAATTATAAACGCCCTCGGAAAGTCTTATAACATTAGTTCTGGGGTCAAAATGGTCGGTAAGTTTTCCTCTTACCTGCTCTATTCTTACATTTGTGACACCGTTGCTCATTAAAACATGCTGTGCCGCCTGAGCTCCCGTCATATGACGGCTGTTTTGTATCTTTGAATATTTTGAGTACGCTGACTGTACTTTTATCTGGCATATTAAGCTTATAATAATACAAGGAATCATAAATACCAAATATGACCAGTTATAATAATATAAATAACCGAACATTTAAAATATCTCCTTTAGCTGAATTTATCACCAATATTAACTTTATTGCCCGCAAGATATGCTTTTGAGTCCATCACTTTTTTTCCCTCAGGCTGTAACTCTAAAATTTCAACGGAATTCTCACCGCAGGCGACTGTAAAGGGATTTAACGATACTACTTCTCCCGGTTCTCCGCTCAGAGGGGAAATTCTTGCTTTATGAATTTTAATCTTTTTATTATTTATAATTGCTGTTGCAACAGGCCATGGTTTTAGTCCTCTTACCTGATTATGAACAGTCTGTGCGGAATTTGAAAAATTGATGGGACACATTGATTTATCTATCATTTTAGCATATGACGCTTTGCTTTCATCCTGCTTTTGGGGTTTTATCTCTCCGTTTTCTAATTCTTTCAGGGTATCAAGAAGTAAATTCGCACCTGCTAAGGCAAGTCTGTCAAAAAGCTCTCCTGATGTTTCATCTTCTATTATTTCGGTTTTATATACAAGAAGTATATCCCCTGTATCAAGACCCTCAGCCATCTGCATTGTGGTAACGCCTGTTTCCTGTTCTCCATTCAATACTGCTCGCTGAATCGGTGCGGCTCCTCTGTATTTCGGAAGAAGTGAACCGTGAATATTAATACAGCCGTATTTTGGGTAATCTAAAATTTCTTTTGGAAGTATTTTTCCGTATGCCGCAACTATAATTACATCGGGATTATATGATTTTATAATTTCTAATGCCTCTCCGTCTTTTAATGTGTTCGGCTGATAAACCTTAATACTGTTTTCTAAAGCACACACCTTTACCTCAGGCGGAGTTAAAATCATTTTTCTTCCCCTTGGCTTGTCCGGCTGGGTAAAAACAGCCTGAACGGTATGTTCGGATGTTATCAGTTTTTTTAACGACGGAACTGCAAAATCAGGTGTTCCCATAAATATTATATTCAAATTGATCCCTCTTTATGGTATTATACTTAAATTTACTTAATTTTACTGAAAATTAAGTCAGTCTATTGATGAAGTCCTGAAAAACAAACTAATTTAAATAGTTATATTAAAATATTTTTTAAAGACCGTAGGGACAACCCTTACGGTTGTCCGAAAGACTCAACTATAGTTTTTATTTGCGGGCGACCGCAAGGTCGCCCCTACAAATTTTAGAAAATATTTTATCTTTTTTGGCGGATATTGAATCCTCCTTTACAAATTTTAAAAATTATTATTCTTATTTTTCTGAATCTTCATTCGTTTCAAGTTCTTCAAGCTCTTCGGGGCATACCATTCTTATTGCAATTTGTTTATATAAAATGCCCTCAAGGTGATCAAGTTCGTGGCAGAATGCTTTTGCAAGCAGACCTTCTCCGCTTATTGTAAATTCTTTGCCGTGCCTGTCCTGAGCTTTAACTGTTACATTCATTGGACGTCTCGTAATTCCCCATTCTCCAGGACATGAAAGACAGCCTTCCAACCCTTCCTGCTCACCCGACTGTTCAATAATTACGGGATTTATAAGTTCTATTGCGCCTTCTCCTATATCAATAACTACTATTCTTCTTAAAATGCCAATCTGGGGTGCGGCAAGTCCTACACCCTCTGCAAGAGCAAGGGTTTCTTTCATATCGTCTAAAATCATTGCAAGACGGTCGTCAAATTTTACAACCTCTCTGCATTTTTTTGTAAGGACATCATCGCCCTCTGTTACTATTTGTCTTATAGCCATAGCTTCCTCCAAATCCACTTAATTGGTATCAACAATAATTATTACAATGACAATGTATTCATATCTGCATAAACTGTTACTTCTTTAAATTCTCTTTTCTTTTCAAACTCAACAAGTGCCGTATTTAACATATTTCTGAAAGTTGAGTTATTCCTGCATTTTATTATTAATTTATATCTGAATTTATTGCTTACCATTAAAACATTTGCAGGAGACGGACCTAAAATTCTTAATGGTATATTATTATAATTGCCCTTTGCAATACTAATAAGAAAATCAAGAAAGGATTTTGAGGCCTTTAAAGTTTTTACCTGATTATTTCCTACAAAACCAACCATACAAATATCTGCAAAGGGAGGATAAAGCATTGCTTTTCTTATGGAAATTTCTCCGTTATAAAACTTTTTATAGTCCTGCTTTGCCGCCATTGCAATAATATTGTTTTCGGGAGTAAAGGTTTGAATTACTGCCAAACCTTTATCTCTGCCCCGTCCGCTTCTGCCCACTACTTGCGTTAAAAGAGAAAAAGTTCTCTCATAGCTTCTGTAATCATCAGCATAAAGCATTTGGTCTGCATTTAAAACGCCTACAAGAGTAACATTAGGAAAATCAAGTCCCTTTGCTACCATTTGCGTTCCTATTAAAATATCGTAATCACCGTTTGCAAATGCGGAAAGCTTTTTTTGATGTGAATACCTTTTCATAGTTGAATCTGTATCAAGCCGCAAAATTCTTGCATCAGGCAAAAGCCTCTCAAGTTCTTCCTCTGCTTTTTGTGTTCCTGCTCCTGACATTTTAAGCCCTTTTCCGTGACAGACTGGACATTCGTCTGTAAAAGGAATTGAATATCCGCAGTAGTGACACATAAGACGGTGATTTGCACTATGATACGTCATTGTGATTGAACAATTTGGACAGCTCACCGCCTCCTGACAATGAGGACAGGACACATAAACATTATGTCCCCTGCGGTTTAAAAGCAAAATTGACTGTTTTTCGTGTTCTATATTATATTTAAGGTTTTCAAGCAAAAAGGAAGAAAATCCGGTTAAATTTCCCTCTTGTGCTTCCAAATTCATATCAGTAATTACTACTTTTGGAAGTACTGCGCCTCCGTAACGGTTGTTAAGCACAGAAAGGCTGTATCTGCCGTTTAAGGCATTATAAAAGCTTTCTACGCTAGGGGTTGCGGAACTTAAAAGAAGCAATGCATTATGCTTTGTTATACGAAACTTTGCAACCTCTCTTGCGTGGTATCTCGGAGTTGACTCCGATTTATAGGTGCTTTCCTGCTCTTCGTCCATTATAATAAGTCCGATATTTTTAAATGGTGCAAAAACTGCACTTCTTGTACCTATTGCAATTTTAGCGTCTCCGTTTTTTACACGTTTATATTCATCAAGTCGTTCGCCAAAGGACAATCCGCTGTGAAAAACTGCTACCTTTTTGCCGAATCTTGCTGAAAATATATTTATAAACTGTGGCGTAAGAGAAATTTCGGGCACCATTACTATTATGCCCCTATCTTCCTCCAAAATCTTTTCAATCAGTTTAAGAAAAACTGAGGTCTTTCCTGAACCTGTAACTCCGTAAAGCAATGATACAGAGGGTTTATTTTCTTTAAATCTTCCGTATATTTTTTTAAAGGCAATATTTTGTTCATCTGTAAGTGTTAAAGGTGCAGGCGCTTCTGTTATTTCTGTTTTCGGAGTTCTGAAAACTTCGTCCTCATAATAAAAAACATAGTTTTTCTTAACCAATGCATCAATAACTGATGATGTTATTCCCGTATAATAACAAATCTCCTTTACCGATACACTTCCCGCAGTTTGCAAAATATCTATTACATTCTTCTGTTTGGGTGTTAATTTAACATTTGTAAAATCAATTTCTTCATTAAGTGCCGCCATTTTCATAGCGGCGTCTCCGACTTTCCTGAACGCTTGTTCGCTTTTTCTGATTACGCCTTTTGAAGTGAGTTCCTTAAGCAGTTCTTCATCTGCAAAATCAAAAAGCTCATAAATTTTATCTTCCTTTATCTGCTGTTTTGATTTTAAAAGATAGTCATAAAGCTGTTGTTCATAAATAGTAAGCGGAACTTTATTATCTTTTACGGCTGAAAAAAGATTTGTAATTTTATAATTTATTCCGGCAGGAAGCATTGCTTTAACTGCGTCGTAAAAAGTACAAAAATAATGATTTTTTATAAATTCGGCAGTTTCAAGCATTTCTTTTGTTACAACAGGAGATTCATCAAGAAGTTTTGATATTTCTTTTAAATCTTCGTTATTATCTTCTTTTAAATATACAACTATGCCCTGTCTTTTTTTGCCTGCTCTTCCAAAGGGAACAAGCACCCGACAGCCGGGTTGTATATTTTTATCCGTTAAAGTTTCGGGAACTTTATAGTCAAAAATTTTATCGAAGGAAGTAACAGTCTTTTCAACTGCAACTCCGACAACAAAATTTTTATTATTCGTCATCGTCAGGAGATATAATATTAAATTTATGCTGTTTAAATTCGCTTATTGCTGAAAGAACAGGCTTTTCGTCAGTAATAATGCCATCATTTTCCTGCTGTTTAGTAATTTGCCTTGCACGCTTTGCAATCGCAATTACTAAAGCGTAACGGCTTTTCTTTCCGCTGAACATTTCATCTACATTAATTGTATGCATACTAAGCACTCCTTAAAATATATTATTAAAATAGTTAATTATTTAGCCAAATTCATCGGGAAAAAGAGCTTCCTGCTCTTTGAACCTCGGTCGCTTTTAAAAAAAACAACACAAAAACCTTTTCTTTTCTTTATTGTATGATTTAAGAATGTATTATTTTTAAAATTTCTTCTGCCGCTTTTTGAACATCGTTATTTATAACAACATAATTATATTTATCGGCAAATGTCATTTCTGTTTTTGCAGTATTTAATCTTTGAAGAATTGTTTCCTCATCTTCTGTTCCCCTGCCTCTTAAACGCCTTTCCAGTTCTTCCTCAGACGGAGGCATTATAAAAACGCTTATACAGTCGGGGCATTTTCCCATAATCTGGAGTCCACCCTGAACCTCAATTTCAAGCATTACATTTATTCCTTCATCAAGCATTTTTTCAACAGGCTTTTTGGGCGTGCCGTAATAATTTTTACAATATTCAGCATACTCAAGAAAATCATTTTTTGAAATCATATCTTCAAACTTTTCTCTTGTAACAAAGTAATAGGTTACTCCCTCAATATCCTCAGGTCTTGGAGGTCTTGTTGTTGCGGAAACAGAAAGCTTCACAGTCGGGTCTTTTTGCAAAATTTCTTTCATTATCGTTCCCTTTCCTACTCCGGATGCTCCCGTATAAACAATAAGTTTTCCTTTACTGCTCATTTTTATCCTCCGATTCTTCTGTTCTGTTTCCTATTGTTTCAGGGGAAATTGCTGAAAGAACAACATGGTCGCTGTCTGTTATAATAACCGCCTTACATCTTCTGCCGCAGGTTGCATCTATCAGCATACTGTTCGCCTTTGCATCCTGAACAATACGCTTTATCGGCGCCGAGTCAGGAGAAACAACGGCTATAATTCTGCTGTATGAAACAAGATTTCCGAAACCTATATTTATTAACTTCATTTTTTCACCTTATTCAATATTTTGTACCTGTTCTCTTATTTTTTCTATTTCTGCTTTAATATCAACTACCATATGGGCAATCTCTGCATTCTGAACCTTTGAGCCTATTGTGTTTGCTTCCCTGTTCATTTCCTGAATTATAAAATCTATTTTTCTGCCTACCGCTTCATTTGAATTCATAAACTCCGTAAGCTGTTCAAAATGACTTCTTAAACGTACTGTTTCTTCAGCAACCGCTACTTTATCTGCAAAAATTGCAACCTCAGTTAAAATTCGCTGCTCATCAATATTTTTATCCGACAAGGTTTCTTCTATTTTTGCTTTTAAACGTTTTTCATATTCCAAAACGATTTGAGGTGATTTTTTCTCTATCTTTGAAACAATATCAAGTATTGTTTCCGCTCTGCTTAAAATATCTGCTTTGAGTTTTTCTCCCTCAGCCTCTCTCATTGAAATAAACGAATCAAGAGCAACGTCAACTGCCTGTAAAACATCGGAAAGCACCTGTTCTTCATCTTCGGGAGCTTTCGTTACCGTTAAAACATCGGGATATCTTGCAATACTCGATACGGTAATATCATTTTCAAGATCATATTCTGTTTCAAGCTCTTTGAATGCGTCTAAATACGCCTTTGCAAGCTGATGATTAACCGTAACCTCTGAACCTGTCTCATCACTTGAGGTAAGAGATACATACATATCTATTTTTCCTCTTGAAACATTTTGAGCTACATAAGATTTAAGCTTTTCTTCGAGAAAGGTGTAACCCCGTGTGGTTCTGCAGGTGAACTCAAAATAACGATGATTCACACTTTTAATTTCAACGGTAATATCACGGCCGTTTACCGAAGCTTCCGCCCTGCCGAAGCCTGTCATAGATTTAAGCATAATACATTTCCTTTTCTGTATGTAAATTATTTTTCAAAATTTCCAAATTTTCTTTCCATTATATTGTAGCATTATGAGAGTAATTTGGCAATAGATTTGTAACAAAATTGTAACCATTTTCTGTGTTTACATTGTATATTCTCTTATGATATAATTTTTTGTATAATAATTTGTTTAAGAAAGAATGTGAATTTATGTCCGGACATAATAAATGGAGTACTATTAAACAGAAAAAGGGTAAGAATGACGCTGCACGTGCCAAAGTATTTACTAAAATCGGCAGAGAGCTTGCTGTTGCTGTTCGTGACGGCGGAAGTGCAGATCCAAATGTCAATTCAAAATTAAGAGACTGCATTGCTAAAGCTAAGGCTAACAATGTTCCTAATGATAACATCGAAAGAATTATTAAAAAAGCGGCAGGCGATTCTGATACAGCTAACTATGAAGCAGTTACTTATGAAGGATATGGTCCAAGCGGTGTTGCCGTAATTGTTGAGGCACTTACTGACAACAGAAACAG
Source organism: uncultured Clostridia bacterium (assembly GCA_947584595.1). GTDB lineage: Bacteria > Bacillota > Clostridia > Oscillospirales > Acutalibacteraceae > Ruminococcoides. The sequence continues at coordinate 13,722 of CANPWP010000020.1, read as the reverse complement.
AACCGCAGGTGATGTCAGACATTATTTTGACAAATTCGGAGGAAATATGGGTACACCAGGCTGTGTGGGATTTATGTTCCAGAAAAAGGGAGTTTTGGTTATTGAGCGTGAGGATCTTGACAAAACCGAAGACAAGGTTATGGAGGACGCTCTTGAGTTTGGAGCTTCTGATTTTGAAGCCGACGACGATATTTTTACAATTTACACCGAGCCTGAGGATTTCAGCGGTGTAAGACAAGACCTTGAAAATGCGGGATATACTTTTGCATCGGCTGAAATTGAAATGGTGCCTGATACTTATACGACTATTGAAGATGAAAAAGTTCGTGAAAATATGCAAAAAATGCTTGATATGTTTGAAGACAACGACGATATTCAAAATGTTTGGCATAACTGGGAAATGCCGGAGGAATAATCGGGTAAAAGGTAACAGAATTATCTGTTACCTTTTTATTTTGGGGTGATTGAAATTAAGAATTCTAAAATATGGACGTTTTCATTATCGGCAGTTGCGGTAATTATTTGCATTATTGCCGGTACTGTTTACAGCTCTGCCTTATTCAAAATTAAGTACAGCAATACTGATAATATTAATACGCTGAAATTTGTAAATGCCAATAATCAGCTTATGCTTACGGGAACTAACAAAAATACCGTTATTTACAATAATGTTTCAAATAATTGCAAACAATATTCTTATTCCGCTAAAAAGAACATTGAATTATATGCAATCTGCGACAAGGGAATTTGTGCTTCTTATCTTGAACACAAGGAAGATAATTTATATTTTTACGATTTCTTTTTTCAAAGTTTTGACGGTACATATAATAATCATATTAATTTAAGTTTTCAGGCTAAACTAAATGAGTATAATTTTGTAATTGATAATGATTTTAATATTTATATTACATCTTACCCCAACAAAGACTGCATACTAAAATTTTCCAAAAAAGGAAAGCTGTTGTCACGAATTAATGCAAGCAATAATATTGAACAGCTTATGTTTTATAACAATAAAATTTATTGTGTTTGCGGCGGAGAAATGTACTGCATAAATAATAATTCCCTGAAAAGCATTTATACAAGCGACAGGCTGATAATTCCATGTACTTTTGCGGGAAATAATGTTGTTTATGATACTCAGGGAAGATTATTTGAGCTTCAAAATAACAGTCTGAATTTAATTGCTGATTTTAATGCCGAAAATGTATGTTGCTTAAAGACAAGCAGTTATTATTTATATTGTTATAAAAATTCAATTTACGGCAACAGCATTAAAAATCCCTCATCTACTGTATATTATAATTTTGATATAAATATAAGCTTTGCTTATTATTACAACTCCAGTATTTATGTTGGCGGCTATAGCGGCAATCAATTTTATATTTATAAAATAACCGATAAAGAGCTTATTTTAAATGAGCCTCCAAAAAATTCAGATACTTCTAAACCAAATAACAATTCTAAGCCGAATAGCAACTCTAAACCGAATAATAACTCTAAACCAAATAGTAACTCTAAACCAAATAGTAACTCTAAACCAAATAGTAACTCTAAACCGAATAGCAATTCTAAGCCGAATAACAACTCTAAACCGAACAGCAATTCAAAACCAAATAATAACTCCTCTAACAGTAGTGTAACAAACAGCAATAACAATAGTTCGCTAAAATATTCAAGCAATATTTATAAATTTAAAAACGGAAATATAATATACAATATTGACAGTAAAACAACTGTCAGCAAATTCAAGAAAAACATTAGCTGTAACGGTACAATAACGCTGTATAAGAAAAGCGGTGAAGTTAAAACAAGCGGAAATGTAGGAACGGGAATGAAAGTTGTATTTTCAAAGGGAAGTCAAAAAGCAGAGTTTACAATTGCAGTAAACGGCGATTTAACAGGCGAAGGAAATGTTAATTCTCTTGATTTAAATAAAATGTTTGATCACTTGCTTGGTCAGGTGTCGTTATCCGGTATTGAAACTGTTGCAGGCGATTTAAACAGAGATAATAAAATTACAAATAAAGACCTTATTCTGCTTGACAGGCTGACAAACTAATATAACGTAATTTAATAAAACACTTATGAAACACAATGCCTCCCTCTGACGAGAAATTCCCCTACAAGGGGAAATGTCACGAAGTGACAAAAGGGTTGCCGTTTTCGCAGAAAAAGGTGGCTGCGGCGAAGCCGCAGACGGAAGGAGAGAAAACGTTTTAAATAGTACAATATTTATTGAAAAAAGTTTTAGTTATTAAATATCTCTCCCTCAGTCAAAGCTAACGCTTTGACAGCTCCCTCGTCAGAGGGAGCCAAACACAAACTTTAAAGTTTATTTTCAATTTCCCAGTCAGCTTACTGATAGAGGGAGTCTGTAATTATAAAAAATGTTTTTTAAAAAGTTAAATTTATTTAATATCTCTCCCTCAGTCAAAGCTAATGCTTTGACAGTTCCCTCGTCAGAGGGAGCCAAACACAAACTTTAAAGTTTATTTTCAATTTCCCAGTCAGCTTACTGATAGAGGGAGCCTTTTTTTGCTAATATTAATGTAATCCTTAGTTCTCTTAAGTTAACGACATTGCCCTTGCAGGGAAATTTCTCATCAGAGGGAAGCATATGTTGCAGAAATGTTTTTATATTATTTAAATTTTCAAGTATAAAAAATGAAGCGAATCAAAATGATTCGCTTCACCCATTACTATATAGTAATGAAAGTTATATAGGAAAAAAGGAGGTATTACCCATAAAAAACATAACAATAATAAAATAAAATTATTCTATTTTTCATTTTTATCGGTTTCTGAATTACGTTTTACTTTCATAGCATTCAGTTCCCGACGATATTCTTCTTCGGAATTATGCCCTGCGGCATAAAACAAAGCCATAAATCCTGTGCCGATAAAGGCGCCGACAAATAATCCTACAATAAATGTTATTATATAACTTAACATATGAAAATGCCTCCATATATTACTGATTATTCTCTTCAGCACCGATATTATCAACTTCATTAGTTACACAAGGATCAGAAGCTGAAGTTGTAGTTTGAATATTTTCATTTAGTTCGCTGTTATCTTGTGATTTTTCTTTTGATTCTGTCTCAGAAACATTTGTCTCATCTGAAACAGACGCTTTATCCGAGGGGATTTCATAGCCCTCAGGCGGTAACTTAAGAACTGTTCCCTCTTTAATCATATTAATATCTTCAATGTCGTTGTATGCCGCCAACAATTCAGCCGTTGTATTGCATTTTTCGGCAATTTCAGAAAAAGTATCGCCCTCCTGCACCGTATATGAGCCGTCAGAATTAAGAGCAGTTTTGCTTGATTCAGCATTACTGTCTTTCTCAGGCAGTTTTATAATTGGATTATGCAATTGTTGAGATTGCTCATCATCATTAATTTCCTCAGCGTAACTAGCAGGACTCGCTGACTTTTCTATAGTTACGGAAACATTATCCGTCCACTTATAGGTATATTTAGCGGAAGTGATTCCAACAGGCAATAAAGCTGCTGTAACCAGAAGTAAGAGAACTAAAGAAACCAAAAGATATTTTTTCCTTCCCATTTTTAATATAAAATGTTTCATACTTTTCCTCCTTAATCTACCTGGTCTACGGTTACAAAAAGATTTGGATTGTCAGCCTGTGGCGGGTTAAAGTTAAAATTTTCATTTTTATACTCAAATTCTGATGTATCAAACACTATAATGCAGGTATAAGTTTTTTCTTTACCTATATCATTTTTATCAAATTTTATATTATCTTTCCATTGTCCATCAATATTTGCAGTTGTAGTGAGAGCAATAGATGCTGTTTCCGGATCAGATATATTAATAGCTTTAAATCTTTTCGGTGTATCCTCATCAGAACTTTTTACTATCATATATAACGATAATTTTTCTAAAGCACCTAATTTAGCAAATAAATTCGCTGAATTATTATATTCTAAAGGAGTTGCTAAAAACAATTGCACATCACAACTCAAGGCAACATCACTACTTATACCATTTTTATTATTACTTACTGTGAAAGCCTCAACCATAACGTCATTATCTTTGACATAAGTGCTTGATAAACTTAATTCAGATTTCAAATCATCTAAACTTTTATTTATTTTCTGAACATCTACAGCAAATGATGCGATTTTAGCTGGTTCAACAATCAAACCTGTTGATGTGGTGTATTTTGAAAAGGAAATGCTTGTTGAAAGAAGCACAGCGGATACAAGAAGATAACAGCATAGAATTAAATATTTAGGACAAATATGTATTTTCTCACTTGTATCTTTCGGTGTGTATCTTAAAGGAGTTGAATATTTTGGTTTATATCTTAAAAAATTTGTATCCTTTTGTTTATATCTAAAGGATTTCTTTTCCTGTTTTGATGAAGAAGTAAAATATCTATTTTTAATTTTATTTCTCAATGCATTTCAGCCACCTTTCTCTTCAAACAGTTTGGAAAAAATATTAGTATTCCTCCGAGCAAAAGAAGTAAAACAACACCTACAGGGGATTTCAGCCACAGCAGGACATTTCCTGCACGGGGCAAAACAGCCTGTACCTTTCCCCTAATTTGCTCAGTTTTTATCGGGGAATCATTAGTATTGTTTGCGTCACCCTTTGTAACGGCGACATCATTGTTAAGGGAGAGAAGCCGATGGGTCACCAGAGTACTGTTTTCTTCCTCATACGTTACCACATCTCCAATTGAATAATCGTTTTGGTTTTTTATAATTACCAAAGACCCAATCGGCAGTTCAGGCTCCATACTGCCTGACATAACTACTGCATTACCCCAACCGAAAATCATTGGGAGCGGTTCTCCCGCCGCCTTGGCAATCGCCGTATATCCTATTAGAATTGCCAATAGGATACAAATTGCGGCAATGACTGAGGAAATGCCTCGCCATACTAATTTAGCGGATATCGGTATTTTCATGATTGTGTGCTCTGCGCCTGAAGAAAATTGTCAGACCTAACATAATTATAGAAACAATTGCCAAAGACAGCCATAATGCAGGGTCTGTAAAGTCTCCCGTCTGCATTGGTGATGATGGGGTTGCACTTCCTGGCTGTGTAGGAGTAACAGGCGTCAAAGTATTGTTTGTCTCAGAAGGTGCAGTAGGCTTTGTTGAATTGCTCGGCTGAGTTGCTTCTGTAGGCTCTGTTGAATCGCTCGGCTGAGTTGCTTCTGTAGGCTCTGTTGAATCGCTCGGATGAGTTGCTTCTGTAGGCTCTGTTACATCGCTTGGCTGAGTTGATTCGGTAGGTTCAATGGGCTCACCAGACTGTTCGGCGGTAAAACTTATATCCATAGTATAATCTACCTTTTCCTGTGCCGCTAAAATTCCCAGTTCAGCGTCAGACAAGTCATCAGTATCGCCCGACCAGCGCCATTCAAGGAGATAACCGATTTGAGATTCATTCGCAAGGTCGGCTGTAACGGTATTAAGATTTTTACAGTCTACCCATTCGTTGTCACTTCCCGCAAGATATCCTTTTTCATCACTTAAACGATATTCAAGAGGAATTTTATGTTCATTAGTATCCGAGAAATTCATAACGTAGCTAAGAGGATACCTCGCTGTGTTGCAAACAGTAAAAGCGTATTTGCCGTAACTGTATGGTGCAATAATATTTTCATTGTTAAAATCCGTATTAGCAAAAATATTCAAAGTAGTAAGCTGACTCCATTGTTTTTGAGTACTATTCTCCAATATAATTAAAGGTTCGTCTCCTGTATCGGTATCTGCTTGTGCTCCAACAATTGCGAATGCTGACAAGAACAAGCTTAAAACCAGCATAACGGCAAGTGACGCCGCCAGACAAATTGATGTTGTTTTATATTTTGTTATTGGTGTTCGCATAAATGCACTCCTTTCTTTTATGGCTTATTCAGCCCCTAATTAAAACAATTTATTTAAAATTGCTTTAATTAGGGGCTGAATGCAAAACTGCATTCAGCCAAAACAAGATTTAAGCGCCACAAAATTAAATCTCTTAAATAGTATTAATTAGTCAACCTGAACTGCTTCTACATTAACATCAACAATAGCCACAGGATCAGTTACAGCATTCATACCTAAATTGGTATCGTCTGTATTATCACCATTCTCAAAATCCCACTTCCAAAGTAATGATGTATCATTATCTGTTGCACCAATTGCTACACTTTTACCGCTAACCAGTGGACTTGCCTTTATCTCATCAATTGTTTTCCAATCATCTCCATCTAATGAGAACTTAAAACGATTAAGCAATGTAGAATCGACACCAGCATGGTCCTCAATTGAAACAGTATATTGAATAGTAACATCACTCTTATTTGTAACCTTTAAAGGTAGCAATCCACGTGTACCGGGAGCAATTTTATGTTCAGTAACATCCTTTTCCGGTGATGAATCGGTATCAAGAATATCATTAAACAGATTTAAAGATGTAGAATCGGAACTATTAAGTTTACCATCATTTAATTCAACATCAAACTTAGCAACAGTAGCGCTGGCTGTTCCTTTACCGCTTGTAATGTATTTTGCTAATGTTCCACCGAGAACGCAGGTTGAAAGGATAGAAACACCCATTAAAACGCCTGCTGAGCGGAGTAATAAATTTTTCTTAGTTTTTTCCATAATGAAAAACCTCCAATAAATTTTTATGTAATATATATTTATATTTGTAACTTTGTGGCTGAAGCTACAAATAAAAATAAACTGATTAAGTAAACTTAAAATGTTTAAATTATAAAATATCTCTCCCTCAGTCAAAACTTTCGTTTTGACAGCTTTTTCTGCGACAACGGCAACCCACCCTTTTGTCACTTCGTGACATTTCTCCTTGTAGGGGAATTTCCCGTCAGAGGGAGGCATATTTTTTAGAAAAGTTTTTTGTTTATTTAAAAGCTCACTCTATAATTAAGCTCAAGGAAAGGAATTAAAATAAACTTTTAGGTTTGTATTTGGCTCCCTCTGATGAGGGAGCTGTCAGCGTAAGCTGACTGAGGGAGAGATATTTAATAGTTCAAACATATTTAAATAAGCTTTGCATTTTTTAAAGCATTTTCTGCGTTTGCAATAAAGTTGTTGTACTCTAAGAGTTTTCTCTCCCTCCGTCTGCGGCTTCGCCGCAGCCACCTTTTTCTGCGAAAACGGCAACCCTTTTGTCACTTCGTGACATTTCCCCTTGCAGGGGAATTTCTCGTCAGAGGGAGGCAATATGTTACTTAAAGTTTTACTTTATTTATGCATATCTTTGCGGAGATGATTTCCTTTTTTTGTGCGCCGCAACAACCTTTGGCGGAATATAAAACAACAGAAAAATCAAGAGAACCGGTAAAATCACACAGCAAATCATTCCTATCGGAGTTTGCATAAACATCAGCAATCCGCCTAATCCTTTAAAATTCATTACATATGAGCCGAGAATCTGACTTGAGTTGACAGGATTTGCATCAGGTGTGTTATTTGCGTCACCCTGCGTGGTATAGAGCAGTTGTCCGTTCTCTTTTTTTGTTACTTTAACAATTCGGTGTGATATGTATGAATTTCCGCTTTCAAAACAAATAACTGTTCCATTATCATATACTTGATTTTCTTCTCCGTTGCGTATAATAACAAGGTCATCCTTTGTAAAAAACGGGGTCATACTGTCTGATTCCACCACCAAAGGCGTATACCCCATAAATCCGGGCGGTGAATCAGGATTGACTGCATAGCTGATGAGCAAAGCTACATTAACTATGAATATGGGAAGAAAAAGTACGCAAAGAATAATTCCGATAATATTTGAAATTTTGTTGAAAGAAAAACTCTGCTTTTTTTCTTGAACTTTATCAAAATTGTCAATTGCCGTTATATCTTCCATTTCTTCATTTTCTGTTTCGTATTCATTCCCGATTTTTTCCACATTGAATACCACCTTTTAACTTTATTACTAAACATCTTGTTTCATATAAGTAGCTGCACTGCTTTTATTCGGCAAGATGCGGCGACGGTTGCACAATTTTCAGTAGAAGGTTTTTTACTGTCTGAAATGCGGAATGTGTCCGCCGCCTTTGGTCGGTAACATCTTGCCATAAGCTATAAATTAGAAAAAAGCGTTAATAATAACAACATGATGCATTTTGTACGAATACTTTGCGTAGAACGAATACATCATAACCATACCTACATCATCTTCACAATGCCATTATAATACGTTTATTATCATTTGTCAAGTATTAAAAAAAATTTTTATCTAATTATTTTCTACAAATTTTTTAAAATTTTTACAGTCACTGGGAAAATAGTATAATCATGATAAAAAATTTAATTGTATTTATTTGACGTAGTTAAGGATTTTGAAAGCGATATTGTCTAAATATGGATTTTTTTGCAAAAAAATGAAACTTTTTTGTTTTGTTTCTATTTTGCCAATAAATGATATTTAAAATAATAGTGGTCAAAAAAGATGTCGGGAAAGAAATTAAATAATTGATGTTTAATCAAAGATTAGCATTACTGCATCATTTCCGTTTGCTAAAACGGTAAAGAAAAAGCAAGAAAGGATATTATTATGTCAAAGAGGGGTCTAAACATTCACAAACGAAAGGATGGAAGATGGGAAGGGCGATATAAAATCGGCGTTTATCCAAATGGAGCAACAAAATACGCTTCTGTTTACGGACATAACTGTACGGAAGCAAAGGACAAGCTGGTTGCGGCAATGGCGCTGCATGACGAGCCTCAGAAGAGAACAAAAGAGCGGTGTTTTTCAGAGGTATTGCAGCTTTGGCTCAGCAATAACCGTCTTAGGCAAAAGGGAGCTACAGAACATAAATATCGAACAATGATAGAAAAGCATATTGAGCCGGGACTTGGTTCGCTGAGGCTGTCGCAGATAACTGCAATTACGATTAATTCATTTCTTGATGAAAAGCTGAAATCAGGGCGAATTGATAAAAAAGGCGGACTGTCGGCTTCTTATGTAAGAAGTATGTCACTTATTATTCAGTCAGCAATGCAGCTTGCGGTAGATGAACAGTTTTGTCTGCCGCTCAAATCTACAATTTACAAACCGACAGTCGGGAAAAAAAGATTGGAAATTTTAAGCAAAGAGGAACAGGAGCGTTTGGAAGTTTACATTATAAACAGGGATGATACGGTCAGTTTAGGCATAATGATTTCTCTTTATGCAGGATTGCGAATAGGAGAGGTATGTGCTCTTTCATGGGAAGATATTGATTTAAAATCAAAAGTGATTCATATACGCCATACAGTATCAAGAGTACGAAATACGAACCCTAAAGCAGGAAGTCAAACCTCTCTGATTTTGGACACGCCCAAGACAACTGCTTCAGTCCGTGATATTCCGATTTCTTCTGTGTTGATGCCGCATTTGATTGAGATGAAACGAGATTATTCATTTGGATTTGTTTTATCTGATACGCTTTCATTTATAAGTCCGAGAACCTATGAATACCGCTTTCACAGATTGCTTGATGACTGCGGAATCAAGCAGGTCAACTATCATACGCTTCGTCACACATTTGCAACACGATGCATTGAAGCGGGAGTTGACGTAAAATCACTGAGCGAAATACTTGGTCATGCAAATGTTGGAGTTACTCTTAATACCTATGTTCATTCCTCAATGGATATGAAACGTCAGCAGCTTGAAAAGCTCAATGCGTAAAAACCATAAATGTCGTCAACTTAAGAGTAAAGAAGTTATTTTAAACTTTGCAGAAAAAGGCTCCCTCTGACGAGGGAGCTGTCAGCGAAGCTGACTGAGGGAAAGAAATTAAATAAATTTAACTTTTTAAAAAGCATTTTTTATAATTACAGGCTCTCTCTATCAGTATGCTGACTGGGAAATTGAAAATAAACTTTAAAGTTTGTGTTTGGCTCCCTCTGACGAGGGAGCCTTTTTTCTGCAAAAATTTAAAATAATATTTTTCAGTTAAATTTACAACAATGGTCAAAAAGGGGGTCAGAAAAAGATAAAAATCCCTTATATATCGGTGTTTTTAAAGATATTTGCGTAGATGTATTCGTTCTACGCAAGAAATGACCGTATTCTTTTAAAAAATTTGATAATGATTTTTTTACAGCCACCGTAATTTTTCGGTGGCTGTTTTTGTTTATTGTACAAACTTTTACGTTTTTGTGCCTTCAATATTCACCGAAAGCATTATAATAATATTTACACTTTTATATGTTAAAAATTATCACAAAAATTTATACAGTTTTATTATTTTACAGTTACTCCTTCTTTTTTATTAAAACTTTTTATTTTATTTTTATAACAAACTTTAGTATTATTGTCAATTATATACACTAATAATGTCTTTTAACATATGTATTTTAAAACTTTTATTTTCTTAAAAATATACGTTTTTTATTTTCGTGTTTTTATTAACAGAGAGTCAAAATACTTAAAAACACCGTGAAAACCCGATCTAACTCGGATTTTCACGGTGTTAAAATGTAAGTAATATAGTTGAAAAAGTCAAATACTTAATATTATATTTTAAGATAGTTTTAGAATTCAGTATACAATATATTTAATAAAAATTAACTGAAAGCTACTGATTTATAGAACGACGTAATTATTTTTATAACTTTTTTAATAATTTATTATTCTGCTTTTTTAATTACCTTGGCAGGGACTCCGCCCACCACTGTATTTTCAGGTACATCACGGGTTACTACTGCTCCCGCAGCAACAATTGCGCCGTCCCCTACAGTAACACCGGGAAGAATTACGGCATTAGCACCAACCCACACATTTTTGCCGATATGAATAGGCTTTGGAGTCATACTGTGCCGTGTAACGGGAGATATATCATGATTGAGGGTTGCAAGTACAACATTATGTCCAATCAAAGCACCGTCATCTATAAAAATACCGCCCTGATCCTGAAACTTACAACCCATATTAATGAATACATTTTTGCCGATAGTTATATTTTTTCCGCAGTCGGTATAAAACGGCGGAAAAAGTCCGAAAGTTTCATCTACGGGCTTACCTATAATTTTTTCAAAAATTTCCCGTATTTCCTCAGGCGTATGATAGCTTCCGTTTAATTCTGCCGTTAAACGAAGAGCTTCCTGAGAAATTCCGTGCATATACAAATGTTCTTCTGAGCCTGCTTCAATGTGCTTGCCTGAATTTAAAATATTTAAATACTGCTTTAAATCCATACTTTTCACCTTATCTGTATGATTTATCGAAAATTCCTGCACAGTCTTCGTCTGTCATCTCACAGGGATTTGCAAGAAACAGTCCGCCCTGCATAGAGCGTGCACCTTTTGCAAGAATCATTGATTCATCAGGTGTAAAGCCGTAGTCGCTCATCTTTAAATCAGCAACACCGCAGTCCTCCTGTAGTTTTACAAGTGCTGTAATGAAATCTTCGGGCTTATCGGCGTCTTTAATTCCCATTGCTTTTGCCATTTTTATGAATTGCTCATCACAGGCGTGCTTTTCTATAAAAAATTCTGCAAATGCTTTGGAAATCATAATAAGTCCGGCTCCGTGAGGTAAATTGTGATGATAAGCACTCATAGAATGTTCCATACTATGCTGTGCGGTCGTGCTTGTAAGCTGCATTGTAATTCCTGCCATTGTACTTCCATATGCAATATGTTCCCTTGCCTCAAGGTCATTGCCGTTCTTTACTGCCCGTGGAAGGTATTTAGTAATATTTTCAATTGCCGAAAGTGCAATGGTTTCACTTAAAATATTAACGCCGTTTGACATCATAACCTCCGTATTGTGGAACAATGCGTCAAAACCCTGATATGCAGTATATTTTGGCGGAACTGTCGTCATAAGTTCCGGGTCTACAATTGCAAGTACGGGATTAAGCTCAACTGCGCCAAATCCGATTTTTTCTTTTGTTTCAAGGTTTGATATAACTCCCCAGCAGTTTATTTCCGAGCCTGTGCCTGCTGTTGTTGTAATTGTAACAATAGGAAGTCCTTTATTAACAAGAGGTTTGCCCTTTCCCGTTCCGCCGTAAACATAATCCCACAAATCACCCGAATTTGTTGCCATAGCTGAAATTGCAACTGAAGAATCAAGAACTGCTCCTCCTCCAAGTGCAACTATGAAATCACAGTTATTTTCCTTTGCAAAAGCCGCACCCTCCATAATCACTTCTCTTATGGGGTTCTCCATAATTTTATCAAATATCTCATATTCAACTCCTGCTTTTTTAAGCTGAGCCTCGGTGCGTTCAAGATAACCGTTCACTTTTACGGATTTTCCGCCTGATGTTAAAAGCAATGCTTTCTTGCCTGGCATAGGCTGATTACCGAGTTCATTAAGTTTACCGCTTCCGAAAATAATTCTTGTCGGATTAAAAAAATCAAAGTTCATCATAACAAAATCTCCTCTTAAAAATTTTTATGGTATTATAATACACTTAAATTTTTTAAATAGCAATAACATAAGAGAATTATACCTGTTTTTCCCATTTTATTAAAAATGGAGTTAAGTCGACCAAATTCATAAGTATTTTTACAAATTTCAAATTATTCTGAAATTCTTCACATTTATGACTTAGTTTGAATAGACTATACCAGATGTAGATTCTACATCTATTATATTAAAATCAAGGAGTTTAAAAGAATGAGTTTGACAACAAATATTTATGATTGCGATAGTAGTTCATCTTTGTCAAGTGAATGTAATTGCTGTACAAGCCGTATTTGCTGCTGCGGTATTACGGGTGTTACAGGTGCCACGGGTGCTACGGGTCCGACAGGTGTAACAGGTGTTACAGGCCCTACAGGTGCAACAGGTCCTGTGGGCGCTACAGGTCCTACAGGTGCCAACGGTGTTACAGGTCCAACGGGTGCTACTGGTCCTACCGGAGCTAATGGTACTACAGGTCCCACTGGTGTAACGGGTGCTACAGGCCCTACAGGTGCAACAGGTCCTGTGGGCGCTACAGGTCCTACAGGTGCTAACGGTGCTACTGGTCCTACTGGTGCTAACGGCGCTAACGGTGCGACTGGTGCTACTGGTCCTACTGGTGCAAGAGGTGCTACAGGTCCTACTGGCGCTACAGGTCCTGTAGGTGCTACCGGTCCTACAGGTGCAAACGGCATTACGGGACCTACAGGTGCTGTAGGTCCTACAGGTGCTAACGGTATTACGGGACCTACAGGTCCTACAGGTGCTACAGGTGCCGACGGTGTTGCCGGTCCTACAGGTTCTACCGGTCCTACGGGTGCAGATGGTGCTACAGGTCCTACAGGTGCTACAGGTCCTACCGGCGCTGATGGCGCTGTAGGTCCTGCCGGTGCTACAGGTGCTACAGGCGCTGATGGTGTTGCAGGTCCTACTGGTGCTACAGGTCCTACTGGTGCTAACGGCGTTACAGGACCTACTGGTGCTACAGGACCTACTGGTGCTACAGGACCTACTGGTGCTACAGGTCCATCAGGTCCTACGGGTCCAACGGGTGCAACAGGTCCTACAGGTGCAACGGGTGCTACTGGTTCTGACGGAGCTACTGGTCCTTCAGGTCCTACAGGTCCGACGGGCGCTACCGGTCCTGACGGTGCTACAGGTCCATCAGGTCCTACAGGTCCAACGGGTGCTACCGGTCCTGACGGCGCTACCGGTCCTTCAGGTCCTACAGGTCCAACGGGCGCTACCGGTCCTGACGGCGCTACCGGTCCTTCAGGTCCTACAGGTCCAACGGGCGCTACCGGTCCTGACGGCGCTAC
>CANPWP010000019.1 GCA_947584595.1 uncultured Clostridia bacterium | reverse complement strand
CTTAACTGTAACACAGAGGTTTGCTATTCGCTACTCTTTTTTCCTTACTGTAACACATCAATTGTAATCCTACAGTTTTTAAACTTAATTGCACTTGCAAGGGTTGCTTTCTTATGTTATTATTAGAATAAGTGCTAATATGTATATTTTTGGAGATGATTGTATGTCTTCTGCTCCGATAGGAGTTTTTGATTCAGGATTAGGCGGTTTATCTGCCGTAAAAGAATTTTTAAATGTACTTCCAAATGAAAGTATTGTTTATTTCGGCGATACAGGCAGAGTTCCTTACGGAAACCGAAGTAATGATACAATCAACAGATATGCACTTCAAGACGCTGAATTTCTTTTAAGACATAATGTTAAAATGATTGTTGCCGCCTGCGGTACTGTAAGCTCCGTTGCAAAAGATTTGGGAAATAAGCTTCCCGTTCCGTACACAGGCGTTGTTTCTCCCACAGCTTATGCCGCCGCAGAAAAAACAAGAAACGGAAAAATCGGAGTTATCGGAACTACTGCTACAATTAACAGCCACAGCTACAAACTCTCGCTTGAGAAAAGACATCCTGCTATCAAGGTGTATGAGCAAAACTGTCCTTTGTTTGTTCCGCTTGTAGAAAACGGATTTATAAATAAGGACGACCAAATCGTAAGGCTTGTAATAAAAAGATACTTAACTCCTTTAATAGAAGCCGATATTGATACTCTTATTTTAGGCTGTACACACTATCCTATTTTAAGCAATGCGATCTCGTCTGTTTTGGGAGATAAGGTAACTTTAGTTGATTCAGGCAAAGAAACTGCAATTTATTCTGCAAAAATTTTAAAAGAAAACAGTCTGCTTAATAACAGCAATGAAAAAGGCAACTGCAAATTTTTTGTAAGTGACACGCCCGATGATTTTAACAATGTTGCGGGACTTTTTTTAGGCAGAGAAATGGACCATAAAGTAGAGCAAATTAATATTGCGGATTAATATAAAAGAATACATAAAAAATAAAAGGAAATATTATGAAACATAATTATTTAATTACAGTTTTAGGGATTCAAGAGGTTGACGGAGAAAAGGATTCAATTGAAATTATAACTGAGGGTGATTTAATAACAAAAAACGGTCATACTTATATTTCTTACAAAGAATATAACGATGATGACCCTAAAATGTACTCAACCAACCTCATTAAAATTGAAGATGACAAAAAGGTAACTGTAATAAGAAAAGGCGAGATTGAAAGCCGTCTTATTTTAGAGGAAGGTAAACGCCATCAATGCTATTACAAAACGTTGGCAGGCAATTTAATGATTGGTATATATACGGAAATTATAAATATAAACCTTAACGAAAAGGGCGGAAAACTTAATTTAAAGTACTATCTTGATTTTAACAATGATCTTGTCAGCAATAATGAACTAAAAATCAAAGTAAAAGAAAAAGTAAAGGAATAAGGCAGGAAAAAATATGGCACATACAGCACAAACAGCAAAAGAACAGTTAAAAAATGTAATAACACAAGCTATTAAAACAGCAATAAAAAAAGGAACGCTCCCGAATGCAGAACTTCCTAAATTTATTATTGAAACTCCGGCTGACAGAAAAAACGGAGATTTAGCAACTAACGCCGCAATGGCAGGTGCAAAATCTTTCAGAATACCGCCGTTTAAGATTGCTCAGGCTATTACGGAAAATATTAATCTTGAAAATACTTATTTTGATAAATGTGAAACAGCAGGTCCGGGCTTTATAAACTTTTTCTACTCTCCTGCTTTTTATACGGCTGTTTTAAGAGATGTTGAAACAGAGAAAGAAAACTTCGGCAGAACAGATTACGGCAAAGGCAAAAAGGTTATGGTTGAATTTGTTTCGGCAAACCCTACAGGTCCTATGCATATGGGCAATGCAAGGGGCGGAGCTTTAGGCGACTGCCTTGCGGCTGTTTTAGAGCGTGCAGGATACAGCGTTTGGCGTGAATTTTATGTAAACGACGCAGGAAATCAAATTGAAAAATTCGGTTGTTCTTTGGAAGCAAGATATTTGCAGATTTATAAAGGAGACGAAATTGTTTTTCCGGAGGACGGTTATCAGGGTACAGATATCACAGAGCTTGCACAGGAATATGCGGATATTAACGGCGATAAGTTGTTAGAGGTTTCACCAGAGGAAAGAAAGCAGTTGCTTGTAAATTTTGCACTTCCAAAAAACATTTTGAAAATGCAGGATGATATGGCAAAATACAGAATAAACTATGATAAATGGTTTTTTGAAAGTGAACTCCATAAAAGCGGTGCAGTTAAAGAAGTTGTAGATTTGCTGACCGAAAAAGGATTGACCTACGAAAATGATGGTGCTTTGTGGTATAAAAACAAAGAAGTTGTAACAAAGATTCTTAAATCACAGGGCAAGACCGATGATTATATTGAAAAGCTTGAATTAAAAGATGATGTATTAATTCGTCAAAACGGCAATCCGACTTATTTTGCAGCGGATATTGCATATCACAAAAATAAATTTGACCGAGGCTTTGACACCTGCATTGATGTTTGGGGAGCAGACCATCACGGACACGTTATGCGTATGAAAGGCGCTATGGAAGCCATTGGATATGATAAAGATAAATTAGACGTTGTGTTAATGCAGCTTGTAAAACTTGTAAGAAACGGTGAAATTGTAAAAATGAGCAAAAGAACAGGCAAAGCAATTCAGCTTGGAGATTTGCTTGAAGAAGTTCCCGTTGACAGTGCAAGATTTTTATTTAATACAAGAGAAGCTAATTCTCAAATGGATTTTGACCTTGACCTTGCAGTTACTCAGGATAATCAGAACCCTGTTTATTATGTTCAGTATGCTCACGCAAGAATTTGCAGTATTTTAAAAGCACTTGAAAGTGAAGGTGTTGTTGCAAGAGCGTGCAGTGATGAAGAGCTTGCACTTTTAACAGCAGACGAAGAAAGAGAATTGATTCATCATATTTCACAGTTTGAAAGTGAAATCATTTCTTCTGCTAAAGAATATGACCCTACAAAAATTACTCGTTATGTTACACAAACAGCAACATTGTTCCATAAATTTTATAATGCCTGCCGTGTAAAAGGTGAAGATGAAAAATTAATGCAGGCAAGACTCAGCCTTTGCCTTGCTATTAAAACAGTAATTAAAAATATACTTACAATGTTCAATATAAACTGCCCCGAACAGATGTAATTAATAATTGTTAAAAACCATTAAAGGCTTGACACTTTATTTAGTGCCAAGCCTCAATGTGTTAAAAACCATAATACAGAACTAAAACAAAGGCTTTGATTCTTCATTTTCCTTAATAGAAATTTATTGTTAAAGGGGTCTTTTTTTAAATACTATATTTAATTTAGTTGTTTTCTAAGTTAAAATATTGCTTATTAAAAAAACAGAATATAAAAGTTTATTTATTGTTATTTAATTAAAAATAAAAATTTTAACTTTGAAAAATATATATTAATAAATTTCCAAAAAACACTTGACGATTTGACCGCACTGTGATATAATGACGTTACCTCATAAAAGGGGTATTTTTTTCTGCCCTTTTGAGGGAGGCTGTAAAATTCCTAAAATAAGCTGGAGGTGCCGCTAATGAGAGTAAAAATTACACTTGCCTGCACAGAGTGCAAACAACGAAATTACAACACAATGAAAAACAAAAAAAATAATCCTGACAGGCTTGAGATGAACAAGTATTGCAGATTCTGCAAGAAACATACTCTTCACAAGGAAACAAAATAATACGGAGGTAAAATATGGCTGAGAAAAATCTTGAAACAAAAAATGAGAAAAAGACAGCTAAAAAAAGCAAGAAGCCAAACATTTTCTCAAAAGCTTTGAAATATCTCCGTGAATGCAAGGGTGAAATTAAAAAAATTACCTGGCCTACACCTGTTCAGACTACCAAAAACTTTGGTATCGTTCTTTTGGTGATTGCAGTAATAGGTGTATTTGTATATGCCCTTGATTCCGGTCTGTTTGCTTTGCTGAGTTTAGTAATGTCTATGTATTCTGCTTAATCTGTTAAGTATTTACCAACTTTAAGAAAGGATGTAAGTAATGGCAGATCAAGAAGCGAAATGGTATGTTGTTCATACCTATTCGGGATATGAGAACAAGGTAGCTTCTAATTTAATTACAACTGTTGAAAACAGAAACTTACAAGATTTGATTAAAGAAGTTAAAGTTCCTACTGAAGTTGTGACAGAAATAAAAGATGACAAGGAAAAGCAGGTTGAACACAAGCTTTATCCCGGTTATGTTTTTGTCAAAATGGTATATACTGATGAAACTTGGTATGTTGTCCGCAATATCCGTGGCTGTACGGGATTTGTAGGACCTTCATCAAAGCCGGTTCCTCTTACTACTGAAGAGGTTTACAGAATGGGAGTTGAATCCCGCTCGGCTAATATATCATATGGTGTCGGCGATTCGGTTCGCATTATCGACGGTCCTCTTGAGGACTTTATCGGTACTGTTGAAGAACTTGACGCTGATAAGAATTATGTCCGTGTTGTCGTTTCAATGTTCGGACGTGAAACTCCTGTTGAGCTTGAACTTAATCAGGCTGAGGCAGTAGAAGATTAATTTATAAATAATAAGCAATTTGCTTTTTATTTGGGAACACTTTGTTTCCTGTGGGAGGGAACCTACATAGTGGCGTCCCGCAATTTACCACGAATTTTGGAGGTGCAAAAACAATGGCTCAAAAGGTAGTAGGCTTAATTAAGCTGCAAATACCTGCCGGAAAGGCTACTCCGGCACCACCTGTTGGACCGGCTCTCGGTCAGCATGGTGTAAACATTGTTGCGTTCACTAAAGATTTTAACGAGCGCACTAAAAATGACGCAGGACTTATTATTCCTGTAGTAATCACAGTATACGCAGACCGTTCTTTTACTTTTATTACAAAGACACCGCCTGCGGCTGTACTCATTAAAAAGGCATGCGGAATCGAATCAGGTTCAGGCGTACCTAACAAAAACAAGGTTGCAAAGATTACCCGTGAACAGGTTCAGAAAATCGCTGAACAGAAAATGCCTGACTTAAATGCTGCAAGCGTTGAAAGTGCTATGAGCATGATTGCAGGTACTGCAAGAAGCATGGGCATTGAAGTAGTTGACTAATTCCGGGTGGGAGGAAAATTCCGCTGAACCACCTAATTATGGAGGATAACGATGAAACACGGTAAAAAATATGTTGACAGTGCAAAACTGATTGACAAAACAAAATTATATGATTCTGACGAGGCACTTGCAACAGTTATTAAAACTGCTACTGCTAAGTTTGACGAAACAATCGAGCTTCATGTAAAGCTTGGCGTTGATTCCCGTCATGCTGATCAGCAGGTTAGAGGTGCTATCGTTCTTCCTAACGGTACCGGTAAAAATGTAAAAGTTCTTGTTATCTGCAAGGGTGACGAAAACGAAAAAGCTGCAAAAGAAGCAGGTGCTGATTTCGTTGGTGCTGAAGATATGGCTCAGAAAATTCAGTCAGAAAACTGGATGGATTTTGATGTTCTTATCACAACACCTGACTGCATGGGTATTGTAGGACGTTTAGGTAAAATTCTTGGTCCCCGCGGCTTAATGCCTAACCCAAAAGCAGGTACTGTTACACCTGATGTTGCAAGAGCTGTTACAGAAGCTAAAGCAGGTAAAATTGAGTACCGTCTTGATAAAACAAATATTATTCACTGCCCAATCGGCAAAGCAAGCTTTGGTGAGCAGAAGTTACTTGAAAACTTCGATACTTTAATGGGTGCTATAGTTAAAGCTAAGCCTGCCGCTGCAAAGGGTCAGTATATTAAATCTTGTGCTGTAACTTCAACAATGGGTCCAAGCGTTAGAATTAACCCTGCTAAGTTTTCAGTATAATTTGACAAGCTAACACTTTTGTGTTACAATATATTCGTTGTTCTAAAGACAGCAGGTGCATAAGCGTAAAGAGTTATTCTCTGCCTGCCGAGGAAAGTGCATTAAAAGCATTATGTTTGTATGCTTAATTTGTATTTAACCTTCCCTCCAATGTCTTTGGAGGGATTTTTTTTGAACTGCGTTATAACATGATTTAACGGAGGTGAATAAAACTTGCCAAGCCAAAGTGTTTTAGAAGCTAAAAAGGCTATAGTTGCTGAACTTTCCGAAAGACTTAAAAACTCTGTTACAGGCGTAGTTGTCAGCTATGAAGGTATTAATGTTGAAGATGATACAAAGCTCAGAAAAGAGCTTCGTGAAGCAGGCGTTAATTACACAGTAGTTAAAAATACACTTTTAACAAGAGCTTGTGAGGAAGTTGGTCTTAACGACATTATTCCTACTCTTAACGGTACAACAGCTATCGCTACAAGTGATGAAGACTATGCTGCCGCAGCCCGTATTCTTTGCGGTTATGCGAAGAATCATGATAACTTTAAAATCAAAACAGGTTTTATGGACGGCGCAGTAGTAGATAATGACACAATCATTAATCTTTCTAAATTACCGACTCGTGATGTTCTTCTCGCAAATGTACTTGGTGCTTTCCAGGCACCTATCGCAGCTTTTGCCCGTGTTGTTCAGGCATTAGTTGATAAGGGCGGTGCAATTCCGGCAGAAAAAGCTGAAGAAGTCCCTGCTGAACAGGCAGTTCCTGCTACAGAAGAGACAAAAGAAGATGCAGCAGAATAATTTGCTGTAAAACCGAATTATTCGGAATTTAAAAGAAAATTAATTATTAATTTATTGGAGGTAAATAAAATGGCATCTGAAAAGATTACTGCTATTATTGAAGAATTAAAAGGCCTCACAGTTTTAGAGCTTTCTGAGCTTGTACACGCTGTAGAGGATGAATTTGGTGTATCAGCAGCTGCTGCAGTTGCAGTTGCAGGACCTGCAGCAGGCGGAGAGGCTGCTGCTGAAGAAAAAACAGACTTTGACGTAGTTCTTAAGTCTGCAGGCGGCAACAAGATTGCTGTTATCAAGGTAGTTCGTGAAGTAACAGGTTTAGGTCTTAAAGAGGCTAAGGCTTTAGTTGACGAAGCTCCTAAGACAGTTAAAGAGGCTGTTGGTAAGGACGATGCTGAAGCTATGAAGGCTAAACTTGAGGAAGCAGGCGCAGAAGTAGAATTAAAGTAATTTTACTTCAAGTTTTATACATTGCAGGCAGAGAATTTCTCTGCCTGTTTTTTATATTTGTGACTTTAGGTATAGAAAACACCCCTTTGTTTAAGCGGAAAAAATTGAGAAAAGGAAACAAAGAAACAAAATATATAGCAAATTTAAGCTATAAGTTTGTTTTTATTTTTAGTTAAAAAATATAATTTATATATACAGTATATCTAAAACGACCTTTCAGAATTTAAAAAAACAAAAAATGCTGTCTCAAAACGAATTAAGTTTTGAGACAGCATTTTTATTGCCATTCATAATTCTTTTTGAGAATATATTTTAATTCATTTAAGTGTGCAACTTCCATAAAGGGGTATTCCTTGCATACAGCGGTACAGATTTTTTCTGTTTGAATACTCGGTTTATCCAGAACACAAACAATCTTTTTAATTATGTTCTTTTTGCTGAATCTTACTTGCTGAGCTGCACTTCGCAGAATATATTCTGCTTCCTCACAATTTTTTTTAATGGGTATAATAAGTATGGAAAATTCTTTCGGAGACGTTTTTTTGCATATAAACATTACCAAGCCTCTTATAAATTCAGAAAGACCTAAAATTGCAAAAACAGTAATGATACAAATTCCTACTATGTTCATAAGCTCACCTCTTAATATAGTTTATAAAAAATTTAAATTTTTGTTCAGTATATTAGATGATTTTTTGCAAAAAATATTTTTGCGAGGATAAAATTCTTGCAGAATTTCCAGAGGTGATAAAGATGGTAGATAATTCTTACGCGAACAAAAGCATTAAATGTACAGTAACAAGCTGCGAAAATCATAACGATTCACAAAATTATTGTGCACTTGACAGCATTACAGTAGGTACACATGAAGTAAATCCGACGGAATGTAAATGTACAGACTGCGAAAACTTTGTAGCTAAATGTACTTGCTAAAAGTTGAAATCAGCTCATACAGCTATGAAAACAGAGCCTTTTCACAGGGCTCTGTTTTTGTTTTATAAGCAAAAGTAAAATATCAGTTTTTATTGACACCGATAATTCTTTATAGTATTTTTTTATTAAGTAAATTATATTTCATTGAAAAGAGAAGATGAGTGTTATGGAAAATTTCAGCCTGTTAAATCCTGAAAATTCAAATGCAAAATTTAATAGTTTAACAAATGAAGCAATTAATGATTTATCACTTGAGTTTATTTGCCAAAATCTTACGAAAGATGAATATGAAAGAAATGTTATTCTAAAAATTATGTCCAAAATAACTTCTGATGCAAAAACCGTAAAATACCGCTGTGACGTTTTTGAAGATTTTTTAAAGTTTCCGAAGCTCAGAAATGTTCTTACGGAGCTTTTAAAAGAGCTTGCAAACCTGCGTGATTTGGAGCGTTTTCAAAAAGATTCGGAAGCCTCGTCACTTTGGAAGTTGATAAACAGGTTAAGGGAAATTGACGGCTATGTAAAATGTATAACCGAAATGAAAGAGTGCCTTGAAGAAACAGATATTCAGTCAGAAGGACTTAGAAATCTTAAAAACTATATTGAAAATATTTATAACCAAAGCGGTTTCCCTCAGCTTAAAGCTGATATTGACGATACTTTTAAAAAGGCACAGAGACTTAAAAGTGTTACTATCGGAGTAAATCTTGATGCCTTGCTCCGTCCTAAAACGGCAGGAATCTTATCTTTAAATGATAAGGAGTTTTCAAGCTCCGGATTAATGAATCATTTTGTTAAGTTTGTAAATACAAAGGATGAACTTCACCACGGAACTGATATAGAAAATATTAAAAAGTTTCATCCTGCAAGTCCAAAGTTTAAGGAAGAACACTTGGGCTTCGGTAAAATAGAGCAGAACGGAGCTGTAGGATATGTTACACTTTCTTCGGGAGACTCTGCAACAGGCGGAGACCCGTTGTCTGACAGTATGAAAAAAGCAGTAACTGAAATTATGAAAAAAACAGTGCGTGATATTCAAAGTACCCTTTTAAAATATGTAAACATAAGCGGTTACTCTCTTGTCAATTTAATGCCTGAAATTGTTTTTTATATTCGCTGGGCAGAGCTTGTAGATAAAATACAGGAAAAGGGCTTAAAAATGTGTAAGGCAGAGGTTATCTCGGAGGATGAAAGAGAATTTTCTGCAAAAGAAATATATAACCTTAAACTCGCAATAAAGAAAGTTAATGGAGAAGAGTTTAATATTGTTTCCAACGATATAGATTTTGATGATGAAAAAGGCAGAGTTTTTATTCTTACAGGACCCAACAGAGGCGGAAAAACTACCTTTACTCAGGCAGTAGGTTTAGCATTTTTGCTTGCACAAAACGGTATTTACACTCCTTGCAGTAATTTAAAAATCAGTCCCTGCGATAATATTTTCACTCATTTTCCTGCTGATGAAAATGATACCGTGGATTTAGGCAGATTGGGCGAAGAAAGCAAACGCTTGTGGGATATTTTTGATGTTGCTACTAATAAAAGTCTTTTGCTTCTTAATGAGAGCTTAGCAACAACTAATGTTTCAGAGGGATTGTTTATAGCAAGAGATGTAGTAAAAGCAATGTGTTATCTGGGCGTAAGGTCAATTTTTAATACACATATGCACGATTTAGCTAAAAATCTTGTAACTCTTAATAGCGATAAACAAAATAAAAGTAAAGCAGAAAGCCTTGTAACGGGAGTAGATAACGGCGAGCGTTCCTTTAAAGTTTATGTTTCTCCGCCACAGGGAAGCAGCTACGCAAGAGATATAGCAAAAAAGTACGGAGTAACCTTTGAGCAGATAAAAAATAATATAGACAGCAAAACAAAAGAAAGTAACGATTAAATAGGACATAATATGCTAATAAGAAAAATGATACCGAAATAAATCTCTCACAGAGTTAATAAGAATTGATACATTAATATAAGTATTTTACTTTTCTTTAATTATTGTAGGGACAATCCTTGCGGTTGTCCGAAAAATAAAACGAAACATTAAAAAATTTCAGCTTTCCTAAAACGGAGAGCTGAATTTTGTTATACTTACAAAATCTCCTCAAAAATTAAAATTACACCTTTATTTTAAAAACACATAGTATATTGTATAAAAACTAAAATTTTTATACAGGTGTTTTATATGACAAAAACTGTTGGTATTATCGGCGGAGATAAACGATTTCTTTTTGCCGGTGACTGTTTTTTAAAAGATAAATATAATGTTAAGCTTTTCGGGTTTTCAAAAATAACAAGCTCAGGAGATTTACAGATATGCAACAGCTTAGACGAGCTTTCAAAAACCGATATCGTTATTTTCCCTGTTCCTCCAGTTAATCAGTATGGAGATATCAATACTCCTTTTTCAAAAGAACCGCTAAAGTTTAATTCAAAAATTTTAAAATTGATTTCAGGTAAAAAGATATTTTGTCCAATGAAAGAAAAGGCAGTTAAGTTTTGTAAAGAATTTAAAAATATAAAATCCTATGATTATTTTAAAAGGGAGGATTTTACTCTTTTAAATGCCTACTTAACAGCAGAAGGAGCTTTACAAATTGCACTTAACAGCTATGAAGGAGCAATTTTAGACAGTAAAATTTTAATCTGCGGATTCGGCAGAATAGGCAAATGCCTTGCAAAAATGCTCAGAGATTTAAAGGCTCAGGTGTATGTAAGTGCAAGAAAAGCTACAGATTTTGCAAAAATCACAATGAACGGATATCGACCCCTTAATACCGAACAGCTTAAAGAGATCAGGGGCTTTGATATAGTGTTTAATACGGTACCTGCATTAATATTTGATGAAAATTTGCTTAAAAATACAGATAAAAATACACTGCTTGTTGATTTGGCGTCACTTCCGGGGGGAATAGATAAATCAGCAGCCCAAAGCCTTGATATAGATATAATACACGCTCTGGCATTGCCCGGAAAAACTGCACCAAAAACTGCAGGAGAAATTATAAAAAACACAATTGTTAAGATGCTTGAGGAGGATATCAGGTGAAAAAGGTCACAGTCGGATTTGCAATGTGCGGCTCCTTTTGTACCTTTTCAAAAGCCATTGAGCAAATGAAAAAGCTTGCAGAAGAGTATCACATTGTACCCATAATGTCAAATAACGCTTATTCAACAGATACAAGGTTTGGAAAAGCAGAAGATTTTATAAAGGAAACAGAAGAAATTACAAAAGAAAAAGTAATTCATACTATAGAAGGCGCAGAGCCCATAGGACCAAAGAAAATTTGCGATTTACTTCTTATAGCCCCGTGTACAGGCAATACCCTTGCAAAACTTGCACTGGGAGTAACAGATACACCTGTTGCAATGGCGGCTAAATCGCATTTAAGAATTCAGCGTCCTGTTCTTTTGTCTGTTGCAACAAATGACGGTTTGGGAGCTTCAGCACAAAATATCGGCAAGCTTCTGAATACGAAAAATATTTATTTTGTACCAATGCAGCAAGACGACTATGTAAAAAAACCAAATTCTCTTGTTTCAAAATTTGAGCTTATACCAAAATGCGTAGAGCTTGCTTTAAATGGACAGCAACCACAGCCGGTATTTGGTTAAAATATTAAAGATAAACTGCATTAGCGCTTTTGTAACAAAAGCCAATGCAGTTTTTTTAAAAATGATACAAGCATTTAAATGTCTAAAAAAGTGATTTATATAAGTGCTTTTCTATTTTATAAAAATTATAATTAGTCTTTTTCTACTTGAATTATTATCCTTGTTTTGCTACAATAATTGTAAATAAGGAAAAGGAGAACATCTATGAAATATTGTAATTCTTGCAGAAAACTGCATAACGATAATGAAGAAACCTGCAAAGAATGTAAAAAGCCTCTTAATGTTATAGAAGATAATAACACTCCCGTTTTTTTAATCAGTGCGGAGGGCTTTGAAAAGGACAGAATTATTGCGGCCCTTTCGGACGCAGGAATCCCTTCCGATACAAAAAGACGGAAAAAAGATAATTCCGCAAATACCGTAACAGGTGTTGATATGAGTGACCTAAATATTCTTGTACCTTATCAGGCATACAAAAAGGCTTATGATATATGCGTAGGTATTGGTGCTATTAAAGAAGAGGGAGAAGAAATTATAGAAGACGGCGTATATGAACCCTCAAACGAGAAAAGCCTTGATAAACAGTTTGAAGAACTAAACGACGGAAGTAAGGTTGGCAGAATCGTACTTGCATTAATGCTTTTAATTTTAATTGGCCTTGCAGTTTTTGGAACAGATGCAATTACAGGCTTTATTAAAAACTTATTTATATAAAACAAAGAAGAAAGGATACATACAATGAAAATTGAAACAAAATGCGTACAGGGCGGTTGGACGCCCCATAAAGGAGAGCCAAGACAAGTCCCGGTTTATCAGAGCACGACATTTAAATATGATACAAGCGATGAAATGGGTAAACTTTTCGACCTTGAAGCAGAAGGTTATTTTTATACAAGACTTCAAAATCCAACAAATGATGCAGTAGCCGAAAAAATCTGTCAAATGGAAGGCGGAGCTGCCGCAATGCTAACATCGAGCGGACAGGCGGCTAACTTTTTTGCAATTTTTAATATTTGTGAAGCAGGCGACCATTTTATAGCGTCCTCATCAATTTACGGCGGAACATATAATCTTTTTGGCGTAACTATGAAGAAAATGGGAATAGAGTGTACTTTTGTTGACCAAACCCTTTCAAAAGAAGAACTTTCAAAATACTTTAAACCCAACACTAAGCTTGTATTTGGTGAAACTATAACAAATCCTACAGTATCGGTTTTAGATATAGAAAAGTTTGCCGACCTTGCACATTCACACGGAGTTCCCCTTATTGTAGATAATACATTTGCTACCCCCGTAAACTGTCAGCCGTTTAAATTTGGAGCAGATATTGTAACTCATTCAACTACAAAATATATGGACGGTCATGCGGTAGGCGTGGGCGGATGTATTGTCGACAGCGGAAATTTTGACTGGATGAAATATGCGGATAAATATCCAGGACTTACAACTCCAGATGAATCATATCACGGTATTACATATGCAGAGAGATTCGGTAAGGGAGCATATATTACAAAAGCAACTGCTCAGCTTATGCGTGATTTAGGTTCAATTCAGTCTCCGCAAAACGCTTTTTATCTTAATATTGGTCTTGAATCTTTGCATTTAAGAATGAAAAAACATTGTGAAAATGCTCTTGCCGTTGCAAAATATTTAAAAGAAAACGAAAAGGTTGCATGGGTAAATTATTCTGACCTTGAAGACGATAAGGATAACAAACTTTGCAAAAAATATCTTCCTAACGGTTCCTGCGGAGTTCTTGCATTCGGAATCAAAGGAGGCAGGGAAAAATCTATAAAATTTATGGATTCTTTGAAACTTGCAACTATTGTAACTCATGTTGCAGACGCAAAAACCTGCCTGTTACATCCTGCAAGCCACACACATCGACAGATGACAGAGGAACAGCTTCTTGAAGCAGGAGTCGCACCAGATTTAATAAGGCTTTCCGTTGGTATTGAAGATGTAAACGATATTATTGCCGACTTACAGCAGGCATTTGATAAAATTTAATTATGAGAAATAATTATGTATCCGCAATTATAGTAGCAGCAGGAAATTCAAGCAGAATGGGCGGAAAAATAAGCAAACAGTTTATTTCTTTAAATGAAAAAACAGTAATTGAACATACTTTATCTGCTTTTCAAAACTGTAATTTAGTAAATGAAATTGTTGTTGTTGCAAGAGAGCAGGATATAGGAAAAATCAAATTAATTGTAAAAAATAATTATTTTAATAAAGTATTTAAGATTGTTACAGGCGGAAATACAAGGGGAGAGAGCGTTTCTAACGGAATAAATGCCTCTTCTGACAGCACAAATTTTTTCGCAATTCACGACGGTGCAAGACCTCTTGTTTTGAATAAAGATATAGAAAATGTAATAAACAGAGCATTTGAAATAAAAAGCACAACATTGGGTGTTATGGTTAAAGATACAATTAAAATTACCGATGATAAAAATTTAGTTGTAAATACACCCGACAGAGCCGATTTAAGAAGTATTCAAACTCCGCAGGTTTTTGAAAAAGAGCTTTACATATCCGCATTAAAAAAAGCAAAAGAAGAGGGAAAATACTTTACAGACGATTGTCAGCTTATTGAAAACTTCGGAAAAGCCGTTGAAGTTGTAATCGGAAGTGAAAGTAATATAAAGCTTACAACTCCTTTTGATGTGATTATGGCTCAAAGTATTTTAAAAGCAAGAGAGCAGGGTGAAGAAGTATGAGAATAGGTCACGGTTATGATGTTCACAAATTTGCCGATAACAGAAAGCTGATTTTAGGCGGAGTAGAAATTCCTTATGAAAAGGGACTGTTAGGTCATAGTGATGCAGATGTTCTCTTACACGCAATTATGGACGCACTTTTAGGTGCGGCGGCTTTAGGAGATATAGGCAAATTGTTTCCCGATAATGACGATACTTTTTTAAATGCAGACAGCCTGAAGCTTCTTGAAAAAACAGTACAGGTTTTAAATGAAAACGGCTATAAAATTATTAATATTGATTCAACAATTATTGCTCAAAAACCAAAACTTAAAAATTATATTGTTCCAATGAGGGAAAAAATTGCAAAGGCTTGTAATATGGAACTTGAAAAAATCAGCGTTAAAGCTACAACAGAAGAAGGTCTTGGTTTTACAGGAGAGTTGCTTGGAATTTCAGCTCACGCCGTATGTTTGATTGAAAAAGCAAATTAAAAATACAACGAAAAATAGTTGATATTAAGTGTTGATAGGAGAAATAACACAGAAACTGTGTACACTTAAAAGAAGACGGATTCGTAACGGTTGCTCCGATTGCGGAAGGTCTAAAAAATAAATTAAATTTACGATTTTAATTACTTTAAACGAAGTGAAAAATCTCATAAAAAACAAGAAGAAATATATGAAGAACGCACTTTTACTAATTTTTATCATAATTATATTTTTGAAATACTTTAAATTTTTAAACAATTATTTTAGTAAATGAAAGTTAAATAAATACATAGAACCGCTCTGTATGCAATGCAGGGCGGTTAAATTTTTTACAATTTTATCAAGTAGTACATAAAATCCTGGACTGTTCTTTTTATTTTTATAATAATAGACTTGTTTAAAAATCACAAAAAATGTCAAATGTATAAGAAATTTGTAGAAAAATGTTGAAATATTTGAAAAAACGTGATATTATTTCACTGAAAGCTAAAAATTTTACTTTATATTATGATTTTTATAATTAAGGAGAAAATGAAATGAAAAGAAATAGGTTTTTGAAAAACTCAACAGCAGTTATACTTGCAATACTTATGGGGTTGTTGTTGCCTGTGCAGGTATATGCTTCAACATTGCCTGAGGATGATACTGTTTATTCATCTTTTGACAATATTCAAACTGAAAGCGAAAGTGTTGGTAATATTCTTTGTGAACTTGAAACAGAGAGGAATGAATACTCTAAAACATTTTTGCTTGATGACGGTACAACTATGCTTGCAGAGTATAGCCAGCCTGCTCATTTTAAAGACAGTAACGGGAATTGGACAGAATATGATAATTCATTAAGCACAGCAACATCTGATGAAGCTGTACCCGAATATTCAAACAAAGCGAGTGACATAAAAGTTAAAGTTTCTCAAAAAGCAAAATCAAATAATATGATAAAACTCCAAAGTGATGACTATAAAATCAGTTGGGGATACGAAAACGCAAATAAAAGTAGGGGAGTTATAAATAAAAATTCCGAAAAATTAAGCGGAAATGAAAAATTTACAACTCTTAAAAATGCAGTTTCAGAAATTACATATTCAAATGTATATACTGATGTTGACTTGCAGTATTTTATCACTTCAATAGGAGTTAAAGAAAACATTATTTTAAAAAGTGCAAATGTACCCAACGAGTTTAATGTAAACTACAAAATAAATAATCTTACTGCAAAGCAAACAGACGAAACAACTATCAGCCTTTATAATAAAAAAGGAGAAGAAGTCTATACAATAGAAGCTCCGTATATGGTAGATGCAGACGGCAATACAAGCACTCAGCTAAAGATTGAAATTATAAATCAAAAGGGAAGTAATCTTCAAGTTAAGCTTACAGCAGATTATTGGTTTATACATTCTTTAGGACGAGCTTTCCCTGTTACAATCGACCCTGAGGTTAAGAAAAAGGTAAAGTCAGACCTTATTTTTTCAGAAGTAGAAAATAATATTGAACATGCACACGGAGGTTATTTTACTGCATCAAATGCTTATAGTATTATAAAATTAAAGTCATTACCTGAGCTAAATGAAAACGAAAAGATAGTAAACGCCACCTTTGACCTTGATATTTATAAGGGAAGCAATTTGTTTACCAATACGAATGATGCAATTATTACAAATCTTCATAGAGCAAAAACAACTGCAAGTCCGTATTACTACAGCGATGTAATAGACTATGACGCAGTAACACCGAAAAGCTATAATTCTATTCATTTTGATATTACAAAACTTATGAAACAATGGTATGATGGAAGTATTGAAAATGATGGATTTGCAATAGAAGCATTGGATACAGTAGGAAACCGTACTCTTACTTTTTACCAAGGTACAAGGCTGACAGAAAATCCTATTCTTAAGATTGTATATAAAGACTTTTCAGGCATAGAAGATAATTTAAGTTATCATTCAGTATCGGTAGGTAATGATGCACAGGCTCAAATTTCAGATTATCTTGGTAATCTTGTAATCAATCAAAGTCTATATGAGGGTACTGGTTCAAGAATGCCTGCTTCAATTACTGCAACATATAACAGTGTAAATTATAACACGATTTTTGGTAACGGTTCTCCAAGCGGTTACGGATGGCAGTTCTCGTTTAACCAATATATAAGAGAAGCAGATACAACACTGGCTGAATTAGGTTATAATTATATTTATACTGATGCTGACGGAACAGACCATTATATGAAAAAGACAGATAATTCAGAAGAATGGGTAGATGAAGACGGACTTGGACTTACATTAACAAAAGATAATAGAAATATTTATATTGATAACGGAACAGCAAAACAGACCTATGAATTAACATCTGCGGGAGGTAAATTACTTTCCGAAAAGGACGAATACAACAATACAATTACTTATGGATATACCGACGGAAATCTCACATCTATTACAGACGGTTCAGGCAGGGTTACATCTTTAACATATTATACAAATTCAAACGGCGATAAGAGAGTATCAAAAATCACAAGACCCGACGGAAGAAATATTATATTTTCCTATACTTCTTCGGAATATGATAAAATTCATTATCTTTACCTCTCCAGCACAAAAGTATCAAGATTTTTCTATAACAGTTCCAATTTACTGACAACTGTCGAACAAGGATATTTTGAGTCCGGAAATTATAAAAGACAAAGCAGTGTAAAGTTTACATATAATAATGCCGGACAAGTAACCAAAATAACAGAGTACGGAAGTGATAATACAGAAGGCAATTATCTTAACATTAAATATGGTGATGATAACACTACTTTATTTACAGACAGACAAGGCAGAAGCGAAACCTATACTTTTGATAACTACGGCAATAAAATATCTACTTTAAATGCAAACGGATATATCTCAACCGATAGCAGTTCAGGTCTATCTGTCTCTTCAGGAGCGGATTCCTTTACAAAAAACTATATAACGGAGTCAACCGAACAGAGTGCAATCGGAAATGGAAAATACTTTCATGTCTATAATGGATATTATTTAAATGTTGCTAGTAAAGGAGGTATTTGCGAAATTGATAGATCCGAGCCTTCAGAAGAAAACGGAAAGGTTCAGTATTTTGGAAGTACATCTCTAAAGATAACAAATCCGGTTGGCAATGATAACGATGCATTTTTCACAGGTATTTCACATGAATTTAACACTACAGCCTTTAACGGTAAAGATGTAACATTTTCTGCTTATGTAAAAACAAAAAATATAAAGAAAATTTTTAATGGTGGAACAATAGGGGCAGCATTAAATATTAAATGCTATGATATACACGGAAATATAATAAAAGATATAAACAGCATGGGAATAGAAGGTACACAGGATTGGCAAAGATTAAGTGTTACTGCATCAATTACTACAAATACAAGATTTATATATGTTTCTTGTATGGTTCGCCATGCATCAGGAACAGCTTGGTTTGATTGCTTACAACTTGAAGAAGGCAGCTGTGCAAATGATTTTAATGCTTTGCAAAATGCTGATTTTGAAACAAATTCAAACTGGCTTACAAATGATAATTCAGCAATTACCGTAAATAACGGAACTGTTACAATCAGCGGAGAAGCGGGAGCTATCCCACATGAAAAAGTATCTGCTGAGAATGCAGGAGATGATAACACAGAAGAAACACAGCCTGCCACTTATTATAGAACCGAGACCGAAACAGAGCCTAATGATAGTATTGATACATATGATAAATACGGTAATATTATAAAAACCGAACAGGGTTTTGTTACAAGAACAGTAAAGAAGACCTATGAAGTCGATACAAATGAAAATACGCCCGAGGAAACAGATGTTCCCGCAAATGATGAAACAACAAATGAAGCAACAGGTAACAATGATTCTTTAGGTAACAAGTATATCTATCAAATTGTTAATGTTGACCGTGCAGGAGTATCCTTTAACTTTAGCGGAGAAGCAAAGGCGAAATCGGTTTCTCTGTCAAACAGTAACCGAACTTTCGGTTTGGCAATGAACATATATTATGCAAATAATTCAACACCGGAAACTCACTATCAGGAATTTAATGCATATACTTCTGAAAAACAAAGTGTAGCTATGAGTGTTACTCCTGAAAATACAAATAATTTAATAGATTATATTGCAATTGCTTTCGTTTACGGTTATAATGAAAATGAAATGACTGTGTATAATGCCAATCTTAACATTGCGTCTGCATATTCAACAGAAAATACAAGTGATAATTCTGCATCTGATGATAAATCCGTTGATTATGAAGTTATATCTGAAAGTGTTGATAAAACCCAGACATATATGCAGACAAGCTCTACATATGACAGCAAAGGCAATTATGTGTCCTCAGAAACAGATGAAGCAGGCAATACTGTAAGTTATACATATGATGTAAACGGCAATGTGATTTCAAAAATAGATGGTAACGAAAATGAAGTAAAATATACTTACGATTTGGAAAACCATCCGTTAAGTGTAAGCAGTAACGGTTCACAAAATACATATACATATAACGGAGCAGGCAGCGTTTCTGCAATCGCTCATAACGGCTTTAGTTATAAATTCAACTATGATGTTTTCAATAACCTGATTTCCACAAAGATTGGTAATGTGACAGTTGTAAGCAATACTTATTCCGCAAACAACGGTAATCTTATAAGGACAGATTATGCAAACGGTGATTATATTGAGTATAAATATGATGAATACGATAATATTATACAGATTATAGGAGAAACCGGAACAATAGCTGATTTTATTTATAATAAAAAGGGTCTTGTTGCAAGAGCCGTTGACAGATCAACCGTAAATACTACCTACTATTATTATGATTTCAGCGGAAACTTAATAAATCAATTTACCCAAACTCCATACGGCAATCTGGTGCGGTATACCTATTATGATGAAAATGGAAATGCTATAGAAAAAACTGATGTAGACGGCAAGACAAAAACAATAACAAGAGGTACTGACGAGGACGGAAACAGTTTTGTAAGTAACGACGGAGTAAAAGCCGATACAATAACAGACGATTTCG
This sequence comes from uncultured Clostridia bacterium, assembly GCA_947584595.1. Taxonomy (GTDB): domain Bacteria; phylum Bacillota; class Clostridia; order Oscillospirales; family Acutalibacteraceae; genus Ruminococcoides. The sequence goes on along the minus strand of CANPWP010000019.1, from coordinate 14,751 downwards.
GAAGAACAACACAGATAAAAACTTCACGAGGCGAGGGTAACAGCGTATTCTTTACAGATTATGAATATGCACAAGGAAGACAAGAAAATTCTACTACAAACCAAGTAAGCAAAATTACACAAAAGTACGGAACGAAACAACTTGTAAAATATGAGTATGAATATGATGCCAACGGAAATATTGATACAGTAAAACAGGATGGAAAAATCGTTGCAAGATATTCATACGATGAGCTTGACCAACTTATGTGGGCGGCAGATACGAATACCGGATTATATATAAATTACCAATATGATAGCGCAGGAAATATTACAAAAGTAAGAGAGCATACCCTGAATACGACAAACTGGGCTCCCGGCGCACTGCAATCGGAAAGAACATACTCATATACTGATACAAACTGGAAAGACAAATTAACAAATTATAACGGAACAAAAATTACATATGATGCAATAGGCAATCCTCTGTCTTACCGTGACGGTATGACAATGACCTGGCAAAACGGCAGACAATTGTCAACTTTACAAACAGAGAATAATAGTGTAAGCTATAAGTATAACAGTAACGGTCTGCGCACCCAAAAAACAGATAACAGCGGAACAACAGATTATTATTATGACAGTAATAATAACCTTATAGGACTAACAAAGAGCAATAGAACACTATTCTTTTACTATGATACAGAAGGCTCTCCAACATCATTCTCATATAATGGAGAAATGTATTATTATATAAAGAATTTGCAGGGAGATATAGTAAAAGTAATAAACCAGGCAGGAGTAACGTATGCAAATTATGTATATGACGCTTTTGGAAATATACTTGAAGCCTATGGAGACCCGATAATAAGCAAACTTAGTCCATTCCGTTACAGAGGTTATGTTTATGATATAGAAACAGGTCTATACTATCTCCAATCCCGCTATTATGACCCGGTTACAGGTAGATTTTTAAATGCGGATGTTTATTGTGATACACAAACCGGTACTCCTTTGAGCACCAATATGTTTGCTTATTGTGAAAATAACTCTATATGTAGAACTGATTCAGATGGTAAAGGTTGGATTAATGTAATACAAGCCATAGTTATTGCTGCTGCATATACTATGAGATTAACACTAATGATGTACATATATTCAGCAACAGGTGCAAGATTAAATAATAATATTTCATTAAATGATTGGTGGAATCCAATTGGACAAGCAATGAAATCCAGACTAAAATCATCTAAGAAAGTAAAGGACCGTATTAACCAATATATTTCAAAGGTATCAAAAAAGAAAACAACTTATTCTAAAAAAGCAAGCATTAAATTTTCATATTCTTCAAAAACAACCGCAGATTTGGATTTGGCTTATTCCGTTGGATCTGCTGCTAATTTTACACTTAAAGTAAAATGGACAGCTTCAAAGCAGTGGTTTACTGGCAAAAGAAAATATGTAATTACAATATCTATGTCAGATTATTACGATTTTGATTACTTTGGAAAAAAAGAAAAGAATTATATAAAAAGATGTATTAATGATTATTTTGGATATTATCCTCAAAAGTATGGGGTATTAAAAAACTATTGGTGGAAAATTAATTTTTCATTCGATTATTATAAATAAAAATAAGGAGAAATTTATGAAGAATGTACTTTTACTGATTTTTATCATAATTGCTATTACTTTGTGTAGTTCTTGTTGTAATTTTTATAAAGATAGCTTTGAGGAATATAGTGTTGGTGAAGTAGTTGACAGCAATAGAGATAGCATCACTATTAAATTAAATGAAAACTATATCGTCGATCAATTTTATAACGGAAAGGACATAATTTATAAAATTGACAATTCTTCATATGAAGACATTTTATCAGATTCTAAGGTGTGTTATGAGGGAAAAGTCAAAATTTGTTATTGTAGTAATGACTATTTAATTTTATGCTTATTTGATAATGATAAATATGTTATTATTGATTGCAAAAACGACGGTAACGCTTCTTATGTTGACTCTATAAGTAATTATGACTTATCTGATTTTATTAAGGTTATTATTTCAGAATGATTTAATTATAAATATAAAACTGATGACTTAGTTCTTATTTACAACAAATTATTATTTTGACAGTAATAATAACCTTATAGGACTAACAAAGAGCAATAGAACACTATTCTTTTACTATGATACAGAAGGTTCTCCAACATCATTTTCATATGATGGAGAAATGTATTATTATATAAAGAATTTGCAGGGAGATATAGTAAAAGTAATAAACCAGGCAGGAGTAACGTATGCAAATTATGTATATGACGCATTTGGAAATATACTGGAAGCCTATGGAGACCCGATAATAAGCAAACTTAGCCCGTTCCGTTACAGAGGTTATGTTTATGATATAGAAACAGGTCTTTACTACCTCCAATCCCGCTACTATGATCCGGTTACAGGCAGATTTTTAAATGCGGATGTTTATTGTGATACACAAACCGGTACTCTTTTGAGCACCAATATGTTTGCTTATTGTGAGAATAATGCTATCAAGAATGTTGATATATTTGGTAAAAAATGGAGTATAAATACATTAATAAACAAAGGTATACAATTCGTTAATTCTTTAATAAATCTTGCTGGTTTCGCATGGGATAGAAAGCAAAAAATATTTTATTCTTTAAATGATTGTTGGAAACGAAGTTTAGGTTATTGTGATTTATATGATTCCTTAGCTTTTATGGCTGGAATATTTATAACACCGTTAAAAATCCCATTCAATTATGACGGAAAAAATGGATGATATGGATGTGGAAAGGTAGATATGGAATTACAATTGGTGCCGAAATAGGTGTATATATATATTCAACTACTTTTAGCTTTAATTACAACGGAAAAAAATATAATTTAATGAAATGGTATAGATGTGCTAATGATAAAGAAAGATTAGGGATAAAATTCACTTTGTATCTAAATGGTAAAAAACTATTTTCAAGGGAATCAAACAAATCTTGGTGGCTAACTGGTTTTAAACCAAATATTACAAACTTTAATATATGGAATTTAAACTTAAGAAAAAATTTAAAAATGACAGTCAGAATAACATTTTTATCTTTAGCGATGGCAAAAGCCTTTTGTAAAAGTGCACATCTAAGCACACCAAAATCCAAAACAGTCAATTTTACATGGAAGTGATTTTATGAAAAAATTATTAATAATGTCATTGCTATCAGTATCTTTATGTATATTAAGCAACTGCTCTATAGAATCAAATGACTCAAATCCTTTTAGTCGTGATTACATAAATAATTCGATATTTAGCGGCTATGGAACCGACAGTCAGGAAATTATTGCATGTCAGTATATATATAACAGTGATGTATTTTCAAAATTGTATGGTAAAAATTTTGAAATAAAAGATGCATTATGTACAAGTGCAATGGAAAACTCCTTGGGTTTAATTAAAGGCAAAGGAAACTGTCTGATATATATTAATGATGATATCTGGTGTGTAATACTAGATAAAAGTTATTTGGAAAAATGGAAAGTAAAAGATTATTTTAGGTGTGCTGTTAATCCCTGTGATGGAAATATCATTATTAAGGATGGAGAAATAGTCAAAGCGGAATAAATTTTGTTATTTTAAATAAGCTATCTAAAGAAAATACCACACACAACACCATTTTCTTATGTAAACTTTTTCATATAATGGAGAAATGTATTATTATATAAAGAATTTGCAGGGAGATATAGTAAAAGTAATAAACCAAGCAGGAGTAACGTATGCAAATTATGTATATGACGCTTTTGGAAATATACTGGAGGCCTATGGAGACCCAATAATAAGCAAACTTAGCCCGTTCCGTTACAGAGGTTATGTTTATGATATAGAAACAGGTCTTTACTACCTCCAATCCCGCTATTATGACCCGGTCACAGGCAGATTTTTAAATGCGGATGATACAGCTTTTATTGGTGTTACCGGTACGGTTCTTAGCGCTGATCTCTTTACATATTGTGAAAATGATTCAGTTAATAATATGGATTATAACGGAAATGAGCTTATTTCACTTTCTGTCTTTGGAATATATATGGTAGTTTCACTTGTAGTGGGGTTAACTGGATTATAGTCAATAAAGTGGACAAGAGAAATCACAAAAGAAAAACAACATTATTAAGGTGTTAAATAGTCTAAAGAACACTATTGCTTCAATGAATAAGATATCACCGTTTTAAGGAGTAAAAAGATGATTATTAATTTTAAAGATGAAAAATTAAATATTGCTTATAAAGAGTATCTTATTAATAAGTCAGCCAATGATAATACTAAATTTATTAAGGAAGAAATAGAACGAATTACAAATATTCTCAAAAAAATATTACCTAATTGCGATAAATTGTATAAAATCACAAAGGAGAAAGTTGTAACAAAAAAATATGCATCAGGCGGGAAATTAATTACAAGAGGTTATTTGTGCCCAAGTCCTATTTATGATATAGTAACCGGCAATTGTTCACGTGGAAGAATGATAAAACATTTATCAAAATTTAAAGAAATAACCTACGAATATGGTTTTGATAAAAATGATAATTTAATAATAGCAAATTATTTAGACTTAGATCAACACGAGTTTTTAGTATATGATAATAATGTTGTTTTAGGTATTACTTTTAAATATTCTCAAAATCAAAAATATGATATTTTACTTATTAACGAATGTGTTTATGATAATAAAGACAGAATAATTTCATATACTCAAGGTGAATGTTTTGATAACAAATCAATTTCTTGTCTTAATATTGAAAAATACAATTATGATAAATTAGGATTAAAGGAGGCATATGTAACTCAAGTCACTATTAATGATAATTCACCTATAATTGATAATACAAAATATATTTTTCAGTATGATAAAAATGGATATTTAGAATATTATACAGTAGAACCGTATATGTTTAAAGATAATAAATTTAAAGTTCATAAAAAAATACGATTGTAAGCTTCCCCCTGAAATGTTTCTATGTCCCGAGCAAAAGATTATTAGCTAAATAAAAACGAAAAGATAGTAAACGCCACTTTTGACCTTAATATTTATAAGGGAAGCAATTTGTTTACCAATACGAATGATGCAATTATTACAAATCTCAATAGAGCAAAAACAACTGCAAGTCCGTATTACTACAGCGATTTAGTGAACTATGACGCCGTAACACCGGACAGCTATAATTCTATTCATCTGGTATGCTACTAATTCTTGGGGTATTCCGAAATATGGATATGTAAATTATTGGAGATATTCAGCAGGATTTTATGATTGTGTTTCAAAAAAAGATTATAATTATATGACAATGAAATTGAGTTATAAGGGCAAGGAACTTTTTACACGCACTGCTACAACTTGGTGGCTTACGGCATTTAAATTTCAATTAAAAAAAGCAAAATCATCAGATTTAAATATGAAAGTATGGATAAAATTTAATTCAAAAGGGCAAAGAGATGCTTTTGCAAAAGAATTAAAAAATGGTATTAAAAAGAAAGCAATTAAATGCATTAAAGAATGGAAATCGTATTATGATAAAGGTTATAAAGTGTATTTTAGATGGTAAATTAATAAAATTAATGAAATTAACTTTAGCAATAATTACTATTATATCTTTTTCCTCTTGCAATTTTTTCTTAAATGCAAGTCCTGCCAATACTAAATTATACTCCGCAATGGAGTCACGTAATTTTGAAGCGGCAAAGGAAGCAATAGAGAGCAATGCTGATTTAAATACCACAAGTGCTACAACTCATACTGTTGTCTCAAATAATGATAATAACACTGTTTCTTTTTGTACTGTTAATAATTATTCGGATGACATTGCTCTTTATCTTATAGAGCAAGGTGCAAACCCAAATTATCATAAAAACGGAGCATCCCTTTTAATGTCAGAAATTTCTCTTGGCAACTATGAGATTTGTAAAAGTCTGATTGAACATGGAGCAGATGTAAACTATACTTTTATAGATGGCAGAAATACTGTTAATATGTTAGGTTATTTATTTAAAAGTGAATTTAGTGAAAATGATATTAAAATAATAGACTTACTAATTACAAGCGGATTTGAAGATAAGGACGGTATATTAAATTTAATGTTAAACCTAAATTATAATGAAAAATACAATTATTTATTTAAGCCCCAAACTTTAAATTCAGTCAGTTATTTAATAAACAAATTATACGCTAAACAAAAAGATAGCCTTAACATTTCACCTTTAATGTATTATTTATCTCAGGGTGACAGTGAAAAAGCACTGGAACAAATTGAAAAATACCAAATAACCGATAATATGGGTAGTTTGATGATTTTTGCCTGTGCTTTTTGCAATGAGCAGGTAATACAATCTTTACTGGATAAAGGTGGAACTACAGACAATGTATGTTTATCAGATAGTGATGGGGATTATAATCTTTTTGATATAGCCGTAGCTTATAATAATTTAGACACAGTTAAATACTTGCAAAATTTGGGACTAAAGCCTAAATTTGATTATTCATCAATAAAAATGTCTTTAATTAATAGAGAAAACCCGCAGGTTTTTAAATTTATTATGAATAACATGAAAAATTTCAGTTTAACTGAAGCCGAAAGCAAGCAAAATATACTTTATTATGCGTCAAATTATAACAGGCTTGATTTTTTTGAAACTGTTGCCGAACATTTAAAAGAACTAACTGATGAAACATATACATGTTGCATATCATATTTAGTTAATAACAATTCGATAAAAATTTTAGAATTTTTCAAAAAACAGGGATATGAAAATATTTTAAGAGAAGCAATGGATTCAAATTGTAATATGGATACATATAATTGGCTATTTAATAACTCTGCTAACGCAACGGAATTAAGCAAATTGGGAACACTTGCTATATGTGAACAGGCTGCATATGGAGATAAAGAAAAAATAGAATTTTTAATTAAAAACGGCTGTGATATAAATGCAAAAGATACCATATACGGAAACACCGCACTATTTTACGCAATAGAATATGGTAATATAGAACTTGTAAAATATCTTATAGGTGAAGGGGCTGATTTAAATTTAAAAAACAATGATGAAGAAACCCCTCTTATTTGTGCAGTTAATACTCATTCTCATAATATAGTAAAACTACTTGTTGAAAACGGAGCAAATATTAGCATGGTTAATTATGACGGACAAACGCCGTACGAAATTGCAACGCATTGTATTATTTGTAACAATGATTCAGAAATGAAAACTGCTTTAGCTTTAGAATAAGTATTATTATATAGCTATATAAATGCTTAAAAACAATAAAAATTTATTTTATAATGTGCTGTTATTTTTCTTCAAATTGTATTCCAAAAGAAGAAAGATATATTATGCAGCAATTAACGAAATCATCAAATAAATATGGAAAAAACTATGTTATATATTTAAAAGTTGTAAATAGAAAATATCAAAATATTTATGATAAGAAAACCAAAAAGTATAAATCTAAGTGTTTTGAAACTAATACATATAAAGCCTATTAAGGGGGGTGAATAAAATGAAGAAAATATTCTGTTTTCTGCTTTTAATAACTGTAATATTTTTAACAGCATGTAATAGTTACACGGTGGCAACCGATTTTGAATGTAAGACTATTAATAACTCTTTTAATAATTATATTTCTGGAGGCAAAATATCTTATTTTGATAATTCTCTTATATGTGTTTTTAATGGCGGAATATTTAATATTGGAACATATAAAATTAATGGCGAAGGTGTTGAAAATATGTTAAGCGATAGCACTGATATAGATTATGTATATAATGCACCAAGGTTTTATTATTACAACGACAAACTGTATTCAGTAGATTTTCACAATGAAAAATTATTAGAATATAACAAAAATGAAAAAAATTTTAAAAAAAGCGATATAGACATAAAGCCTTATTCAGACAAAATATATATATCTGATAATTTAATAGTATACTTTTCCGATAAGGATAAAATAAAGATACGATATAAAAATTATAAAGAGTATTCTATTGATAAAAGTATTGATTCATTTTATATTTATAATGAAACATTATATTTCATTAATGATTCAGGATGGCTTTATTCTTTTGATATTTCATCAAAAGATAGCAAACCTCAATTTATAAATTACTTAAGAAATGGATATGACGGCAATATTTTTATAATTTCCGACGGTTATGTTTATTATGATTGTCAAGGAAGTTACACAGATGATATTGATACCGCTTTCTTTAAATATTCTTTAAAAGATGATAAAACTGAACTTATATGTAAGGATAATATTTTAAGTGCAAATACATATAATGATAAAGTTTACTTTTCAACGGATAATGGTATTTACCGTGAAGAACAAAACGAGGAACCTAAAAGAATATCAAATATTAAAGCTGATGAAATTTATATTGTTGATACAGAATGGATATATTTGTATTGTAATGACGGAGAAATTTTCAGATTAAACAATGAAGGTTTAACAGAAAAAATATTATTTTAAAAACTTAATTAACAAGTTGTTTTAAATTTATTTTCACATATAGAATACAATCCTGCAACTTTTTGTTGGAAAACTAATAGTAAATTTTAAATTGCTAAAAAGAGTACTTATACTAATGTATATGTTTATAAAATGAAAAAGACTATTAGAGTTTATTATAAATCAAAAAGGGTGAAAATTTATTAAAATGAAAAATTATTTTAAAACATTAAAGCTTTTTTTAATAGTAGCAGATATTTTATTTTTTCTTGTATTTGTAATTTTAATAATAAGTACTTTATTATCTAATAAATATGATGAACTTATTATAATAATACCGTTATTTTTATTTAGTGTTGCTTTAATATCCTTTATTGAAATTTTTTTAATTAAATATTATGGAAATATTGTTATTTCTGTTGAATTCAATAGTAATAATGTAATATTAATAACTAATACAAAAAAACACACATTACCAGCTAAATACTTTTCAGAAGTGAAAGAAGTTAATTCTTTTGCCCGCACATATATAATATATGACGATACAAAAATAAAGAAAAAATTCATATTTCAAATGAAATATTCACCCTTCAAAACTTATCATTTAAATCTTCAGGAAATGAAAGAACATATGCCCTATACAAAGTTTAGTAAGCTATAAGTATAACAGTAACCGTATACGTACCCAAAGACAGATAATAGCGGAACAACAGATTATTATTATGACAGTAATAACCTTATAGGACTAACAAAGGGTAATAGAACACTATTTTTCTACTATGATTCCGCTGGCTCTCCAATATCATTTTAATATAATGGTACATATAATATTTCTCAAATAAATAAAGATATCACTACTACAATTTTTAGTAACTATTACTTTAGAAATACTAAAATATTTAAATACAATACAAATGTTATTCCTTGGAGATATAAAAATTTAAAAACAATAACAAAATTTATATATATTTATTATAAAAGTTGAAGCAGGATTTCGAAAATTGTAAAATATTTTTTAACTGCTTTCTAATTTTTTTCGCTTAATAACAATTCTTTATCCTCAATTAAATGCCTTCTTTCTTCTTCCGGAAGAGTAGGATATTTAGGGTTTATCTTTTTCATAACATCAAGTATTGCCTCAGATACAAGATATCTTGAATAAAACTTTTGGTCGGCTGGAATTACATACCAGGGGCAGTCTTTTGTTGAAGTTTCGTTAATTGCGTCTTCGTAAGCTTGATGGTAATCGTCCCAATATTGTCTTTCTTTAATGTCAGATGAAGAAAATTTCCAGTTTTTTATTTTCAAATCAATTCTTTCAAGAAAACGTTTTTTCTGTTCTTCTTTTGATACATTCAAAAATATTTTTATAATTCGGCAGCTATTGTTAAAAATATATTTTTCAAAGTTTTTAATTTCTTTGTATCTTCTGCCAATTACATCACCTTGTTTGCATCTTTCTGCCATTTTTTGATTTTCATACAGTCTATGAACCTTGCCAATTAATACATCTTCATAATAAGAACGGTTAAAAATAGCCATCTTTCCCTTTTCGGGCAATCGTTTAATTGCCCGCCACATATAGTCGTGGGCAAGTTCTTCCGAATTCGGAGATTTAAAAGAATAAACATCAATACCCTGTGGATTAAGTCCGCTCATAACGTTTTTAATCGTACCGTCTTTTCCTGCGGCGTCCATAGCCTGCAATATAATTAGAACTGACTCTTTTCCTTCGGAATACAGCTTATCCTGATATTCTGCAATTTTCTTGCGGTTTTCCTCTGTTTTTGCAAGAATTTTCTCTTTTTCTTCCTTTTTTATTTTTTCATCAGTAGTAAAATCATCAAGTTCGATTTTTTTAGTTCCTTTAACAGTAAATTTTTTGAGTTCAGACATTTTCTTCTCCTTTTAAATAACAAATTTCTTTATTTAATATTCACATATAAGCATATTATTTACAATTTTGGTTGTAATATTTTTATAAAATAATTCATAAAAACTATTGATTATAAAAATAAATTGTGATATACTTAATTGAAATTGCAAGCCTGCATATAATCATTTGATTAAGCGAGCGGCAGGCCCTGTACGATTGAGGTCTGTGAACCATGTCAGGCGGGGAACCGAGCAGCATTAAGCAGTATTCTTGATGCGATACAGTAAGTCTGCCGTTCACTTAATTAAATGACTTCCGAAATTCGGACAAGGTTTGCAATTTTTATTTTTCACAGGAGGTGTTTTTATGTATCAGGTGCTTTACAGAAAATGGCGGCCGAAAACATTTGAAGATGTATCAGGTCAGCCTCAGGTTACCAGGACCTTGCAAAACGAAATTAAAGCAGGAAGAATTAACCATGCATATTTATTTACAGGTTCACGTGGTACAGGAAAAACAACCTGTGCAAAAATTTTTGCAAAAGCAGTAAACTGTTTGAATCCTGTTGACGGCAACCCATGCGGTGAGTGCGAAAACTGCAGAACAATCGAAAACGGAGATATGCACGATGTTGTGGAAATGGACGCTGCCAGCAACCGTGGTATTGACGATATAAGGGATATTATTGATAAAGCCCGCTTTGCTCCTGCAAAGGGAAAATACCGTGTTTATATTGTTGACGAAGTTCATATGCTTACAGACCAGGCGTTCAACGCCCTTTTAAAAACACTTGAAGAACCGCCTGAACATGTTGTTTTTATACTTGCTACAACCGAAGTTTATAAGCTGCCTGCAACTATTATTTCTCGTTGTCAGAGATTTGATTTTCATAGAATTGCATCAGATGCAATTTCAGACAGACTAAAATTCGTCGCAAAAAATGAAAATGTAACAATTACGGATGATGCCGCACTTTTAATAGCCGCTGTGGCAGACGGAGCTTTGCGTGACGCACTGTCTTTGCTTGACAGATGTATTGCTCTTGACAGCAATATTACGGCAAATATTGTAAGAAAAGCGGCCGGTCTTGCAAAAAAAGATTATCTTTTTGAACTTGCAAATTGCTGTATAAATAAAAACACGCCGAAAGCTCTTGAAATAGTCGACAGGCTTTATAATGAAGCTAAAGATATGGCAAGATTATGTAACGAATTAATTGACCATTTCAGGAATTTAATGATTATAAAATCGGTAAAATATCCAAAAGAATTTCTTGTTATGTCAGAAGATGAATTTGATAATGCGCTAACACAGACGGATTTTCTGACCCTTGAAGAAATTGTATATATAATGGATGTTTTAGAACAGTCCTATCAGAGAATGGGCAAGGGTTCAAATAACAGAACAGAGCTTGAAACAGCAATTGTAAAGTTAAGTGCACCGGAGCTTGATTTTTCAATGGAGGCTCTTTTGTCAAGAATTTCTGCTCTTGAAAATGCCGTAAAAAAGGGAGTAGGAGTCGTAAATTCAGAAGAAAATAAATCTATAAAAACAGAACAAAAACAAACAGATGATAATAAAACTTTACAGACGGAAATTCTGCAATCTGAGTTTGAAGAACCTGCAAAAAAAGCGGAATCAAGTGAAATAGATAATATTTTAAATCCAAAGCCTGCTCAAAGCTTCAGCCAGCCAGCAGAAAATATGCCTCCTCAAACACAATTACAGCCACCCGTAAGAAAACAAGTTGATTATGAGGAAATTTATAATAATGCAACTCCGTTTCTTCAATGGCCGGAGGTTGTTGAGCATTTAAAAAAATACTCAAAGACTATTGCTACCTCTTTTTCAAATACAAATGCTTATGAGAGCGGTAATTATCTTTTAATAGACGCAAACTCTACAATGCCATTTGAGCTTTTAAAGGTAAGTACTCAAAGAGAAAAAATAAGAGAAGCAATAATGGAGATTACAGGTAAAAAGTATAATTTAGGCCCTTATAAAAAGTCTGAAAAAAAGCAGGAAGAAGATAAGGACCCTCTTGATATATTCACAGAAAAACTAAAAAACAGCGGAATAGAAATAACCGAAGAATAAGAAAGAAGGAAAATTCATATGAAAGCAAGATTACCAAAAGGATACGGTACAGGCGGAGCGTCAAATATTCAGCAGTTAGCCCGTCAGGCGCAAAAAATTCAGGACGAAATGGGTTCTATTGAACAGGAGCTTGAGGTAAAAGAATATACGGCAACAGCAGGAGGAAACGCAGTAAAGGTTACCGTAACTGGTAAAATGGAGGTTAAGTCAATAGAAATTTCCCCGGAAGTTGTTGACCCTGAAGATGTTGAAATGCTTTCAGATTTAGTTATGGGTGCGACAAACGAAGCATTAAGAAGTGCCGCAGCTGAAAAAGAACAGCGTATGGGCTCAATTTCAGGCGGACTTAATATTCCGGGATTGTTCTGATTATGTCAACATATAGTGTAGCTCCACTTGAAAAATTAGTGGAGCAGTTTGAAAAAATGCCCGGAATAGGTGCAAAAACTGCTCAAAGGCTTGCATATTACGTACTTAATTTGCCTGATTCACAGGCAGAAGATTTTGCTAATGCAATTTTAGATGCTCATACAAAAATAAAATATTGTAAAGTGTGCTGTAACTTAACGGATAAAGATTTGTGTCCTGTTTGCAGAAATGAAGCAAGAGATAAATCGACAATTTGTGTTGTAGAAACTCCCAGAGATGCTGCTGCTCTTGAAAATACTCACGAGTATAATGGTGTTTATCATGTACTCCACGGAGCTATTTCACCTTTAAATGATATTGGTCCCGACCAGCTGAGCATTAAAGAACTGCTTGCAAGAATAGGTACGGACGGAATTGTTAAAGAGGTCATTATGGCGACCAATGCAACTGTTGAGGGCGATGCAACCGCAATGTATCTTTCAAGGCTTTTAAAGCCTATGGGAATAAAAGTAACCCGGCTTGCATATGGTATTCCTGTTGGCGGCGACCTTGAATATGCAGATGAAAATACACTTGCAAGGGCTCTTGAAGGAAGAAATGAATTGTAATGAAAAGTTCACTTAAAACTATAGCTCAAAATAAAATAGTGCATAGAGAATATTTTGTTGAAGAAAGTTTTGAAGCAGGTATTGAACTTTGCGGAACAGAGGTAAAATCCATAAGACAGGGCAGAGTAAACCTTAAAGACAGTTGGTGCTCGGTAGTTGAGGGCGAGCTTTTTGTAAACGGAATGCATATTTCACCCTATGAGCAGGGAAATATATTTAATAAGGACCCAATGCGTGTTAGAAAGCTCTTAATGCATAAAAGAGAAATTATGAGGCTTTACGGAATAGTCAAGCAGACAGGTTACTCTTTAATACCAATCAGTCTGTATTTTAAAGACAGTAAGGTGAAAGTGCAGGTAGGACTTTGCAAAGGTAAAAAGCTGTATGATAAGCGTGCCGATATGGCAGAAAAAAGTGCTAAGCGAGATATGGAAAGAGCAATAAAAGAAAGACAACGCTTTTAAAAAGAGCTAAAATTTACTTCGTTTGATATGGTGTAAAAAATATTGTAAAGCAATATTATGAGAAATTTTTATCTATTATATATGGGGGTGTAAAGGTTTCGACGGGGATTGTAAACTTTAGTAAGCGAGTAGCGGTGCGGGACCGCTTATAAAACCGCAACTTAAGAATAACTGACAAAAATACAGTTGAATTAGCAGCTGCCTAAGCAGCCGCTCGTCCTTTTTCTGAGTACCACGGCATAAATACGGGCGTCGATTAGTGGTAAATGTGAACGAAAAATTGCCTCAATTTTCGTCACACATTAGAGGCTACCGAAATAAAAAGCCTGTTATTGGGCGAGTTATTAAGGGAAAATAAAAACAATAACTGCACTCGGAGAAAACTTTAGCAAACAATTTTCGGACAGGAGTTCGATTCTCCTCACCTCCACCACGACAATATTATACAAAACGCTGCTGATATACAGACGTTTTCATTTTTATATGAAACAGAAATACCGCTATCTTAGATTAATTTCTAAGGTAGCGGTTTTTTTTAATGATTTCACGCTTTTGTTTGATGATTTTTTGAAAAAAGGTATATAATAGGTAAAGTGACAAAAAAAACCATTTTTATCTTCATGAACGATTCATTAATTATACCACATTTTATACATAGAAAAATTATAAAAGATTTTCTCGGTATATTTATATTTTTTAATCGCCACACTCGACTAAAATGTTTTTTTGAGTACAAAACAAAACGGGTAATTGCTCACTGACGGAATGCGACATTTTTTGTGTTTTTTTCGCAGATTTCTCAAATCTACGGTTCAAATTATAACATCAAAATTCGCTGTTTGCAAGGCTTTTCACAATAA
>CANPWP010000018.1 GCA_947584595.1 uncultured Clostridia bacterium | reverse complement strand
TATATTATATTCTTTTCCGACAGTAAATTCGGTTTGAGCAGGCTGTTTAGTTATATTTATACTTACAAGCACCGGTTCAGGTTCAACTCCTGTAAGTTTAAGCTCCGCTGTTTTGTCTTGATATGTTACGGTAATTACATTTTCACCAGCAACCGGAGTAAATGTACCGTCCTCACTTATGCTGTTCCCTGAAAACTTTAAATTTCTAAATAAACTTTCGTTTTCTTCATATGTGTAAGTTTTAGTATCCTCGTTAACATAGTTTACGGTTAATCCCATTCCTGCAAGAATATTATAAATATTATATTTATTGCCTACCGTAAATTCGGTTTGAGTCGGCTGTGCGGTTACCTCTATACCTTCTACTTCATTATCAGCATAAATATTAAACTCAAAAGATTTTCCATCACAAGAAGCAGTTATTTTATTTTCTCCTACAACCGGAATTAAGCGACCGTTTTCATCTAATGAAGTGCTTGAAAATTCTAATTCTTCCTGGAAGAAATACCAAAACTCATCAAAAATAAATAATAATGATGTATTATCAGAATAATTTACTCTTACTTGTATTCCGCCAAAACAAAAATCAGGATCATATTCTTCGCCAGCAATAAAAGTCCCGGTAGGAGATTCGACAAGCTCCATGCTTTGAATATGAAAAGCTGAAATTTTAAAATCTACAGAAGCACTTCCGTAAGTAATTTTAATTGTATTTTCTCCTAATTCAGGAGTTATGTACAGATTGTATTCTTCATCAACATTTTCACCTGAATATTTTAATTCATCGTAAAAGAAATTCCAATTATCATCAAAAAGATATGTTTCTGTTGAATTATCAGAATATTCAGCGGTTATTTCAAGTCCGTAAAGATAATACATTAAATAATAATTGATTCCGGATACAAATTTATAATTAGGACTCTTATTTACAGTTATACTATTAACTTCTAAAGCTGTAAATGTATAGTCAACAGACTTATCTGCGTAAGTTAGGATAATTGTATTTTGTCCTAATTTAGGAGTAAAATAGGTGGTATACTCATCCATACACTCACCGGAATATGTTATATCGCTTAAAAAGAAATCCCAGTCTTCAGAGTATTCATAACAATATGTTTTGCTTGTGTCGTCAGTATATGTTACTTTAAGTTTCAATCCCAGCAAATTAAAGGAAGTATCATAAGTCTTATTTGCTAAAAATTTGTAATTGGGAGTTTCAATAATTTCTAAATTTTTAAGTTTTAAACCGGTTAATTGAAAGTCATCCGATTTTCCTCCGCAATTCATATAAAGGGTATTTTGTCCTTCATTAAGAGTAAAATTCGAGCCGTCAGTAATACATTCACCTGAAAAACTAATTAAATCTGAAATAATCCCCCAGTCATTATCAGTATCATATGTATAACTTGTCCCGTCAGAATATTTTACTCTAATTTCGTAATTAATAGAACCGAAAATTTGATATTCTTTATTTGCTATAAAATCTTTTGTAGCTTCAATCCTTGTTATTTCAAATTCATCAACTCCAAGACACGAAATTGTAAATGAGGCTTTTTGTCCGCAATATGTTACATAAATTGTATTTTCGCCTTTAACAGGAGTCATTGTATGTCCGTTAACAATAGCACCTGAAAATTCTAAATCATATCCGAAAAAATCAGTATTATCTTCATAATTGTAATACACTTCTGTATCGTCATCATAAGTTACTTTTATTTCCATTCCAGCAAGCATATAGTATGCGTACAAATAATACTCATTATTTGCTATGAATTGTTTACTTGGAGCCTTAGTTACTTCTATGCTTTTGACCCCTTGATCATCAAGCAATGATTGTGCTGCAATTTTACTTACATCACTATCCGGCTTTGAAACAGTTTCTGCTCCGGCAGAAGCAAACGGTATCATTGAAATTATTATTATCAATGATAAAATTATGCTTATGACTTTTAAATACCTTTTCATCTTTTTCACCCTTCAATAAAAAATTACTAACTTTTTAACAAGTAAATTTCTTAAAGTTATTGTATCATTTTATTTTAAAAAAATCAATATATGTATATATTTTACTCAATTTATGTAATATATTAAATTAAATCCGCCGAGTGTTTAATACACCCGGCGGAGTTTTAAAAAAATTTACAGTTATCTTTTTACGATTTATAAAAGGTTTGCAAGCTTCATCTGAATAAATGTTACATCTTTAACATTTATGTCACCGTCATTATCAAAATCAGCTACATCTAAGTTTAACTCGTCTTCGCCAATAAGATTTGCAAGATAAAGCTGGATATATGTTGCGTCCTTAATCGTCAATTCACCATCTCCGTCTGTGTCTCCGTATATGTTCTGTGTTTTAGCCTTGAATCTGACGCTTACTTTGGTGGCGTTACCGTCTTTCTGATTCGTCCAACCACTGTACTTTGTATATTTGTAAAGCTCATTCTTCACTCTATCTTGATAAACATATTTCTTGTACCATGCCCTGCAACGATAGTCGTGGTAGCCCCATGAACCGTCGCACTGCTCGCCTGATTTACAATAAACTGCATTTCCGTCGTTCCACGCCAGGGTGTAAACGGTATGACCGTTGTCTTCACCTGTCCAAGTTACATGAACAGAAGTGTTGGGAAGTGCAATTTCATCATAATGATTGAATTTATCGGTTTGTTCATAATTACCTTCGGTTCCCATTCCGGCACCCGGAATACACCAATGATAATAACACTCTTTGGCTAAAACTCTGGAATCGGAGGTTGGGAGAGGTGAATAGGAGTCATACTGTCCACCTGAATTTACCCACTCATCCTTTACGGTTTCACCCTTAGTCCAGTCACTTCCCGGAGAATCCTTTTGTACTTTCTCATAATAATTATCATACTCTATATCGTATTTTTTAGAATCAATTATATCAGGAACAGACTCAGAATAATACCAGCCTTCTTTATAGTCCATATAATTATCCTTGTAGGTTTTTCCGCATTTTTTGCAGGTGTGAAACACATAACCCTGCGTTTCTCCCTTGCCTGCCTCAACAAACTTATTAATGTATTCGTGACCGCATCCTACACTGATGGTTACAGATTTATTTGTCTTTGATCCTGTTTCGGTGTTGTGGGTATTTTTTATTTCGGCGAAAATTATATAATCTCCGTCAGTGTTTGTCTCGAATATAAATGTTGGATTACATCCATTATCAACTACAGTTTCGTTACCCTCGGGATCAATAATGTGGAATTTGTAGTTGAAAACATAGTTAAGCGTACCGCCGACAGTTATATTTGACTTATCATTAGAATCAATTTCGATTTTATCTGCCGTTATGGTGTAATTCAAATTCAGATTATCATTTGTTACATTATAAGGTGCGAAGCTCTGAGCATTTGTTCCGTTCCATTCCCAAAGATGAATGTTTGTGCCGGCGGTAGTGTCTCCATTATTCATATCAACAACTCTTCCGCTGTAAACAGGTCTCATGGCATCGAAATCGCCTTTTTTAATAAAATACCAATTTTGAGCAGGATTGTCATTATATTGATAACACTGAATATTTGTTCCGTTACTGTCTCCCATCCCTGAGACATCAAGATATTTGCCGTTAAACAAAGACTGAATTCTGTAAGATTTTCCGTCGCTGTTCTTTGTAAAATGCCAGAGCAAACGATTCATATTGGTGATTGTTTTGTCCATTACCTCAACATTGCCGCTGTTGGTCTGCCCGATAGGTCTGTTATTTGCCTTATTAAAGAGTAAACCGTAAAAATCGTTGCCATAGTCTACGATTTGTTCTGTTACGGGGTTAGAATATGTATATGTTTCATTCTGAGGGTTCACAAATCCTGTTTCCCACCATCTTGAACTGGTACTAATTAAAAAATGCAGGTGTGGTCCACTTGAATTACCTGTACTTCCAACTTTTCCGATTACCTGACCAGCTGTAACCCTTGCTCCATAATGCACTTCATTTGTAGGAATACTTCCCGCTTGCATATGCGCATAATTATAATATCTTCCGTCATCACCATGAATTACTAATCCATGACCATTTCCCGAACAACATGAAGGATTATTATTACTATCATAATAATGATTATTCGGGCAAAGCCAAATAGAAGTAACCGTTCCTCCCATAGCCGCTCTGACAGTAGCTCCGTTAATACTTGAATCGGAAATATCTATTGCTTGTCCGTCATGTCCCCAAAAATCACGAGATAGAGACGTATGTCCATCAACTGGCCATACTAGCGTTGCTGCACTCGCTGAAAAAGGAGCACAAACAAGAACACCAACCAGAATTGCCATAGTCAGTATCACACTTATAATTTTTTTGCTTTTTTTCATTATTTTTACCACCTCTTAAATAGTTCTTTACTATACTAAATATAATAAAAAGTCCGATAACAATGCTGAACTTATAATGAAAAGCACAATATTAATAAACAACAAAGCTAACGTTATGTTATGTATTAATTATATATTACTTTCTAAATAAAAACAATATTTTGGTAGTTATAAATTTATTTTATAATGACGAAACCGCCGAGTGTTTAATACACCCGGCGGTTTTTTAGGAGAGTTTCATAAAATGAAAACTTATTGTTTTTTATTTTTTTCAAAAACAAATTGTCCGTCTTTATAATCGCAAACAACATTACTATCCTTAGATATTGTGCCCTCAAGCATTTTTTCTGAAAGAGCGTCCTCAATTTTATTCTGAATTGCTCTTCTTAAAGGTCTTGCACCGTAGGTATCGTCAAAACCTTCGTCAGCAATGGCGCTTACCGCTTTATCAGTAAAGCTGAGTTCAATATCCATACTTGAAACACGCTGTTTCAAATCATCAAGCATTTTAACCGCAATTTGTTTGATTTCTTCCTGAGATAATTTATTAAATACTATAATATCGTCAACACGGTTTAAAAACTCCGGTCTGAAAAGCTTTTTAAGCTCTCCCATTACGGAATTTTTAATTTCTTCCTGTGATTTTTCCTTTTTATCAGCAGTCACAAAACCTAAAGTTTCTCCGCTTTTTTCAGCAATCTGTCTTGCTCCTACATTAGAAGTCATAATAATAACCGTATTTTTAAAATCAACTGTTCTTCCCTGAGAATCTGTCAGTCTGCCGTCATCAAGAATCTGCAAAAGCATATTAAATACATCAGGGTGAGCCTTTTCAATTTCGTCGAATAAAATTACGGAATAAGGCTTTCTTCTTACCATTTCTGTAAGCTGACCGCCCTCATCAAAACCGACATAACCCGGAGGTGAACCGATAAGTTTGGAAACTGTGTGTTTCTCCATATATTCGCTCATATCAAGTCTGAGCATTGCGTTTTCATCGCCGAACATCGCCTGTGCAAGAGCCTTGCAAAGCTCTGTTTTACCAACACCCGTAGGACCCAAAAATATAAACGAGCCTACGGGGCGTTTTGGGTCTTTAAGACCTACCCTGCCTCGTCTTATAGCTTTGGATACCGCCTTAACCGCTTCCTCCTGACCTACAACTCTGTTATGGATAATTTCTTCCATATTAAGGAGTCTTTGGCTTTCTTCCTGTGTCAATTGAACAACGGGAACACCTGTCCAGTCAGAAACGATTTTTGCAATATCCTCACCTGTTACTTCTCCGCTGCTGATACTGCTTTTTTCCTGCCACTTCTTTTTAAGTTCTTCAAGCTTTGAGGTTTGCTCTTTTTCTTCATCACGAAGCTTTGCAGCACGTTCAAAATCCTGTTCATTTACCGCACTTGACTTTTCCTTTTCTATATTTTTAATATTATCCTCAATGCTTTTAAGTTCAGGCGGATATGTGAGACTTTTAAGTCTTACCTTTGATGACGCTTCATCAATAAGGTCAATAGCCTTATCAGGCAGATATCTGTCCGCAATATATCTTGATGAAAGAGTTACAGCCGATTCAATTGCCTCGTCTGTAATTTTCACCTTGTGGTGCGCTTCATATCTGTCACGCAATCCTTTAAGAATTTCAACAGCCTCATCTTGTGTTGGCTCTCCAACTGTTACAGGCTGGAAACGTCTTTCCAATGCGGCATCTTTTTCAATGTGCTTTCTGTATTCTTCTATAGTTGTCGCACCGATAACCTGAAAATCTCCTCTTGCAAGGGCAGGCTTTAAAATATTAGCCGCATCTGCCGAACCCTCTGCCTGACCTGCACCTACAATTGTATGAAGCTCATCAATAAAGAGAATAATGTCATTTGAGTTTTTAACCTCATCCATTACCGCTTTTATACGTTCTTCAAAATCTCCTCTGTATTTTGCACCTGCAATCATACCTGTTAAATCGAGTGCAAAAATTCTTTTATCCTTTAAAAGTTCGGGGACTTCGTCCTTTGCAATTTTCAAAGCAAGACCCTCTGCAACGGCAGTTTTTCCTACACCCGGCTCACCAATCAATACGGGATTATTTTTAGTTCTTCTTGAAAGAATTTGAATAACTCTTTCAATTTCTTTGGTTCTGCCGATAACAGGGTCTATTTCTCCGCTCTTAGCAGATTTTGTTAAATCTCTGCCAAACTTTTCAAGAGTTTTTGTATTTGAATTTTTGCGTCCCTTGCCGTTTTCAAAACCGCTGAAATCTCCTCCTTCACCTGTTTGCTGCATATTGTTCTGGAGTGAATCGGCAACTGCCTGAATATTAATGCCAAGCTCGTTTAAAAACCTTACTGCATAGCTGTCGCTTTCCGAGATAATTGCAAGGAGCAAGTGCTCTGTGCCGACATAATTGTTGCCCATACGAGATGATATCACCATTGCCATCTGCATAGCTCTTTTAGTTCTGGGGGTCAAATCCTCAGGGGTTAAAACAGTTTTACTGCCAACGCCTGTTGAGCTTTCGATTTTACTTTCATAATCTTCTTTATTTAAACCGTTTTCTTCAAGAACAGTTGCGGCAACGCCTGTTCCCTCTTCTATAAGTCCTAAAAGCAAATGCTCTGTTCCAACATATGTGTGACCCATCTCTCCTGCATTTTTTAACGCAAGATTAATTGCTTCATTTGCTTTTTGAGTAAATCCTTTAAATTGATACATACTATTACCTTCTTTCATACAGAGCTAACTGCACAAAGATATTATAAAGCTGCCTGTATTAGTTCTGCTCTTATTATGTCCCTTTCCTCGGGAGATAGTTTCTTGTTTTCTTTAACCATTAATCCCGCAGGCTGTATCTGTGTAAATAGCTTATCTATTGTTTCACAGCTTACATCGTTAATTTCGCCTGAAACAATACCAAGCCTTACATTTGAAAGCAATTGCATAGCCTCATCGTGGCTGATACTTTTAGCATACTTTAATATACCCATACTGCGATAAACAGTGTCTTTTGTTTCTATGCTTTTAAACAATCTTTCTCTTGTAATTTTTTCCTGATTAACAAGCTGTTCAGTGATATTCTTAAGATTTTCAAGTGCAGCTTTCTCGCTGATGCCTAAAGTCACCTGATTAGACAGCTGATACATATCACCCTTAGGTTCACTGCCCTCACCGTAAATTCCTCTTATGGTAAGTCCTAACTTTGAAAGATTTCCTGCAATTCTTCCAATTGCCCTTGTTTTTTGCAGTGCAGGCAAATGAAGCATTACGGACGCTCTCATACCTGTTCCCAAATTAGTGGGGCATTGTGTAAGGTAACCCAGCTTTTTATTAAATGCAAACTTTAAATTCTCATCAAGAAGTGTATCAACCTTGTCTGCCAAGAAATAAGTTTCCTCTAAATCAAAGCCTTTGTTTATAACCTGAATACGCAGATGATCTTCTTCATTAACCATAATGCTGATTTTATTATCCTTAGTTATAAGCAATGCCCTGCCCTTTGTATTACTTATAAATTCAGGGCTTACAAGATGATGCTCTACAAGATTTAACCTTTGCATTTCATTCATTTGTTCCAAATCAAGAAACTGGAAATCATTGCTTACCGCACTGTTGCTGTCTTTAATTGCAGATTTAACTTTTTCTATTACACGTTCTTTGCCGTTATCGTTCAGCTTGCAAGGGAACGGAAATTCCTCCAAATTTCTTGCAAGCCTTACTCTTGTTGATATAACTACATTATTCTGCATTTTTGTTTCCCTCCAGCTCCTTGATTTTATCTCTCAGCTCAGCTGCTTTTTCAAAGTTTTGTTCTTTTACCGCCTTTTCAAGCGACTGTTTCAGTAATTGTATTTCTGAATCAATATTATCTGTACTCTCATTTTTTTCAGAAACATTTTTCTCCACAGATTCTGTATATTCAAGACTGTGAGGTATTTTTCCGCAATGGGTCGTGTTGCCGTGTATACGCCTTATTGACGGCATAAGCTGTTCCCAAAAAGTCTCGTAACAATCGGCACAGCCAACATGACCTGTTTTTGCAATTTCGTTATATGTGCTTCCGCAGCCTTCACATCTTGCTGCCTGTGTTCTGGCAGGAAGAGCATTGCCGAAAAAGCTTCCCAAAAAGTTTGAAAATTCATTTTCCATATCGGAAAAAATATTTGTGTAACCCATTTCCTTTGCACACTGAGAGCAAAGCTCATACTGTGCATATTCACCGTTTTTAACTGTTTTTATGTGTGTGGTTGCCTCACGCATACCGCATTTTTGACATTTCATAAAAAATCCTCCTTTAAAATTTTAATTGTAAAGACTTAATAGCATATTTTTAAATATTCTCGCCCTGAGCATATTTCTCTGCTCCTGTGGAATATCCGTATAAACTCTCTCGCTCATAGCCGAAAGAAGCATTTTTGCTATTCTATCATCTATTATTGACTGAGAATACATATTCTTAATCATTATTTCTGCACTTGATTTATCAAGTGTTGTGCCTATTGAGTTTATAATATGCATTAAAGCTGTACTTTTATCGGTTTTAACTCTTGTAATTCTGATATAACCTCCGCCGCCTCTGCGGCTTTCTACAATATATCCCTGTTCGGGAGTAAAGCGGGATGTTATAACATAATTAATTTGGCTTGGAACACATCCTAAATTGCCTGCAAGCTCATTTCTCTGAATTTCAGCGTTGCCTCCCTGCTGTTCCAGCATTTCCAATATATACTGAGCCACCAAATCGCTCATACGCATATAAATCACTTCCTTAAATTTAAACCCGTTAAAATTAATTAACTGTTTTTAAGCTTTGATTACATTATAAGGTCAAAGTCAGTTAAAGTCAAAGTCAAATAAAGTCAATTAAACTTATTTAGAGCAATTTATCTTAAAAAAGCTCACGAATTCTTTAATTTTCTAATAAATTCAAGATTTTTCAAAATTTTTACTTTTTATTTTTTACTTGCGATAAATAATTAATCTTTTTCAAATTAAAAACTAAATTTAAAAATCTAAAATTATTGCATAAGTCCTTGTATTCTTCTTATTTTGCACTTTACAATTTCCTTATTATGTATTATAATGAATTTTATACAGCCTTTAGAAGAAAACGATAACATAAAGGTAGGAGCGAATATTAAATTATGATAAACGGCGCAGATATAATGGTAAAATGCCTTGAAGCAGAAAATGTTTCTGTTTTATTCGGATATCCCGGTGCGGCAATTTGCCCATTCTACGATTCTTTATATGATTCTGATATAAAGCATATTCTTGTACGTCAAGAACAAAATGCTGCTCATGCTGCAAGCGGTTATGCAAGAGCAAAGTCCACAGTAGGCGTATGCGTTGCAACATCAGGTCCGGGAGCTACCAACCTTATTACAGGCATTGCAACAGCTTATATGGATTCTATTCCCATAATTGCTATTACAGGACAGGTACGTTCTGATTTAATAGGCAGAGATGTTTTTCAGGAAGCAGATATTACAGGTGCCTGCGAGCCGTTTGTTAAACACAGCTATCTTGTAAATAAAACAGAAGATTTACCGAGAATTTTCAAAGAAGCATTCCACATTGCAACAACAGGCAGACCAGGACCTGTTTTAATTGATATACCAATTGATATTCAGCAAAATGAAATTGAAGAATTCGTATATCCAGAAAGTGTAAATATTGTAGGCTATAAGCCAAATACAAAAGGTCATAATGTACAAATCAAAAGAGCCGTAGAGCTTATTAATAAAAGCAAAAAGCCTATAATTGTCGCAGGAGGCGGAGTTTTAGGTTCAGGCTCAAAGCTGAAGCTTGCCGCATTTGCAGAAAAAACAGGTATTCCCGTCCTGTCTACTATGATGGGAATCGGAGTAATGCCATCTGAGCATGAGCTTTATATGGGTATGCTGGGAACATACGGCAAGCCCACTGCGAATCGTGCATTACACGAAGCGGACCTTGTTATTGTATGCGGTGCAAGACTGGGCGACCGTGCAGTTGCGGCGCCCGATCAGATGGGACAAAGAGTAAACGTAATTCATATAGATATAGACCCTGCCGAAATCGGAAAAAACGTAAAAACAACTATTCCTATTGTAGGCGATATGAAAAATGTAATAAATAATCTTTTAGATCAAATCGGTAATTATAAAGTATCCCCCGATTGGACCGAATGTATAAGAGTATGGAAAAAAGAGCTTTCACGCACTCCTAAAGTTTTTGAGGGTTTTGTTGAGCCGAGAAACTTTATTGGGAAATTAAGCTCAATGTTAAGGTCAAAGGCAATACTTGTTGCCGATGTAGGTCAGAATCAGATATGGTGTGCAAATAACTTTAAAATCAGAGAAGGCAGATTTTTAACAACAGGCGGCATGGGTACAATGGGATATTCAATTCCTGCCGCTATAGGTGCAAAATTTGCAAGACCTGACCGTGACATTGTTGCAGTTTGCGGCGACGGGAGCTTTCAGATGAGCTTAAATGAGCTTGCTACAATCGCCCAGAACAATCTGGGAGTTAAAATAATTGTAATGAAAAATTCAAGACTTGGTATGGTTAGAGAATTGCAGGATAATCTTTATAATAAAAGACATTCCGCTACAATTCTTAATGATGAACCGAACATTGAGCTTCTTGCAAAGGCATATGGAATTAATTGTGCAACTGCAAGCTCAAATGAAGAAGCAGAAAATATTGCAAAAGAAATGGTAAAGTCAGACGAGGCATTTATCCTTGTTTGCAATGTTTTTCCTGATACTCCATCTATTTAAGAGGTAAGCTATGCAATATACATTATCTATATTGGTTGAAAACCAAGCAGGTGTTTTATCTAAAATTTCAGGTCTGTTTTCAAGGCGTTCATTTAATATTGATTCGCTTGCTGTGGGAATAACCGCAGACCCTACAATTTCAAGAATTACAATCGTTGCCAACGGCGATGAATATGTTGTTGAACAGCTTGAAAAACAGCTTAATAAGCTTATTCCCGTAATTAAGGTCAAACGCCTAATTGAGGGTGAGTTTATAAGTCGTGAGCTATCCTTAATTAAGGTTCACTCAAATGCAACAAAAAGATTTGAAATTATAAAAATCGCAGAGCTTATGGGTGCAAAAATTATAGACGTTGCACCTACTGCCGTGACGGTTGAATTCTGCGAAACATCTGAAAAAACAAAGACGCTTTTAGATTTATTAAAGCCTTATGGTATCCGTGAAATCGTAAGAACAGGAACAGTTGCCATTGATAAAGGAGCGGCAACTGCTTCCAAATAATTTCACTGGTTTACATAACTTAAATTATTATAAACCGCAAATGCGGCAAGGAGGAAATTATTATGGCAGAAGCAAAAATTTATTATCAGTCAGACTGTAACCTTTCATTACTTGACGGCAAAACAATTGCTATCATTGGTTACGGAAGTCAGGGTCACGCACACGCTCTTAACCTTAAAGAGTCAGGCTGTAATGTAATTATCGGTCTTTACCAGGGCAGTAAGTCATGGAAAAAAGCCGAAGATCAGGGCTTTAAAGTTTACACAGCTGCCGAGGCTGCTAAAAAAGCAGACATTATTATGATTCTTATTAATGATGAAAAACAGGCTGCTATGTACAAAAAAGACATTGAGCCTAACCTTGAAGCAGGCAATATGTTAATGTTTGCACACGGCTTTGCAATTCACTTTAACCAGATTATCCCGCCGGCAGACGTAGACGTTACAATGATTGCTCCAAAGGGTCCCGGACACACTGTAAGAAGCGAGTATCAGGCCGGCAAGGGTGTTCCCTGCTTAGTAGCAGTACAGCAGGACGCAACAGGCAAAGCTAAAGATTTAGCACTTGCTTACGCTTTAGGCATCGGCGGTGCAAGAGCAGGCGTTCTTGAAACAACATTTAGAACTGAAACCGAAACAGACCTCTTTGGTGAGCAGGCAGTTCTCTGCGGCGGTGTATGCGCACTTATGCAGGCAGGCTTTGAAACACTCTGCGAAGCAGGTTATGACCCGAGAAATGCTTACTTTGAGTGTATTCACGAAATGAAACTTATCGTTGACCTTATTTATCAGTCAGGATTTGAGGGTATGAGATATTCAATTTCAAATACTGCCGAATACGGCGACTATATTACAGGTCCGAAAATTATCACAGAAGATACAAAGAAAGCAATGAAGAAAGTTCTTGCTGATATTCAGAGCGGTGCATTCGCTAAAGAATTCTTACTTGATATGTCAGAAGCAGGCGGTCAGGCACACTTTAAAGCAATGAGAAAACTTGCAGCTGAACATCCGGCAGAAATAGTTGGTAAAGAAGTAAGAAAGCTTTACAGCTGGTCAGACGAAGATAAACTTATCAATAACTAATTTATTGCATTATAGATATAAATTGTAAAAAACCTCTCCTTGGAGAGGTTTTTTATATGTAGCAAAAAATTTTTACAATTTTTTCATCCATTAATTTTTTAAAAACATCTTGACAATACCGTTATAACTGTATATACTGTATGTATACAGTTGTTAAAGGTAGTGAAAATTTGAATATTTTTATAGATAATAAAAGCGGTCTGCCAATCTACGACCAAATTTATTCCCAAATTAAAAACCAAATTATAAGCGGTAAATTACAGGAAGATGAACCTCTCCCCTCTATTCGTAATTTAGCAAAGGATCTGCATATCAGTGTTATAACAACAAAACGAGCATATGACGAACTTGAAAACGAAGGATTTATATATATTATTCCGGCTAAAGGCTGTTTTGTAGCTCCTAAAAATATAGAATTACTGCGTGAAGAAAACCTCAAAAAGATAGAAAAACATATTGAGGATATAATTTTTCTTGCGGCATCCTGCAATTTAAGCAGAGAGGAAATTATAGAAATGTTTAACTGCATAATGGAGGAAACTAACAATGAACGCACTTGAAATTAAAAATTTAAGTAAGTTTTATAACGGCTTTACTTTAGATAATCTTAATCTTATTCTGCCACAAGGTTGCATCATGGGATTGATCGGAGAAAACGGTGCGGGAAAAACCACAACTATAAAACTTATCCTCGATATGATAAACCGTGACAGCGGAAGCATTAAAATTTTCGGTAAAGACAACAAAGATAATTTGAAGTTAACAAAAGAAGATATCGGCGTTGTACTTGATGAAGTAGGAATATCCGAATGTCTTACTGCAAAGCAAGTGGGTAAAATTATGAAATATACCTTTAAAAATTGGGATGAACAAACCTTTTCAGAATATTTAAGAAAACTGTCTGTTCCCGAAAACAAGAAATTCAAGGAATTTTCAAGGGGTATGAAAATGAAGTTAGGCATAGCTATTGCACTTTCTCATAATGCCAAGCTTCTAATTTTAGATGAAGCAACAAGCGGACTTGACCCTATTGTTCGTGACGAAGTAATTGATATTTTCGGTGAATTTACAAGAGACGAAAACCACGCTGTTCTTATTTCATCTCATATAGTAAGTGACCTTGAAAAAATCTGCGATTATATTGCTTTTCTCCACAAAGGGAAATTACTCCTTTGTGAGGAAAAAGACAAACTTAAGGAGCAGTATGGTATCATTCGCTGTACTTGTGATGATTTACGCAATATCTCCCCTTCTGCAATTATAGGCAAAAAAGAATCCCCATATGGTGTGGAAGCAATTGTCAAAAGGGATAAAATTTCCACAGGTATGGAAATAAGTATGATTGATATTGAGCAGTTATTTATTTTCATGGCAAAGGAGGCAAAGTAAAATGAAAGGTTTGATTTTAAAGGATTTATACCTTACATTAAAATATTGCAGAGCATTTCTTGTAATAGTAGTTGTTTTCATTGGTGTATCTTTTTTTAATGACGACAGTACATTTTTAAGTACATTTTCAATTTTTTATCCCTGCATAATAGCAGGTATGATACCGTCAACACTATATTCGTATGACGAACGTGAAAAATGGTGTACTTACAGTGCAACACTTCCTGTTTCTAAAGCTCAGTTTGTTTCATCTAAATACATTATAGGTCTGTTTTCCGCAATTACAATAATAATATTTACTGCTATTGTCCAGGCGTTCAAAATGCTAAATACTACTTTTATACCTATGGATTATCTTTCTATTATAGCTTTTATTATTGCTGTTTGTTTAGTTGCTCCGTCTGTTTTTATGCCGTTTATGTTTAAGTTCGGTGCAGAAAAAGGAAGAATTATTTATTATGTTGTAATCGGTGCAGCTTGTGCCTTATTTGCAATTTTTTCGGTTAATCAGGGATCCATATTCATTCTTGACAATATTTTTGTTATTTCCGCCATTTGTATTGGGGCGGCTGTCATTTATATTTCCTCGTGGCTTTTGTCAATTTCATTTTATAAAAATCGGGAAATATAAAATTTGTAAAAGAATTAGCAAACAACCGCTCGCAGAACAAAACTCTGCGAGCGGTCGTAATTTAAAAAATTAATTAGCTAAACTTGCGCCTAAAGCATTACATTGTGCTTCTGACGTATCGTCAGGTGCATCATTACAAATAACACCTTCCGAAACTAAAGAAGCGCCTGCATTTTTACAGTTTTCAGCCCAAGTTCTCATCCATTCTCCGTCTCCCCAGCCATATGAACCGAAAAGACCCAGCTTTTTGTCTTTTAATTTAGGCAGGCATTCATTAAACAGCGGAGCAAATTCAGTATCCTCAAGTTCTTCTGCTCCCATTGATGGACAGCCGAAAGCAAATGCATCAAATTTTTCAACCATATCTGCACTGAACTCAGAAGTTGAAAAAACTGTTACCTCTGCCCCTGCTTCCTTTGCTCCATTCGCCACCATTTGTGCCATTTGTTCGGTATTTCCTGTACCGCTCCAATAAACTACAGCTATATTTGCCATAATTACATCTCCTTTTTAAATTTATAGTTATACTGTAACCGTTAATTTCTGAATACTTGTACCGCTTTGGTACAGTTTTTCATAAACACGGCGACATTTGTTATATTTATTAAATTTATCCATTGCATAAGAAACATCACCATATACTTTCCAATATCCTGTTGCTTTGCTCTGTTTGCCTGAATGTTCAATAAATCCGATTACGTCACTTAAAGGATAGCCTAAAAATAAGCCTATTTCGTGTGGAAATGTACTGCTGAACATAAATCTTCTTTTTAATTTTTTTACAGCATAGTCAATATTCGTGTAAATATAACCATATTTTTTCAGAAGGTCATATACACCTTTCTGAGATAAATCCTTAATAAGATTTTTTCTTCTGTAAACATAAATTAACGCAGACGCCCCATTATCCTTTAATACAGTTACATATACGCCCTTTGGATTTAGCATATTGTTGCAAAGTTCTATCTGACAGTTTAAATCATTCCTTGATAAATAATTGAAGTTGAAAAGTCCTGCTGTTTTTAAACTTGCAAGTGTAGGCGAGCAATGCTTAATCAAGTAATTTTCAATCATAATAACCCCTTATTTTTTACGGCACAGTATTCGGCAAGTAAATTATTAAGTGCATTAGCACTGCTTGTATGACATCTTGCAACGGGAATATTATTTTTCTTTGCCTCTCCTACTGCACTTAAAACCATTTTGTGAGAAACAGTATTTGTAAACAATATCATTAAATCAGGAGTACCCAATTTTCTTTTTAAAGTGCCCTTTTCCTTTGTAAAAACTTTTGCTCTGAAACCATGACTTTTACAGATATTCTCATACTGCATTCCCATTCTTTCGTTTCCCCCGATAATAACGACACTCATAATTACCTCCACATTATTCCCATAAAAAGTTAGTTTATGCTAACTTTTTATTAAAAAAATAATAAAAATTTTTGAAAATATTGATAAGTAATAAAAACACATATTCGTCAGCTATAGTTAGTTTTAACTAACTCTGCAATAAAATAAAAAACAACCGTTTAAGTCTTAAGTTGTTAAAATAATTAAAACTTGAGTTAGTCTTAACTAACCTAAAACAATATATCACCCTTTCATATTTTTGTCAATATACTTTTTGAAAATTATTATAACAAATTCTCAAAAAGTAAAAACACTATCTTATAAGACAGTGTTTTTATATATTAATTTATTAATCTTTCTTCGGTTCTTCATATGTAAGAGCCTGTTTGCTGTCGCTTATTCCTTTTGTTGTGGGATCGGATATAACACCGACAAATGCAAGAATCTGTAATATTATAACAACAATATTCATCACTTGATTTTCGCTTAAATCAGGAACAATTCCGAACATTTCAAGCAGTGCATATATAAATGTTATGCATAACGAAATTAATCCCACCCAAAAAGTGCCGCTTTTTAATCTTACTTTCCAGTTTATTTTCATATAATCACCCCTAAATTTGTATTAAACACCAATTAAAAAGTCGATATTTTTAGTCAAATTTTATCTCATTTTTAATTGAAGTTTATTACAACATATGAATAATATAAAAATATAATAACAATAATGTTATAATTCTTATATTTTATTATTTTGAAGGATTTAGTGTTATAATATATGCTGGTAATAAAGGGGGATATATATGGATATATTGTCAGTTTTTAAGGATATTGCGATAATACTTATTGCAACAAAATTATTCGGACTTGTGGCAAGAAAGTTAAAAGCACCGCAAGTTGTAGGTGAAATTGTAGCAGGTCTTGTAATAGGGCCTTGTGTTCTGGGATGGGTCGGAGAAACTGATTTTTTAACAGCGATGGCGGAAATCGGTGTTGTTCTTCTTATGTTTTCTGCCGGTCTTGGAACAGATCTCAAAGATCTTATTAAAACAGGTCCGATAGCGCTTTTAATAGCCGCTTCGGGTGTTGCTGTACCGCTTTTAGGCGGAGCATTAGTTTACTATGCGTTCGGTTTTGATCCAATAAGCAATCAAATGCTTGAGTCTGTTTTTATGGGCACCATACTTACCGCAACTTCAGTAAGTATAACTGTTCGAGCATTAAATGAGTTAGGTCATTTAAAAGGAAAAGTGGGTACAACAATTCTCAGCGCCGCTATTATAGACGACGTTATCGGAATTATTCTCTTAACAGTTGTAATAGGATTTAAAGACCCAAATGAAAGCCCGATAAAAATATGTATTCAAACAATTTTATTTTTTGTATTTGCTTTCATCCTCGGTTTTGCACTTTACTTCTTATTTAAATGGCTTGATAAAAGAAATCCTCATACGAGAAGAATTCCTATTTTCGGTCTTGCATTATGCTTTGCCTTTGCCTACTGTGCAGAAGAATATTTCGGCATTGCAGATATTACAGGTGCATATGTTGCAGGTATAGTTCTATGTAACATTCATGACTCCAACTATATTGAAAGAAAAATGGATATAAATTCATATATGATTTTTGGACCTATTTTCTTTGCAAGTATCGGAATACAGACAAGTTTTAACGATTTTAATATGTCAATTCTCTGGTTTACAATTGCGATTGTAGCTGTTGCATTGATAACAAAAGTTATCGGCTGCGGCTCGGTTGCCCGCATTTGCAGATTCAGTACAGCAGATTCACTTAAAATCGGCGTCGGAATGATGAACCGAGGAGAAGTTGCATTAATTGTAGCACAAAAGGGTATGAATGCAGGACTTTTAAATCCGTCGATGTTCTCTGCAATAATTATTTTAATTATAGTTTCATCAATAACAACTCCAATTGTTTTAAAATTTTTATATACAAAATTTCCCGATACGGAATCGGATAAAAATATTAGTGAGACAAGTAAAAACTTTGCAGATAAACATATTGAAGCAAATGAATAAATAAAATGACGGAAACTTAATACTTTAATTATAAATTATAAACCTTCTTTCAGCAGAAAGGAGGTTTTTTTATTTTATTCAACAAATTACAGCATAAAACAATTTATTACAACAGAAACTCCATGTAATATTCCGTGTAAGAAATAAAACATTTAAAATTTGTAATCTTTTTAAATAATATATATGTAAAATATTCCTTTATTTTATGTAATTTTCACATAATATGTGTATATTTTCAGAAAAAGAAAATTTTGGGTTGCAATTTTGAAACAATATATGCTATAATTATTACAAAATTGTTACTGGACGTAATTTTTTTGTAATTGAAATTATTGAATATATTATGCTTTTACGTCCTTTTTTGAATAACGGAGGTAATATTTTATGAAGCATTTAAAGAAAATTGTAACTCTAATAGTTACAATTTCAATTCTTTCTTCAATGTGCTTAGCCGGAACAATGTTCTCTGCTTCTGCAAGCGGTACCGGCGCAGGTCTTGCAGAATGGGCATTAAATGCTTATTACAGCGGTTGGGCTTATGTATACGGAGGTTCTTCCCCCGGTGCAGTTGACTGTTCAGGTCTTATCTATTCATATGCAGGCGGTAACCGTACAGGAGATGCACAGTTAGGTGCAGCTTCCGAAAGCGGCAGCGTTTACAACGGTATTCCAAGAGTTCACGGACTTGGACTTTACCATCCTGGTCATGTAGGTGTTTATGTAGGCAACGGAATGGCTGTTGACGCCAGAGATGAATCATCGGGTGTATGTTATTCATCTGTTGACTATATGGGCTGGACAACATGGTTTAAATTAAGCAATTTAAGCTATCCTACATACGGCTGGGAAGAATTTAACGGTAATTACTATTATTATGAAGATGGTGAGTATATAGTAGATACATCAAGAACTATAGACGGAGTAACCTACTACTTTGGTTCAGACGGTATTTCCGATACTACTCCTTCAGATACATCATCAGAGGCAGACAGTACCCCATCTTCAAATGACAATGAACCTTCTTCAAGCGATACAGAATCAAATACTCCATATTATGAAACAGTTCAATACGGTTCTCAGGGAGATACAGTAACAAAAATTCAGGAAAGACTTCAGGAATTAGGCTTTTACACAGGAAGTATCGACGGTTACTTTGGCGATAAAACAGAAAAGTCATATAAAGAATTTCAAGAAGCGGCGGGCGTAACAATTGACGGTATTTCCGGTAAATCAGATCAGGAACTTCTCTTTTCTGACAACGCACCTTATGCAGCTCAGGAACCTGAACAAGACGAAAATACAACAGAAACAATAACTTCTGTTCAGGAAAAACTCAAATCCTTAAATTATTACAGCGGAGTATGTGACGGCGAAATCGGAACTCATACTACCGAAGCTATTTTTGCTTTTCAAATAGATAATGATTTAGAGGCTACAGGCGAGCTGGACGAAGCAACTATAGAGGCAATTTTGTCTGATGATGCAAAGTCAAATCCGAGATTTGAAACAACGGAAGAAACTGAAGCAACAGAAGAAACAACCGAAACACAACCCCCTACTTCTGTTTATACATTTAATGCATTTTCTTTAAATTCAAGCGGTATTATGGGACCAAATCAGCTTGCCGTTAATTCATCAAACACTTCTTCATTCATATTAAATAATGAAGCAGCAAAAAATAATGAAGCAACCGCTAAAAATGTAGTTGAAAAAACTAATCAACTTGCTAAAAATGCAGTTTCTAATTTTGCATCAAACGGATTTACAGCAGTAGGTCCTCATATATTCAGAATTAACGGAGTTACAATTACTTTGTTTACAGTAATAATGCTAATTTCATTAACAAGCATATATATGCTTGTTAGAACAAGCAAAGAAAGAAAAAGAAAAGCGGCTCGTGCGGCAATGCGTATGGAAAAGCGTATGAAAAAACCGCAGGCTGAATCAAGATACTGGTGGTAATTAATTCAAAACACCGATTAATGAACAGTTCATTAATCGGTGTTTTTCATAATATAAAATTGTTTTATTGCAAAAATTTACTTATGTTTTTTATTCATTTTTCCGATTTCTTTTAAAGGTATGACCATTCCGTCAGGCATTTTAACATCAATATTGTCAAGCTGTTTATCAAACTGACTTTTAAATTGAGTTAAATACTCTTTGTATAAAACCTTTTGGCGTTCTGTTTCCTCTTTATTAAGCCCCTTTTCCCTTTTTTTCTTTGCAAGGTAGTTTATCTCTTCAATAAGCTTTTTATCCATAAAATCACACTTTCTGTTTATTCTGAATATATAATAACTTATTTATAAACAAAAAGCAAATATTATAGGAAGTTATAATAATAAAATAGAGTTTTAACAAAGAGAGACTGTATCAAAACAGTCTCTCTTAATTTAAATAAGTTTATTCAATTATTTTAAAATCCTGAACTTTCCGATAATAGGAAGTTCTTTTACTTTACCTGTACAGGTATTATAGATACCGTAAATAGCAAGTGCAGTAAAACCTAAATTTACAATTGATAGTATAGTATTAATTATAGAGTAAAGTCCGTACATTGGTGAAAGCACATAATAATAATCACCTGCAAACATAATTGCAGATAATATAGCCATAACAATTGCCTTGATAATATTATAAGCAACTTCGAAGATGAAAAGAATTAAACCTTGATTTACGTGAAATCTTGAATATTTTGAACCTTTTGCAGCAAATAAAGGAATTAAAAATAAAATTCCGATATATGATAAAATATTTAAATATTTATTCTTTTGTACATCACTTACATACATTCCGTCTGCATTAACAGGACCTGTAAATACATATGTACCGTCGGGATTTTTTGTGTAATTCTTATTAAAATTTGTCTGATAATTATAATTTGAATGTGCCTGCTGATTGAAATTCGTGTTTGTCTGTTGGTTAAAATTCGGATTTGTCTGCTGATTAAAGTTTGGCTGTGTCTGTTGGTTAAAATTCGAATTTGTCTGCTGATTAAAGTTTGGTTGTGCCTGTTGGTTAAAATTTGGGCTTTCCTGCTGGTTAAAGTTTGGCTGCTGAGCTTGTGCTTGATTTTCTGCTGAGTTTACGTTTTGTGAAACTTGTGAATTAACTGGGTTTCCGCAAGCAGGACAAAACTTTGCGTCATCAGGTAGATTATAGCCGCATTTTGAGCAAAAAGACATAAACATTTCCCCTTATAAAAATTATTTATAAATGTTGTTATTGTCATGATAACACATAAAATATTACAATACAACAAAAAATAAAAAATTTTAATTTTTATTTTCTTGAATCTATAAAATTTTGTAAAATAATAGTAGCTGCAACAGCGTCAACAACCGCCTTTCGCTTCCTGCCCTTTGTATTAGTATCGTTAAGGTAATTATGAGCGGTTATGGTTGTTCCTCTTTCGTCCTGCATAAAAGTATCAATTCCGGTGAGCTGTTTCAGGTTTTCTGCAAACTTCCTTGCATTTCTTGCACTTTCACCCTCTGAGCCGTCCATATTTTTAGGAAGTCCCACCACAAGTATTTCAGCCTTAGCCTCTTTTACCGCCTGAGCTACCTTTTCAAGACATTTAGGCGGGTATTTTTCTTCAATTACAGTATAAGGAGAAGCAAGAATTTCGGATTTATCGCAAACTGCAATACCTGTTCTTGCCTTTCCCAAATCTATTGCGGCAATTATCATTTTTTCACCTTATTCAAATACATCATTAAGAGGTTTTTCCTTAATTATATCATAAATTTCAAGTTCATTATCATTGTTACAAATTCCGAGAAAAACATCTTTCAAGGATTTTTTCTGTTTTTCAAGCTGTTTATTAAGCCAATTTTTATCATTGCCTGTGTATTTTAAATTCTTTTCAAGAATTTGACCGTCTAAAATAACATTAACCTCAGGTCTGCTTTCAGGAACCGATATCGCCAAATCAGCAGGAGTGCATGGTCTGTTTTGAGCCTTTGGCAAAATCGATATTTTTCCGTTTGATTCAAGTACTGCGGTTTCAATTTCATCAAGGCTGAAATAACCTGCAATTCTGCACTGAGCTAAAAATTCATTTATATCATATTTTGCAACTTTAAAGTTTTCTCTAAAAATTTTTCCTTTATCCAAAAGAAAAATTGACCTTCCTGTAAAAATCCTTCGTACCTTTAAACTTTTTATTGATAATATAGAAAGTAAAAAGGTTGCCAATGCATAAATTACCATAGCAATCAGCGGCTGATAAAAGCTCTGATCCAATCTTGTAGCCATTTCAGCTGCAATAGATCCGATAGTAATTCCATTAATGTAATCAAACATACTAAGCTCTGAAATCTGCTTATTACCTATTATTTTTGATAATATAAACAATACAATAAGCGACCCCAACGATGATAATATAACTTTAACTATATCCATACTATTTACCTACCTTAAATAATTTTAAATAGTATGTGTAAATATTTGTAAATTATTTTACCAAGGCTTAATTGTACCTGTTAATTCAGAAATATTTTTTATATTATTTTCATCCATAAACTTTTCCAATCCATTACAAATTTTAACAGGAGCATATGGATCTGAAAAGAATGCGGTACCAATTTGTAACGCACTTGCTCCGGCAATAAGCATTTCAACTGCGTCCTGCCAGGTTGAAATGCCGCCCATACCTATAATTGGAATTTTTACAGCATTGTACGTTTGCCATACCATTCTTAGCGCAACAGGAAATACGGCAGGTCCGCTTAATCCTCCCGTGTTGTTTCTTATAATCGGTCGGCGTGTTTGAATGTCGATCCTCATTCCCGTTAAAGTATTTATCATAGAAATTGCGTCTGCACCTTCTGCCTCGGCAGAGCGTGCTATTTCTGCAATATCGGTTACATTGGGACTCAGCTTAACAATAAGCGGCTTTTTGCAGTATTTTCTTACTGCTTTTGTAATGCTGCCTACCGATTCACAGCTTGTGCCAAACTGTACTCCGCCGCTTTTAACATTGGGACATGAAATATTCATTTCAATCATATCAACATCGCTGTCGCTGATCCTTTCTGCCATTTTACAGTAATCCTCTTCTGTGTTTCCGGCAACATTTGCAATAACAACGGTGTTTTGTTCTTTAAGCCATTTTAAATCATTTTCTATAAAATGTTCAACTCCGGGGTTTTGCAGACCTACAGCATTTAAAATACCCGACGGTGTTTCCGCTATTCTGGGAGGCGGGTTTCCGTCTCTTTTTTTCAGAGTAATTCCTTTGCAGGAAATTCCTCCTAATACTGACAGAGGATAAAATTCGTTGTATTCTCTTCCGAAACCGAATGTTCCTGAGGCTGCAATCAATGGATTTGAAAATTCAATTCCTGCTATACTTACCTTTAAATCTGCCATTAAAACACGACCTCCTCTGCGTTAAATACAGGACCGTTTTTGCAAACATGAAGATACTCTTCTTCCCCGTTTGTTCGTCTTACCTTACAGGCACAAACAAGGCACGCTCCTACGCCGCAGCCCATTCTCTCCTCTAAAGAAACCTGACAGGGCTTGTCAAATTCCTTTGCTATTTGTGAAATTGCCCTTAGCATGGGAATCGGTCCGCAGGCGCAAATTTCATCAACTTCATTTATTTTCTCTTTTAAAACATCTGTAACAAATCCGTGAACACCTGCTGTACCGTCATCTGTTGTAAGCACGAGTTCTGCACCAGCATTTATAAAATCCTCCTGTAAAATAACAAGGTCTTTGCTTCTGAAACCTGTTATTACCAACGGGTTATCAGTTTGTTTTGCTGTGTAAAGCATTGGAGGAACACCGATACCTCCGCCTATTAAACAGTACCTTTTGTCCTTTTCAATTTTAAAGCCGTTTCCTAAGGGTGCAATAATACCTACATATGTACCCACCTTTTGCCGTGACATAATTTGTGTACCCTCGCCCTTTACCTGAAAAACAAGTCTCATGGTGTTGTTATCTGCATCACAAATTGAAATAGGTCTTCTCAGTGTTTTTCCGGGTACTGCAATATGAGCAAACTGTCCTGCCTTTGCAGCGGAAGACAGATTGGAATTTTTAACCGTCCAATCAAATATACCTTTGGCTATTTCCTCATTTTTTATAAGTTCAAAAAGCTGTGAATCATACTTCATTTTTTAACTCCTTACACTATTAAATATAACTTAATTTTACGGTTATTACATTTAATTTATCCTTTTTAACAATAGAGGCAGAGTAATCGATCTGATACTCTGAAAGATGGCTGTTTGCATAATTAACATAGTTTTGAAAACGGTAAATGTACGGGTCAAATAACTGTTCACAGGCATTTTCATAATCAACATAATTTCTATCAACACAAATGTTGTAATAAGTATCTCCATTAAGTGCAACTTTTAACAGCTCTTCGCCCATTAAAACGTCATTTTCTTCATCAAAGCCTTGTAAAATTGCTCCGTTTTTTACATAATAATTTTCACTTTCCTCAGTACAATCGGGAATAAAGATATTAAAGTTTCTTCCCAGATTGCTCCCGCCGCCTGTTATTTCCTCTTCTGTCATATTTTCATATGTTTCGGCAATTGTATGGTCATATTCAAGCTGTGAAGTTGTAATATTAAAATAATCATACTGATACACTTCGTCTCCGTGATCATCCCATGTAGCATCAAGATAATACCAGTCACCGTCAATTTTAACTGCATTCCATATATGGTTTCCGCCCTGACTTGTTCCTGAAATTTCAGTATTTTCTATACCTACACAAGCTAACAAATAACTCATTGCATCAGAATAACCCTGACATACGGCATTGCACTCTATTAACGCTCCGTAAGCTGTAAATGACTCACCGGAATCGCTGTGGACATTATTTTTAACAAGTTCTGATGCGGCATTATCATACTCACAATTTTTTATCAGGTAGTTATGAATGTAAAGCTCTCTTTCATATTCAGACATTTCGCTTTCAAGCGGCTTGATAATTTCTGAAACTTTGTTATCAAATTTTGCTTTTCTTTTATTTAATTCTTCAGCAGAATAATAAGAGCAAAGTCTTATTCCTACTCCACCGTTATAATAACTGCTTGTAAAAGATTCTTTAAGCCAAAAAACTCCCGGATTATCATATTTATAAGCAGTTAAAGCAATAAAAATATCCTTATCCAGAAGATTCATAGAAATAAATTTTTCCTCTGTTAAATAGGAATTTGAATCAGAAGTTGTATCGGTTATAACATCTGAAATTTCAGACATGGCATTATAACAGGCTCTTTGAGCCTCATTTTCAAGACCGTCATATCCAAAGGTTAATTTTATCGCCGCATATTTATCTGTAAAATCTTTATTATCTGTTTTGTTTACGGCAGATGGTGTCTGAGTGACAGGCTGAGTACTGTTAATCTCATTCTTAACATCATCAGAGCATGAGCAAAAAACAAATATTACTGCGAAAATCAGTGCCAATAAACCTCCTCGTTTTTTCAACTGATCACCACCAAATATTACTATATTTAGTGTACTAAATTTTAACAAATTATGCAATACCATTGCATAGAAATAAATTTAAATCCTAATATTAAAAATTTGAGAGTTTTAGTTATAAAAAGTAAAAGTTTTTTGTGTCGTTTTTTAAAAAGCGACCGAGGCTCAAAGGGCGAGCATCCCTTTGTCGCAGTCAGTGACTGCGAAAGCTGCCTATTATCATAACAGAAAAAACTCGGAGCAAAATTCTGCTCCGAGTTTTGATAAAGCTAAAATTTAACTTATTTAGAAAGTCTTTCTTTAAGACCTGCAAGCTGATTTTTGAGTTCTTGAGGAAGTTTATCGCCAAACTTCTTGTAAAATTCTTCAATACCCTCAGCCTCTTTAAGCCATTTTTCATTATCAACATAAAGAATGTCTTTTAATGTTTCAATATCAATATCAAGACCTTCAAGATTAATATCTTCTGCATTAGGAACATAACCGATAGCTGTTTCCTGAGCGTCTGCCTTGCCCTCACAGCGGTTGATTATCCACTCAAGAACACGGAAATTATCACCAAAGCCGGGCCATAAGAAGTGACCTTCGTCATCAAGACGGAACCAGTTTACATTAAAGATTTTAGGAGCTTTATCGCCTAAAACCTCTCCCATTTCGATCCAGTGAGCAAAGTAATCACCCATATGATAACCGCAGAACGGGAGCATAGCCATTGGGTCACGGCGAACAACACCAACTGCACCTGTGGCAGCAGCAGTTGTTTCAGAAGCCATAATTGAGCCTACAAACACACCGTTGTTCCAATCTCTTGACTGGTAAACGAGAGGAGTTGTCTGAGCACGGCGTCCGCCGAAGATAATAGCTGAAATCGGAACGCCTGTTGTTGAATTAAACTCAGGACTGATGCATGGGCAGTTTTCAGCAGGAGCAGTAAATCTTGAGTTGGGATGAGCGCCCTTTTCGCTTGAAGTCTGACCGTTCCAAGGCTCACCCTTCCAGTTAACTGCATTAGCAGGAGGATTTTTGTCAAGACCTTCCCACCATACTGTATCGTTATCTTTGTTAAGAACAACATTTGTAAAAATCGTACCCTTTTGAGTAGAAGCAAGA
Source organism: uncultured Clostridia bacterium (assembly GCA_947584595.1). Lineage (GTDB taxonomy): Bacteria > Bacillota > Clostridia > Oscillospirales > Acutalibacteraceae > Ruminococcoides. The sequence goes on along the minus strand of CANPWP010000018.1, from coordinate 9,183 downwards.
GCATTTGGATTTGATTTTTTGTTAGTACCCGGAGCAACGCCGAAGAAACCGTTTTCAGGGTTAATAGCGTAAAGTCTTCCGTCGGGACCTTTTCTCATCCAAGCGATATCGTCGCCTACTGTCCAAACTTTATAGCCTTTATTTCTGTATCCTTCAGGAGGAATAAGCATAGCAAGGTTAGTTTTACCGCAGGCTGACGGGAATGCAGCGGCAACATATTTAATTTCGCCCTGTGGATTTTCAATGCCGAGAATAAGCATATGCTCAGCCATCCACTGGTTATTTTTGCCGAGGTAAGATGCAATTCTTAAAGCGAAGCATTTTTTACCTAAAAGAACGTTTCCGCCGTAACCTGAGTTTACGCTGATAATGTAGTTATCTTCAGGGAAGTGGCAGATATAACGCTTTTCAGGATCAATATCACAGCGTGAGTGAAGACCTTTGATCCAATTTTCGCTGTCTCCGAGAGTTTCAACAACTTTCTTACCTACTCTTGTCATAATAGCCATATTGAGTACAACATAAATAGAATCTGTAACCTCAAAGCCGATTTCAGCAAGCGGTGAACCTACAGGACCCATTGAATAAGGAATAACATACATCGTTTTGCCCTTGTAGCTTCCTCTTGCAATATCAAAAAGCATTTTGTAAGCTTCCTGCGGGTCTTTCCAGTTATTTGTCGGACCTGCGTCCTCTTCTTTTCTTGAGCAAATGAATGTTCTGTCTTCAACACGTGCAACATCGTTTACTGCTGTTCTGTGAAGATAACACTCAGGAAGTAGCTCCTGATTTAATTTAATAAGTTCACCTGTTGAGCAAGCCTCTGCTCTTAATTTTTCAATTTGCTCTTTGCTGCCGTCGATCCAGACTACTTCGTCAGGACAAAGTAATTCCTTCATTTCGTCAAGCCAAGCAATTACAGATTTATTGTTTGTCATAAGAAACTCCTTTCAGCCTGTTTTGGTGCATTTGATTTTTTAAAGGCCTGTAAAATTTTACAATTTATATTATATCATAATTATAAAAAATGAACAATGTATATTTTGCGAATTTATTTTATATTTAAACAAATTTTTTTATATCAGTTGTTTAAAAAAGCAGACGTTGGATAGCCCTATTCGGGCAGACAGTACCATATTTAACCACTCTTTTATGCCCGACTGTTACCAAGCAGTTTCTATAAATTAAAAAATCACATTTTTAATTGTAATCAATAGATAATGTTGCAGAGGCATTCAAATCGGTTTTTGCAATATTTCCTGATAAAAATTCATAATACCCCTGTGAGCCTACCATTGCAGCATTATCACCGCACAGAGATTTATCAGGCATAAAAAACTGTAATTTACGCTGTTTACAATGCATTTCAAGATTTTTCCTCAGGAGGGAATTTGCTGAAACACCACCTGCAATAACAAGAGTTTTTGCATTAAAATCCTCTGCGGCATTCAAAAAATTATTTGTAAGGCAATCCACAACTGCCTTTCTGAAAGAGGCTGAAAGGTCAGCAACAAGTAATGTTTCACCCTTTTGAGAAGCATTATGTATCAAATTGATAACGGCAGTTTTCAAACCTGAAAAGCTAAAGTCATATGGTGAACCGTTTACAACAGGGTGGGGAAGTTTAAATGCATCGGGATTTCCCTCTTCTGCAATTTTGTCAAGCTCAATTCCCCCAGGATAAGGTATTCCCATTGTTCGTGCCGCTTTATCAAAGGCTTCGCCTGCGGCGTCATCTCTTGTTTTGCCTATGATCTTCATTTTTGTGTAATCTTCAACCATAACAATATGGCTGTGCCCACCTGATACTACAAGACATAAAAAAGGCGGTTTTAATTCTTTATTTGAAATATAATTTGATGCTATATGCGAACGCAGATGATGAACAGGAATAAGCGGTTTCCCTGTAGCAAAAGATAACCCCTTTGCAAAATTAACACCCACAAGCAAAGCACCAATCAACCCCGGAGCGTGAGTTACCGCAATTGCGTCCGCCTGTTCTAAGGTTATCTTAGCGTTGCTTAAAGCCTGCCTTACAACAGGCACAATATTTTCAGCGTGCCGTCTTGAAGCAATCTCAGGCACAACTCCGCCGTATTTTCTGTGCTCTGCAACCTGTGTTGCCACTACAGAAGAAAGAACATTTCTTCCGTCTTCAACAACTGCCGCCGCAGTTTCATCACAAGAGCTTTCTATTGCAAGAATTTTCATCTTTACTTTCCTTTCAAATTATCTATAAATTAATTAAAAATACTTTGTAAATAAAAGTGCATTTTCAACAGGTGATGAATAATAGTTTTTTCTTTCTCCTGCCTTTGCAAAACCGTATTTTTTATATAAAGATATTGCAGGGATATTAGATTTTCTTACCTCTAATGTTAAAAAAGACAGTTTTTTTCCTTTTGCAAAATTACAAAGGGTGTTTAAAAGCTCGTTTCCTATACCCTGTCTGCGATAATCTTTAAGTACTGCAATATTTGTTGTATATCCCTCGTCAAGTACCGTATTAACTCCACAATAACCGCAAACTTCGTTTTCGCATACAGCTACAAAAACCGCTGAATTTTCATCTTTCAGCAGGTTTTCAATACTTTCTACTGACCAAGGGTGAGCAAAAACCTGTTCTTCAATTTTAACAATATCTTTTAAATAGTTAATATCTGCTTTTTTTATAATCATAGTTTTTCAATTAAATTTATAACAGCGTTTTTAATTTCAAGACAGCATTTTTTGTATATATCCATATCTCCGCCGTATGGGTCGGAAATCCCGCTGCTTTTTAATAAACATATTTTATTCTTTGGAACACCCAGTGAGACAAGAGCCTGTGCGTGACTTACAGACATAGGCACAAACAAATCATAATCATTAATATCAATATCTTTTATAAAGACAGACTTACCATTTTCTATATCTATTCCGATTTCCTTACAGACTTTTACGGAATTTTCCGAATAGTTAAGACCAGTGCTTGTAACAAGTCCTGCACTTTCTGCAATATAATCAAGATTGTTTTCTTTTGCAAGAAAATTAAAAATTCCCTCTGCCATCGGACTTCGGCAGGTATTTCCTGTACATACAAATAAAATTTTTTTCATCAGCCTTTTGCCTCGTACCAAGTTTTTCCTACAGCCGCATCTGCAACAAGAGGAACATTTAATTTTACTGCGTTCTCCATTTCTTCCTGCAAAAGCATTGCAACTCGCATTGCTTCATCTTGCGGTGCTTCAACAATAAGTTCATCGTGTATTTGCAGTATTAAGCGGGAATGTAAGTTTTCTTTCTTTAGTCTGTCAAATACCCTCACCATTGCAATTTTAATAATATCTGCCGCTGTTCCCTGAATAGGCATATTTCTTGCAACTCTTTCGCCGAAGGCCCTCGTTATATGATTACCTGCGGAAAGCTCGGGCAGATATCTTCTTCTGCCGTACATAGTTTCCACATAACCGTCTTTTTTAGCCTTTTCAACTACATTTTTCATATATTCATCTACACCGCTGTAATGTGAAAGATAAGAGTCGATATAGTTTTTAGCCTCTTTGTTTGTAACGCCTATATCCTTTGCCAGAGAATAAGCGCCGATACCGTAAACAATTCCAAAGTTTACTGCCTTTGCCCTGCTTCTCATTAAAGGTGTTACCATTTCAAAAGGCATATTAAACACCTGTGAAGCGGTAATTGTGTGAATATCCTTATTTTCCTTAAATGCCTCAATCATATTTTTATCGCCTGAAATATGAGCAAGCACTCTTAATTCTATTTGAGAATAATCCGCATCTACAAAAACGTATCCCTCTTTAGCTTTAAAGAACTTTCTCATTTCTCTGCCAAGTTCTGTTCTTACAGGAATATTTTGCAAATTGGGCTCTGTTGAGCTTATTCTGCCTGTTCTTGTTTCTGTCTGATTAAATCTTGAGTGGATCCTTCCGTCATCATCTATGACCTTTAATAAACCGTCGCAATAAGTTGATTTTAGTTTTGCTAAAGTTCTGTACTGCAACACCATAGGCACAACAGGGTGAGCATTATAAAGTTCCTCAAGCACCTCAGCATTTGTGCTGTATCCGCTTTTAGTTTTCTTTCTGCAAGGCAGTCCTAATTTTTCAAAAAGAGCAACGCCTAACTGCTTTGGAGAATTTATATTAAACTCTTCTCCAACACTGTTATAAATATCTTTTTGCAAATTTTCAATTTGTACACCAAGCATTTCACCAAACTGCTCAATACCCTGCGAATCAGCCTCAACCCCTGTGTTTTCCATATATGCAAGAACCTCTGCAAGAGGAATTTCAACCTTGGACAGAAGCTTTTCCTGATTATTTGCAATTATCTGATTATTCACCTTTTCAAACAGTTCAGGAAGCAAGGCGTTGCAGGCATAATCGGAATTATCCTTATTTTCACATTCAGGCAAAGAAAGATTATATTCTTCGCACAGTCTTTGCAAATCATAAGAGCTTGCAGAGGGATTTAACAAATATGCCGCAAGAATTATATCACCCTTTACATTTTCTGTAGAAAAACCGTTTTTTTCTGAATAAGAATAAACAACCTTGCTGTTGTCTGTATATTTTTCTAAATCAGAATTTTGAAGGAGTGCTTTTATATAATTTTCATTTTCCGTAACATAGACTGTATCTTTATCAGTTACAATCATTTTAGCAGTTTCATTATTGCAAATAAAAGAAAAGTATATTTCCTTTAAGGAATTTAATTCATTTATATTTTCATCATTTATATCTTTCAATTTAAAGGTATTTTGCTTTTTTTCCTCGTTAACTATCGTCTCGGCAGATGAAACATTTCTTAATCCCATTTTTTCTATTAAAGAAAAAAGTTCAAGCCTTGCCATAAAGCGGATTGCTTTTTCGGGATTTTCCATAGTTACCTTATATGAATCCAAGTTTGTATCAATTGGTGCTTCTCTGCAAATTTCTCCTAACATTCTGCTAAGCTTTGCATTTTCTTTGGATTCAATTAATTTTTTCCTTACTCCTTCCTTTATATCAAGGGTATCTATGTTTTCATATATATATGAAACAGAATGGTACTTTGAGATTAAATCTTTTGCACCCTTTGGTCCTATTCCTGCAACTCCGGGAATATTATCGGAAGTATCTCCCTGAATTGCTTTAACTTCAATTAATTCTTTAGGAGTAACGCCGTAGTCCTCCATAATCTTTTCGGGGGTATAAATTATGTTTTGCTTATTTGAAGCAAGGTCAACGGTAGTTAAATCGGATACAAGCTGTAAGCTGTCTCTGTCACCTGTTGCAAGAAAACACTCCTCGCCCCTATCTTCACAAGCCTTTGATAGAGTACCTAAAATATCGTCAGCCTCATAACCCTCACAGGTAACAAGAGTATAACCTAACAGCTTTAAAAGCTCTTTTAACGGCGGCAGCTGCTGCGCAAGCTCATCAGGCATACCTTTTCTTTGTGCCTTATAGCCTGCATATGCTTTATGCCTGAATGTAGGTGATTTTAAATCAAAGGCAATAGCTACCCTGTCAGGTTTAGTATCTGATTTTATTTTTTCAAGCATTGTAAGAAAGCCGTAAATTGCTTGTGTAAATTGACCGTCTTTTGTTGTTAAAGGTCTTATACCGTAAAATGCTCTGTTTACTATACTGTTTCCGTCAACTACCAATAATCTCATAATTTACTACCTTTTTCCTTTTAGAGTTTATACATAATATCAATAACTTTTCCGTCTTTTACAAAAACTCTGGGAACTCTTTTTGAAATGAGACAAACTATCTCATAATTTATAGTATCGGCACTTAAAGCCAGAGTATCCGCCGTAGGTGAATCCCCTGAACCGTCACCAAAAACAATTACCTCATCTCCAATTTTTACATCTTCAATATCAGTAACATCAAGCATTGTCTGATCCATACAAACTCTGCCTACAATAGGAGCTTTTTTGCCTTTAATCATCATATATCCGTTTTTTGCATATTTTCTAATAAAGCCGTCTGCATAACCGATAGGAACAGTAGCAACTTTCATTTTCTTTTGTGCTCTATAAGTTCTTCCGTAAGAAATCGTTGCACCCTTTTCAATATATTTTACATATGCAACCGAAGTTTTTAACGTCATGGCAGGAATTAAATCAAGTCTGCCCTGTAGCTTAGAAGAAGGACTTAAACCGTAAAGAATAATTCCCGCTCTTACCATATCGCAGTAGGTTTTTGGATAATCTTCAATAGCGCCGCTGTTGGAGCAATGCACAACAGACGGATTAATTCCGTTTTTTTTCAGCTTATCAAGAACAATGTTAAAATTCTTGTATTGCTCATTTGTAAATTCTCTGCCCTCTTCCCCTTCATCAGATACACAGAAATGAGTAAATAAACCCTCAAGTTGTAAATGTTCCAATTCACAGGTCTGTTTTATTTCTTCAACAGAATAATCGTCACGGGGAAATTTCTGACACATAAAGCCTATTCTGCTCATACCAGTATCAAGCTTAATATGTATTTTAATTTTTTTATCAAAACCTCTGCAATTTTCATTAAGCATTTTTGCATAATCAAGGCTGTAAACTGCCTGAGAAAGATTATTGTTAATAAGCTCAGTCACATTGAGTGCGGGTGTGTAACCTAAAATAACAATCGGCAGAGTCACACCGTTTTCTCTCAGCTCTTTTCCCTCGTCTATATTGGAAACTGCTAAAAAATCCGCCCCTAATCTTTCATATTCCCTTGAAAGTTCAACAGCACCGTGACCATAACCGTCTGCCTTGACAACACAGCAAACTTTCTTGTTGCCGACTTTATTTTTAATTTCATTAAAATTATGTTCTATGGCATTTAGTGAAACCTCAGTCCAGGTTCTTCTCACAATGTCCATTCTTACACCTCTGAACTTAAAATTTTCCTATAGTAATTATAATACCAAATTAAGGTTAAATCAACAATTATTTATGCAAGATTTTATGCAAAATGCATTATTTAATAATAATTGTTGCAAAAAATACAATTTTTTGATAAAATTATAGGGTATTATTTGTAATCATATTAACAAGGAGGAAAAAATGACAATTACAAACATTTTAATTCTCAGTGCCTTTGCGGTATATATGCTGATTATGATTATAATCGGATTTGTATATTCAAAGAACACCAAGAATAACGAGGACTACTTTTTAGGCGGAAGAAACTTAAACAGCTGGACTGCCGCACTTTCTGCACAGGCCTCTGATATGAGCGGCTGGCTTCTTATGGGATTGCCGGGCTCAGTTTATCTTGCAGGCACGGGAGAGGTCTGGATTGCAGTAGGGCTTTTGATCGGAACAATATTAAACTGGTATCTTGTTTCTTCAAGGCTGAGAAAGTACACTATAGTTTCGGGTAATTCCCTTACAATCCCCAGCTTTTTTGAAAACAGATTCGGTGATAAAAAAGGCGTTATAAAAATAATATCATCTATTATTATCGCAATTTTCTTTGCAGTTTATACTGCTTCCGCATTCAGCTCAGGCGCAAAACTATTTGCAACACTTTTTGCAAATGAGGACGGTTCAAACTACTCTAATGTTTACTTGATCGGTCTTGCGGTTGCAGCAGTAGTAATTTTAATTTATACATTTATGGGTGGCTTTAAGGCTGTTTGCACTACAGACTTTATTCAAGGTATGTTAATGCTTGTTGCCATTCTTGCAGTACCGATTCTTGCGTACATAGTGCTTACATATAACACAAGCTTTTCCGGTGCTTTGGCACAGCACGGTATAACAAATCCGGAATTTTATTTTGATTTCTTCAAAAATGCAGACGGAAGCCCCGTAGACTGGAGAACAATAGTTTCTAATCTTGCATGGGGACTGGGCTACTTTGGTATGCCGCATATTCTTATAAGATTCATGGCAGTTAAGAGTGACGCTGAAATTAAAAAATCAAGAAAAATTGCTATTGTATGGGTTATCCTTTCACTTGTAGCGTCTTGCCTTATCGGACTTATTGCAAGAGGATTCCTTACAGCAGACCTTGACAGTACTACAAGTGAAACAGTATTTATAAGAACAATTCAGCAGCTCTTCTCTGAAAATTATATAATTATATTTATCGGCGGAATATTTATATGCGGTATTCTTGCGGCTATTATGTCAACAGCGGACAGTCAGCTTCTTGTTACTGCGTCTGCCGTATCTGAGGATATGTATAAAGGCGTTATCAGAAAAAAAGCAACCGAAAAAAGCGCTTTAAGAGTAGGAAAAGTTGCAGTTTTAGTTGTTGCAGTAATAGCTTTTATAATTGCAATTGACCCTAACAGTTCTATTATGGCACTTGTTTCGGATGCATGGGCAGGTTTCGGTTCTGCATTTGGTCCGATCGTTCTGCTTGCCTTGTTCTGGAAACGCACAAATACCGCAGGCTCTGTTGCAGGTATGATAGTGGGTGCGGCAACAGTTATTCTGTGGGACTATCCGCCAATCGTAAACGGTACAACTATTTATGCAGCAACTAACATTTATTCATTAATTCCCGGCTTTATCCTATCTTTAATAGTAACTGTAGTTGTTTCACTTTTAACAAAAGCGCCTGATAAAGAGATTATAGAAACATTTGAATCAATTAAAGAAGTTGAAGTTTAATTATTTAAAAAAAATAGTCTAATTTATAAACAAATAACATCAACTGATGTTTTTAGAATAATAAAATTTTTAATACAAATTTACCGACTGATTAATTATTAAAAATTATAAGTCACGGCCTGTAGAAAAACCCGAAATTCGAGGCAAGCGAATTTCGGGTTTTTCGTATTTGATGAATAAATTTTTAATAAATAACAGAAGCAAAGAATTAATGGAAGAACTTCCCTTTCGTTTTTTTCAATCTTCTTGTGTATTGCTAACTTTTTTAAATTTACTTCAGCAAATTTAAGCTTGACCTAATTTGTTACTGCTGTCAAGCCTAGATATGTAGTATATCGTATTGCATGTTTTTTGCGTCTGCAATACCCTCTCAATTTTCCACTTTTTTCTGTCCACTTTATTGACTATAGTCCAAGGTATTATCGTGTTTCTTTTTGGGCATTCCTTTATCATCACCATATATACAGAAAAAAATCAGCATAAACTGGATTTTTTGACATACTTACAGCTCTCCTTTAAGGGGGAGCTTTTTTATTAATATTAATGTAATCCTAAGTTCTATTAAAGTGATAATAATTTAC
>CANPWP010000017.1 GCA_947584595.1 uncultured Clostridia bacterium | reverse complement strand
TATGCTACTCATAAATTCTATTCATTTAATGATTTTAAAAAGCAACTTGCTGTTCACAACAGAGAATATAATAAATTTCCTATGCGTCCTTTAAATTGGAAATCTCCTGCTGATTATATTGATGCTTTTCTTTCTACCGGTGAAGTTTTCTAATTTTGTAACACATCATTGACAAACCTACAAATATACAAAATAAAAACAATATAATAAACTTGCATTTTTACCTGATATATACTAAAATATATAGATAACCTATGGGTTTAAAATTTCCTGCAAATAAGACTTTAGCAAAGAAAGGTTTTGATTAATTTGAATTTAAGTAATCCAAAAAAACTTATAAGCATTTTACTTTCAGTAATTTTATGCTTATGCTCCGCATTTATTTTTACGTCCTGTGGAGAAGAACAAAATACTGAAAAAGAAGAAACAACCTCAGCAGTTCAAACATCAGACAGCGAAAACCCCGTGGTTGCCGATTTGAAAAGTATGGGAATTGATTTAAACGTGATGGGAATAAACCCCGATGTTTATTTTGAAACCGAAAAAGAGGCAGGTTTCCAGCTTGAAAAACCTGAAAAAGGCGACACAATTGCAATCTTACACACAAATATGGGCGATATAACATGGAGGTTTTTCCCCGACCAAGCTCCAAAAACAGTTACAAACTTTATTAATCTTGCTAAGGACGGAAAGTATGATAACACGATTTTCCACAGAGTTATTGACGACTTTATGATTCAGGGCGGAGACTACGAAAACGCTAACGGCACAGGCGGAACAAGCTCATACGGAAGTTCATTTGAAGATGAATTCTGCGATAAGCTTTTAAATTTAAGAGGTTCTGTATCAATGGCTAACTCTGGAGCAGATACAAACGGAAGCCAGTTCTTCATTAACCAGGCAGGCACAGACGCTTACAAGAAAAGCGGCGGCTGGGATAATTATGTTTCGCAATGGAAATCAATTTCCGTTCAGCTTAAGAACTACTCAACAAACGCAAGTATGTTCCAGAGCTTTGCAAGCCAATTTGGAACCTACTGCTACGATACAACAGTTGTACCGGAGGAAATTCAGAATCTTTATGCTGAGCATGGCGGCAATCCTTACTTAGACGGTGCTTACAATGCAGTTGACAAAGGTCACACAGTATTTGCACAGGTTATCGACGGTATGGATGTTGTAGATAAAATAGCCGATGTTGAAGTAGATTCCAACAACAAGCCAAAAGAAGACGTAATTATTGAAACCGTAGAAATCACAACTTACGAAGGCTGATTGAGGTATCTTAATGACTGATAAACCTATTATCGCTATAATGTATGATTTTGATAAAACCCTCTGCACGAAAGATATGCAGGATTACGGATTTATTCCAAGCTTAGGTATGACTTCTAAGGAATTTTGGGATAATGCAAATGAAATAGGCTGTAAAGAGCATATGGACAGCGTCCTTGCTTATTTGTATGCAATGGTCAAGCTCTCAAAAGAGCATAATGTTCCGCTTTTAAGAGAAAGTCTTGTTGAAAAGGGCAGAGACGTTGAGCTTTTTCCGGGGGTTGAAGAATGGTTTGACCGCATAAACAAATTCGGAGAGGACCAGGGCGTTCAGGTTGAACATTACGTTATTTCTTCGGGACTTAGAGAAATTATAGAGGGAACATCAATAAGCGATAAGTTTAAAAGTATTTTTGCCTGTGAATTTCTTTATGACGAAAACGGAAACGGCGTTTGGCCTAAAACATCAGTAAATTACACAAATAAAACCCAGTTTGTTTACCGTATAAACAAGGGTGTGCTTGATATTTCAAACGACACGGATTTAAATAAATCCATGCCTGACGACAGTAAGCGGGTGCCTTTTAACAATATGATTTATATCGGCGACGGACTTTCAGATGTACCCTGTATGAAAATGATGAAATCATACGGCGGAAAAGCCATTGCCGTTTATCAAAAAGGACAAAAACAAAAGGTTGAAGATTTATTAAAAAGGGACAGGGTTGATTTTATTTACAGCGCAGATTATACGGAAAACAGCGGTCTTGATAAAACGGTAAAAAACATAATAAGAAAAATGGCTATTTCAGACAGGCTGTATGCAGAATACACCCATCAGCTAAGAGAGATTAACGGATAAAGATAAGGCGAACCCTTGAAGGTTCGCCCTATTTTATTTATGAATAATTTTTGAGCAATTTTGATTTTATTATTTTATGTTCGGCATTTGCTGTGCAAACTTATAAAAATCTTCAAATGTGCCTTGTGTAAAGTTGCTGTAATCTCTATTGTGCTTATTTTCTAAGCAATCTGTTACAAGGTATGTTTCCATTCCCATTTCGTGAGTACACATATCTTCGTCAACATCATTTCCGACCATAAGACATTCATCTGCTTTCATTGAAAGTTTCGTTAAAATTTCTTCATAATATTTCGGATTAGGCTTGCAGTAGCTTGAATTATCGTAAACCGTAATATGTTCAAACAAGTCCTTTTCTGCTCCTGCCCATTGAATTCTGCTTCCTGTTGCAGATATGGGAAATACCGGGTTTGTTGCAAGGACAATTCTGTAGCCCTTATCCTTTATAAGCTGAACACATTTTGATGCGAGAGGATTTTCTGAGGTACAAGCCTTTGCATAATTAAATTCATTAACATAAAAATCATCAAAATCATCTATATATTTTAAGACCTTATTCCCGCAGGTTTCAGAGAATACCCTCCAAAAAACCTCACTGTTTAAAGCCTTTCCGTCATTATAAAACATTGCCTCTGTGCCTTTCCAGACACCTCTTGTCAACTGTTCGGGAGTAAGCTCTAACTTTTTGCAAAAACGTTTGCACAAAGCCTCAAAATACATCTTTATGAATATCTCTTGGTCCTTCATTACAAGAAGTGTACCGTCTAAATCAAATAAAACATTTTTTATCATATAATTTACCTTTCTCTGCCCATTTATAATTTTACTTAATAATTATAAAGCAAAAAAGATTTTATTGCAATAAAACAAAAGTTAATATAAAATAAATCAGGGGTGGTTTTATGAAAATTGTTTTGCCTGACGCCAAAACAGTAACAAACGGTGATTTATCTCTTGACCCTTTAAAGGAATTTGGCAAAGTTGTTATATACGAGCTTACCGAATATGAAGAAATTGCAGAGAGAGTTAAGGATGCAGATGTTATAATCTGCAACAAAACAATATTAAATGCAGAAACCTTGTCCCTTGCAAAAAATTTAAAGCTTATTTTGCTTTGGGCAACGGGCTACAATAACATAGACACAGACTACTGCAATGAAAACGGAATAACCGTTTGCAACGCAGGAAACTACTCAACAAACGCAGTTGCACAGCACACCTTTGCTCTTATTTTAGAATTGATAAATAAGACAGGAAGTTATAACAATTTTGTCCAGCAGGGAAATTGGCAAAAAAGTGACATTTTTTCTCCATTTGTTTATAAATTAAATGAGCTTGCAGGCAAAACCTTAGGAATATACGGTTACGGCAATATCGGAAAAGCCGTTGCAAAAATTGCAAAAGCATTTGAAATGAATGTTATTGCATATTCAAGAAGCAAAAAATCCGACAAAATTGCAAGCTATGTTGATTTTGATACACTTTTAAAAGAAAGCGATATTATATCAGTCCATTGTCCGTTAAATAAAGAATCTCAATATGTTTTCAATAAAGAAACTTTTGCAAAAATGAAAAAAGGTTCATATTTTATAAACACAGCCAGAGGCGGAGTTATGGTTGAAGAAGACTTGAAAAATGCCTTAATATCCAACCACCTTGCAGGAGCGGGAATTGACGTACTTGAAATCGAGCCAATGCCCAAAGACTGTAAAATAATAGGTGTTGAAAACTGTATCATTACCCCACACATTGCATGGGCGCCTATGGAAACAAGAGAACGGCTTATGGGCATTGTATGCAGTAATTTAAGAAATTTTATAAACAAAACCCCCGAAAATGTAGTAAATAGCCCATAAACGATCAATTTATTAATAAACAAAAGACCTTGTTTATATTTTTTACAAGGTCTTTTCTATATAAAGGTCTAATTTATAACTTTGTATTAATAACCCCAACGGTCAAAAAATCTTACATCGCCATATGTTAAAATATAGTTTTGGCCTTCGTGAAATTCACTGTAGACTATGTAGGGATTATACATATACATTAATCTATGCTGAACTGCCGACTGGTCATAGTCAAAAATATATGAAACTGCATTTTTTACTTCCTGTGAGGGAGTATTATCAAGTGAAGCGTCATATTTACAGTTGACTCTTACATCTTCAACCGTTTCATATCCGTCAAAACACATTGCGTCCTTAACACACTGCGCAATTAATGCCGCTCCTATAAATCCCCCCGAGCCAAATTCTCCCATACACAAATGCTCCAGAACATCTCTGTCTTTTTCCGTAAGCTCAACATGGAAGGTTTTATAAGTTTTATCGGGATAATCTATAGCTACAATATACCCCTCGTCCCACTGTTCCTGCAATGTGGCTGTTGTTTCCATTGTCATAACAGTTGCATAATACAGGGTTTCTTCCTCTGTGGTAACTTCTGTTGTTTCTTCCTTTTTTTCTGTAGGTTCAGCTTTAGACTTTGATTTTTTTGTTGTTGATTTTTCTTCTTTTTCTTTAGTTGTTTTCTCGGTTTTCTTCTTCGTTGTATCTTCAACAGTTGGATTTTGAGTTTCCGATACCGGTTCCGTAACTCTGGTGAGCACTTGGTCTATGGTTGAATAATCAGGTGTTGCATAAACTCTGTACTGTGATTCAGGTCTTATGCTATTAACTGAACATCCTTTAAAAACACTTTGTATTACAAGGAAAACAATTAATAAACATAGTACAATTATCAGTATCATATTAATTTTTGATTCTATAGGTTTCTTCATTTTAAACCTCCAGAACTTCCTTAATTTTCCAAATACACGATAATTATATAATAAACCTGTTAAAAAAGCAAATTTAATGAATTTTGTCGAAACAATATAACTGAATTTATAAAATTTTAAATATAAATCAACCGGTGTGCTGAACATACCCGGGCAGACAGTACCCTTTTTTAATGCCTTTTATGCCCGACTGTTGCCGGTCAATTTCCTATAAAGTAAAAAGTCAACCAAAAATTTGGTTGACTTTCACTTTATGTCATTCCAAGAGCATATCTTGGATTATATCTTTGACCGTTATACCAATATTCAAAATGCAGATGAGCACCATACGATCTGCCTGTATTTCCGATATAACCTATAATCTGTCCCTTTTTAACCGTTTCTCCTGCTTCTGCAACTATAATACTGCAATGAGCATACAACGTTGCAAAACTGCCGCCGTGGTCTATCATAATATAATATCCCCAGCCTGAGCCCCATTCGTCCGTTCGGTTTACTATGGCTACAGTTCCGTCTTGTGCGGCTACTATGGGAAGTCCATAGGCACTTCCGTTACAGGCTATGTCCATACCGTTATGACCGTCATCGCCGAATTCCGTTGTTATAACATCGCAATACGGTGCAGGCCAGGCATAACTTCCTGCGGATGTATCAGACGGGAGAATCTGGTCGCCGTTTGCAGCAAAATAACTTTTAAACCAGTTTGTAATTTTTTCCTCAAGCTGTTTTTTCTCATTATCATATTTTTCATTATTTGAGGATAACTCATCTGTACTTGCTCTTAAGTCTTCAATAAGCTTATCACATTCTTCCTGCAAATTTTCAAGCTCTGTTCTGTTTTTCTCCAGCACTTTTTTCTGTTCATTAACTTTATCTCTGTCTTTTTCAACCTTTGTCTTTTTCTTGTTAATATCTGAAATTGCGTCCTGAAGTTCATTTATGAGCTTTTCGTCAGCAGCTCCGAGGGTTTTAACAAGATCAACCTTATCAATAAAATCATCAAAGCTTTTTGCTCCTAAAATGATTTCTATTGAAGATACATCTCCTGCCATATAGATAATTCTCAGCCTCTGTTTCAGTTTATCATAATCATCATCAATTTGAGCCTCTTTAGCGTCAATATCAGTCTGCAAACTGTCGATTTGATTATTATACTCAGTAATGGTTTTATTGAGATTATCTATTTTATCCTCAACAGAAGAAATTTTTTCTTCTAAGGTTTCCCTGAGTTTTTCCTGATTTTCAATATCTTTTCTTGCCTCTTCAAGTTTTTTGTCAACTTCCTGCTGTTTTTCTTCAATTTCCTGACTTTGTCTCTGAAGCTCATTAAGCTCACTTGTATCAGCGGCAATTGCAGAGTTTAAGGGAAATGCTCCTGCTGAGGAAAATATAATTATTGATAAACACAGTACAACACAAACAGTTAATTTTTGAAAATGCCTGCGTTTCAATTTAAAGCCTCCCAAAATTTATTTCAATTGATTATAAACCTTTATAAATGTATCAATCACATAATCTGAATCCTCATCCGAAAGAGTAGTATTAAGAGGCAGCGTCATCTGATTTTCATGCATTTTATAAGCGTTCGGATAATCATTAATATCAAACCCGTGATTTTTATATGCAGTAAACATCGGCAGGGGTTTAAAGTGAACATTACACATAATGCCGTTCTCTGCCATTTTGTTAAAAAACTTATTTCTGAATTCCGAATCTCTTTCAAGAAAACGAACAAAGTAAAGATGTCCGCTGCTTCTGTGGTCTTTGTCCTGATGATTCAATACACCGATCGGCAGATCCTTGAATGCTTCGTTATATTTTTTTATTAAAAAGTGACGGCGGTCAAGCATTTTATCATATCTTTCAAGCTGAGCCAAACCTAAAGCCGCCGTTATATCGGACATATTGCATTTGTACTGGGTATCAACAACATCATATTCCCATGAGCTGCCCTTGTTTTTTGCATATGCATCTTTAGTTTGACCATGAAGCGACCACAGCATATATTGCTTGTAAAGACCTTCTTCATCAATTCTTGAACGCAGCTTATGTACAGCCGCACCGCCTTCCGCAGTTGTCATATTTTTAACTGCATGAAAACTGAAATTCGTAAAATCTGCGATTTCTCCGCACATTTTTCCGTGCCATTGCGCTCCGAAAGCATGGGCAGCATCGCTCATTACAATAACTCGTCCCAGCAAATCCTGAAAAGAACTTGCAGGCTGAAAAATTTCTCTTTTATTTCTTACTGCTTCATAAATTTTATCATAATCACATACAACACCGGCTAAATCGACAGGAACAACAACCTTTGTCCGCTCGTTGATGGCATCTTCCATTTTTTCGTAATCCATCTCATAGGAATCTTTTGCACAGTCTATCATCACTGGTGTTGCTCCCACATGATAAATAATTGAAGCGGTAGCCGTATATGTGTAAGCAGGGATAATTACCTCGTCTCCCGGACCTACGCCTAAAATTCTTAAAGTCATTTCTGCACAGGCTGTTTGAGATGACAGGCAAATTGCACGTCCCACATTACAATAATCTGCAATCTTCTGTTCAAACAATTTTGTTTTAGGACCTGTTGTAATCCAGCCTGATTTTAAAACTTCTACGACCGCATCAATTTCTGCCTGTGAAATATCAGGAGGTGAAAAAGGAATTATTTTTTTCATAATTTAAAATTCTCCTTACAAAAGGAATTTTATTATTTGCCGATGGCAGTAATTTTTCAAATCATAATAAATATGCAATTTTATTATACTACCAAAAGGTTTAATTGTAAAGTCGGATAAATTTGTTATAACTGAAAATATTTATACAAAAAAACAGCTATTTGTTTAACGCAAATAGCTGCCCTTTATCTTTTAAATTTCTTATACTATAAATCACCGTAACTTAAGATGATTATGCAGATATTTTTCTTTAGTAGCCATACCGCCTCTGATGTGGCGTTCAGACTTATTAATGTCCAATACTTTCCTTGCTTCTCTCGCAAGAGCAGGGTTAATCCGCTTTAATCTTTCGGTAATATCCTTATGAACCGTGCTTTTGCTGATACCAAATTTTTTTGCCGCACTTCTTACAGTTGCCTTGCTTTCAATTATGTATTCGCCGAGCTCAACAGCTCTTTCTTCCACTATACCTTTCACATACAAACCCTCCAATAATGGATTTGTTAATTTATATGCAAAAGGTTATGAATTTTATTACTTATAAATTCTTACATTGGTTATAAACATAATAATCAAAACAAACACCGAGTCTTAAATTTATACAACCTGATTATTTAAGCATATATTTTTCTACAACCTCATAAATGCCGTCGTCATTATTAGAGGACGTTATATAATTTGCAATTTTTTTAACATCATCTTCGGCATTTTCCATAGCAACGCCTAAACCCGCATAGCCAATCATTGTAATATCGTTGTAACTGTCTCCGCAGGCAATAAGATTTTTTCTTGTAAAATTCATTTTTTTAAGAAGAGGATCAAGACTTGCGCCCTTATTGACTCCAAGAGGAACAACTTCTAAAAAGAAGGGTGCACTTTTAAAAACATCCGCCTTTCCGTCAAGATAATATTTTATGGTTTGCTCATATTTATCAATTTCTTCAGGTTCACCTGCCAAAAGCAGTTTATTGACAGGAAAATCTACATATTTTACAAAATCTTTTACCTGTATAAAAGGGAGCTTTGTAATATTAGGTTCAACATTAGTATATTTATTTACCTTTTGGTCTGCAACAATTAAATCTTTTTTAAAAGTATTGACTGTTATATTCGAGTTTTTTACAATTTCACACACAATGGGAATATATTCATTGGGAAAATCCTTTGAATATACTGTTTCAAATCCATTTTTTGTTACCTTAACAATCATACCTCCGTTAAAGCATAAAAGATATCCACCGTATTTTTTAAGCTCCAATTCCTCTGCATAGGGAATTACGCCGTAAGGGTGTCTGCCTGTTGCAATTACAATCTTTTTACCCATTTGCTGTATTTTTATTAATATATCTTTAGTCTTTTGAGTAATTATTTTGTCATCATTAGTTAAGGTTCCGTCTATATCAAGAGCTATAATTTCATAAGCCATAATTATTAACCCCTTCTTCTATATAATATTTTACAATATATCATAATTATTTTGCTTTGAAAAGTAAAAACTAAATTTTATTTTTTACATAAAAACACCATTATGCCAAAAAGCGTAATGGTGTACTTACGTATAAGAGAATTACATATTATATAAGCTGAATTCAAAGCTTTATTTTTGAAAGCAGTTCCCCAACCTTATCACGAAAAACATAATTGGCAGAGGTGTCAAACCGAGTCGCATCTCTGTTAATAAGAATAAGATTTTTACCTTTAAAGTATCTCAACATTCCCGCCGCAGGATAAACGGTAAGGCTTGTTCCCGCAACGATCATAGTATCTGCATTTGATATTGCCAGCAAAGCTCCGTTTACTGTATTATCGTCAAGACCTTCTTCATACAAAACAACGTCAGGCTTTACAATACCGCCGCATTTATCACATAAAGGAACTCCATTTGAATTTTTTATATACTCAACATCAAAAAATTTACTGCATTTTGTACAGTAATTTCTGTGAACAGAACCGTGAAGTTCAAAAACCTTCTTACTGCCTGCCCTTTGGTGGAGTCCGTCAATATTCTGGGTTACAACTGCCGATAATTTTCCTGCTTTTTCAAGCTCTGCACATTTTAAGTGTGCATTATTTGGCTCTGCATCAGTACAAAGCATTTTATCCTTATAAAATCTGTAAAATTCCTCTGTGTTTTCTATAAAGAAGTGATGACTCAAAATTTCTTCGGGAGGATAATCGTACTTTTGATTATAAAGTCCGTCAACGCTTCTGAAATCAGGTATTCCGCTTTCTGTAGAAACGCCTGCCCCGCCGAAAAAAACTATGCTTTTGCTTTCATCTATAATTTTTTGCAAAATTTCACAACTGCTCATCTTATTGCATCCTTCATCGATTTAACATATTCGCTTACAGGTTTCACCGAATTTACGCCGTACTGTGCAATAATTTTAACAATGGCACTTCCAACAATAACACCGTCTGCATATTTTGCCATCTCCTGCGCTTGTTTTGGAGTTGAAATACCAAAGCCTACTGCGCAGGGAATATCGCTTACTTTTTTAACAGTTGCGATCATTTCACCTATATTTGTTGTAATTTCACTTCTTACACCTGTAACTCCCATTGAAGAAACACAATACAAAAATCCCTGTGCCTCTTTTGCAATAGTTTCAATTCTGTCTTTAGATGTAGGTGCAATAAGGCTGATTAAATCAATTCCGAATTTTTCACAGGCAGGAGCAAGCTCTGCTTTTTCCTCAAAAGGAACATCCGGAACAATTACGGCTGAAATTCCGCTTTTACTGCAATTTTCCATAAATTTATCCACACCGTAAACATAAATCGGGTTTATGTAGGTCATAAAAGCTAAAGCACAACTGCACTGAGGGCTTACTTCTTTAACCATATCAAAAATTTTGTCTGTTGTAGTTCCTGCGGACAGAGCCCTTTCGTCCGCCTGTTGAATTACGATACCCTCGGCAACAGGGTCTGAAAAAGGTATGCCGATTTCAATAATATCTGCTCCGCTTTTATCCATAGCAAGAATAAGCTTTTTTGTTACGTCAAGGTTAGGATCTCCTGCGGTAACAAAAGGAATAAATGCTTTTCCGTTTTTAAATGCGTCTTTTATTTTACTCATGAATATCCTCTCCTCTGTATCTTGCTATTGCGGCAACGTCTTTATCCCCTCTGCCTGAAAGATTAATAACTATAATTTTGTCCTTGCTCATTTTCGGTGCAAGCTTCATTGCATAGGCTACTGCATGGGCGCTTTCAATTGCAGGAATAATACCTTCTGTTCTTGATAAATATTCAAAGGCTCTTACCGCTTCTTCATCTGTAATAGGAACATACTCTGCTCTGCCTGTATCGTGAAGATTAGCGTGTTCAGGACCTATTCCGGGATAATCAAGACCTGCGGAAATTGAATAAACAGGCGCAATCTGACCGTATTCGTCCTGACAAAAATAAGATTTCATACCGTGGAAAATACCAAGGCTTCCGTTTGCAACGGTTGCGGCGTTTTTCGGGTTATCAACGCCCAGACCTGCCGCCTCACATCCAATAAGCTTAACGTTCTTATCATTTATAAAATCATAAAAAATTCCCATTGCATTGCTTCCGCCGCCTACACACGCCATAACAACATCAGGGAGTTTTCCCTCTTTTTCAAGGATTTGCCGTTTAACCTCTTTGCCTATTACGCTCTGGAAATCTCTTACAATTGTGGGGAACGGATGAGGCCCCATAACAGAACCTAAAACATAGTGGGTATCTTCAACTCTTGCAGTCCATTCTCTTAACGCTTCGTTTACTGCGTCTTTAAGAGTTTGTGTGCCTGTTGTAATGGGGTGTACCTTTGCACCTAAAAGTCTCATTCTGTAAACATTCAGCGCCTGACGGTCGGTATCCACCTTGCCCATATAAACATCACATTCCATATCCATAAATGCGGCAACAGTTGCAGTTGCAACGCCGTGCTGTCCTGCGCCTGTTTCTGCAATTACACGCTTTTTGCCCATCTTTTTAGCAAGCAGTACCTGACCTAAAACATTGTTGATTTTATGGGAACCGGTATGGTTTAAATCTTCTCTTTTAAGATAAATTTTTGCTCCGCCTAAATCCCTTGTCATTTTATCTGCGTAATAAAGCTCAGATGGTCTGCCTGCGTATTCTTTCATAAGAGAGTCAAGCTCTTTTATAAATTCAGGGTCGTTTTTATAATAATTATATGCTTCTTCAAGCTCATTTACAGCGTTCATCAGCGTTTCGGGAACAAACTGACCGCCGTGGATTCCAAATTTACCCTTTGACATTTAATTTACACTCCTAACCTTTTCTATTATCTCTTTGATTTTTTGTTCATCTTTGACTCCGTCTGTTTCAACAGAGGAGCTTACATCTACACAAAAAGGATGCAGAATTTTTATTGCAAGCTGAATATTATCTGCATTTAAGCCTCCTGCAAGGAAATATTCCTTAACAAGGTCATCAGGGATCAAATTCCAGTTAAATTTTTGTCCGCTTCCGCCGTATACATCCTTTTTGTATGTATCAAGCAATAAAAAATCGCATTTTTTCTGCTCTTCCTGTAAAATCTGCTCGGTAGATTTAACCCTTACCGCTTTTATAATTCTGCATTTTACACGAGCCCTAAGCTGTTTGATATAATCGTCATCTTCATCACCGTGAAGCTGAACAGCGTCTATAACATTACTTATACATAACTTAACTATAAAATCAATAGGTTCGTTTACAAAAACTCCAACCGTTCTTATACTCTTATCAAGCTTTGATTTAAGCTTTTTTGCAGTTTCAAAATCAACATATCTTGAGTTTTTATAGAATACAAATCCTATATAATCGGGTTTGTATTTATTGACGATTTCAATATCCTCTATTCTTTTTATACCGCAAATTTTAATTTTACTCATTTCAGAGTTCACCGCCGTTAAGTGTTTTTAAAGCAAGAGTTTTGTCTTTGCTCCTCATTAAAGTTTCGCCGATCAAAATACCGTTTACCTTTGCATTTTTTAAATTTTCAATATCCTGACTTGTTTTAATTCCGCTTTCACCTACAAACAGTATATCATCAGGAACAAGCTTTCTCAAGTTAATACAGTTATTAATATCAACGGTAAAATCCTTTAAATTTCTGTTATTAACTCCGATTATTTTTGCGCCTGCTTTTATTGCGGAGTTTATTTCTTCTTCATTATGAGCCTCAACCAGAGCGGAAAGTCCTAAGCTGTGGCTTAAGGCTATCCATTTTGTTAAAGTCTCGGTATCAAGCAGAGCACAAATTAAAAGAACTGCCGACGCACCGATTGTTTTTGCCTCGTAAATCTGATATTCGCAGACTGTAAAGTCTTTTCTTAAAAGAGGAATAGATACATTTTGACTTATTTTCTTTAAATAATCATTACAGCCCATAAAATATTTTGGCTCTGTTAAAACGGAAATTGCAGAAGCTCCTGCTTTTTCATATTCTTTTGCAATTTCAACATATGGAAAATTCTCTGCGATAACGCCTTTTGAGGGGGAAGCTTTTTTCACTTCGCAAATATAGGAAATTCCATGTTTTGCAAGAGCCTTTTCAAAAGGAAATCCTGTATTTAAATTCATTAATAGGGCTTCTTTTTTTATTTCCGAAAGTGGTTTTGCTTTTTCCGCCTGTTCATATCTGCTTACGGTATATTGCGCTATTTCCTGAAGTATCATTTTTATCACCGATTAAAACTGATTTGTTGCTTTTACAAACTGCTCTAATTTTTCATATGCCTTGCCTCTGTCAATCAGCTCCTGTGCCATTTTTATACCGTCTTTTATGCTTTCTGCCTTCCCTGCAATATAAAGTGATAAACCTGCATTAAGGCAAACCGTATCGTATTTTGCACCTTTAATTTTTCCGCTTAAAATATCTCTTGTAATCTGTGCATTTTCTGCACCGTCACCGCCTGAAAGATCTTTCTTTTTACATCTTTGAAGTGAAAAGTCTTCGGGCGAAATTTCGTATGTTTTAAATTCTCCGTTATTTATTTCACATACCTTTGTTTTTGCAGACATTGTTGCTTCGTCCATTCCGTCCTCACCAAAAACGGTCATACCTTTTTTTACTCCTAATTTATAAAGCACTCTTGCAAGGGGCTCTACCAAATCTGCTGAATATACGCCCATTAACTGCATTGAAGCATGGGCAGGGTTTGTTAAAGGTCCTAAAATATTAAATACGTTTCTTATACCAATTTCTTTTCGTACGGGCGCAACATATTTCATTGAAGAATGGTAGCCTTGTGCAAACATAAAGCACATACCTGTTTCTTTCAATACTTTTTCGCTCTGTTCAGGTGTAATTGTAATATTTACTCCTAAGTTTTCAAGGCAGTCTGCCGCACCGCTTTTACTTGACATTGAACGGTTGCCGTGTTTTGCAACAGGAACTCCTGCCGCCGCAATAACAAATGCAGAAGTTGTGGAAATATTAAATGTTCCTGAACCGTCGCCGCCTGTTCCTACAATTTCCATAACTTCGTTGTCCGTTTTAATTTTCAGCGCCTTATCTCTCATAACATATGCACAAGCTGTTATTTCATCAATTGTTTCGCCTTTGATTCTTAAAGCTGTTAAAAATGCGCCCATTTGTGCCTGTGTTGCGACTCCTGTCATCATTTCTTCCATAACCTGTGCCGCTTCATCATAAGTTAAATTTTCATTATTGGATAATTTAATTATTGCATCTTTTATCATATTAATCAGTCCTCCAAAAAGTTTTTAATCATTTTTATTCCGTCTTTAGTTAATATTGATTCAGGGTGAAACTGCAAGCCGTAAATCTCATAATCTCTGTGCTTTACAGCCATAACCTCGCCCATATCATCACAAGCTGTTACAATAAGCTCCTCGGGCAAAGTAGCTCTTTTTGCAATAAGTGAATGATACCTTGCGCCTTCTACAACCTGTGGCATATTTTTGAAAATTTTACAGCTTGTATCTACCTTAATATTACTTTTTTTGCCGTGCATAAGCTTTTTTGCGTGGGTGATTTCTCCTCCGAAAACCTCGCATATTGCCTGATGTCCCAAGCAAACACCCAAAATCGGGATTTCTCCTTTAAGCTCTTTTATAACTTCCTCACAGATTCCTGCGACTTTCGGATAGCCGGGACCGGGTGAAAGAATAATTCTGCCGGGGTTTAATTCTCTTATTTCTTTAACTGTCATTTCGTCATTTCTTATAACCTTTATATCGGGAGTAATGCTTCCGCAAAACTGTACAAGGTTATAGGTAAAGCTGTCGTAATTATCTATTAACAAAATCATCAGTTATTTACCTCCCCTGCATTTTTTACTGCATTTATTACCGCAAGGGCTTTATTCATTGTTTCAAGGTATTCATTATGAGGAACGCTGTCTGCAACAATTCCTGCTCCTGCCTGAACATAAACCTTGTTTTTGCGTTTGCACGCCATTCTTATTGCGATACAGGTATCAAGATTTCCGTTAAAATCAACATATCCGATTGCACCGCCGTAAACACCTCTTGGAGTTTTTTCAAGCTCCTCTATAATCTGGCAGGCTCTGATTTTCGGAGCACCTGATAAAGTTCCCGCAGGAAGAAGTGCTTCGATTGCATCAAAAGCGTCTAATCCCTCTTTAATTTTACCCTCTACCTCACTGCAAATATGCATAATTTTTGAATATCTTAAAACCTTCTGATATTCGGTAACTTTAACGGAATTAAACTCTGAAATTTTACCGATATCATTTCTGCCTAAATCTACAAGCATATTATGCTCGGCAAGCTCTTTTTCGTCTTTTATAAGCTCTGCTTCCAAAGCATCGTCTTCCTCTTTTGTCTTACCTCTGGGGCGTGAGCCTGCAATGGGAAATGTATTCAACACTCCGTTTTGCAGTTTTACGAGGGTTTCGGGAGATGTGCTGATAATTTCGTCTCCGTCGATTGAAAGGTAAACCATATAAGGCGACGGGTTTGTTGTCCTTAAGACTCTGTAAGCATTTATAAGAGAATTATTGTATTCCGCCTCAAATCTTCTTGAAACAACACATTGAAAAATATCTCCGTCAAAAATATATTCCTTTGTTTTTTCAACCATCTGACAGAACTCTTCTTCAGTAAAATTGCTTGTGAAATGCACATTTTTATCGTAATTTTCTGCTTTTAAAGGGTCGCTGTTCTCAATAATTTCTTCTATTTTTGCAATATCTTTGCAAGCTTTATCATACTGTCTCTTGCAATCTGTTGTTTTCATATTAACTATTATAATCAGCTTTTGCTTTAAATGGTCATAGGCAATTATTTTGTCAAAAAGCATTAAATCAAAGTCATTTGAACCGTCCTTTTTCAGCTTTAAAACAGGCTCTGCAACCGATATCATAGAATAGCCGTAGTAACCAACAAGTCCGCCTGTAAACGGGGGAAGCTCCTCAAATTTAGGATTTTTGTAATGGCTCATATATTCTCTTAAAACTTCATAAGGCTTATCCGTTTTAATTTGTTTTTCCCCTTCGCCTTCTATAAATAAGGTTCCGTCTTTATAATAAAGCCTTGCTTTTGGGTCAAAACCTAAAAATGAATAACGTGACCACTTTTCTCCCCCTTCTATGCTTTCAAGGAGAAAGAACCGTTTATTTTGTTTTGCAATTTTTCTCAGCAAGGTAATCGGAGTTATAACGTCTGCATAACATTCCTTAAATACAGGTATTACATCGTAATTTTCTGCAATTTCAAGCACCTTGCCGTACTCAGGTTTTATCATAAAATCACCACCATAAAAATTTATAATAAAAAAAGACTTTTATCCCAAAACAAAGGGACAAAAGTCTGAAATAACTTCTGCGGTACCACCCAATTTGACGCATTACACGCCCGCTTAACAGCATACTAACATATGCTTCCCTTTATAACGGCAGGGTTCCGTCAGCGACTACTTTCAATTAAGATTTCGGTCTGCCCTCACAAGTCCATTCAGAAAAACAACTGCCGCCGTTTTTCACCAGCCAACGGCTCTCTGAAAACAATTAATAATTCTTACTACTCTTGTTCATCGGTTTAATGGTAATATTAAATTAACAATATTATATGCCCAATTTTTTTTACTG
The DNA here is from genome assembly GCA_947584595.1 of uncultured Clostridia bacterium. GTDB lineage: Bacteria > Bacillota > Clostridia > Oscillospirales > Acutalibacteraceae > Ruminococcoides. Next base: position 19,241 of record CANPWP010000017.1, on the reverse strand, counting down.
TCAATAGATTTTTTAAAAATAATAAAATTTCTCCGCAAAATCGGTCACGGTTTTAGTCCGTTTATTTTAAAAGTTCAAACGATACAATAAGTTTTAGAATGTCGTCAACTTAGTAAAAGGTTAAATTAAAGCAGACCGCTTAAGAGAAAAAGCCTTCCCTATCAGGGAAGGTGGCACGACGAAGTCGTGACGGAAGGGTAGAAAGTTCAGCTATGCACCCCTCAGTCAGCTTACGCTGACAGCTCCCCTTAAGGGGAGCCTTTATTTAAACTAAAACATTTCTGTAACATATCGCCTCCCTCTGACGAGGGAGGTGGCTGCGGCGAAGCCGCAGACGGAGGGAGAGAAAACTTTTTAAAAATTACTATTTTTATCTAAAAAGTTTAAATTATCTAATATCTCTCCCTCAGTCAAAGCTAACGCTTTGACAGCTCCCTCGTCAGAGGGAGCCGAACACAAATTTAAACGTTTGTTTTAAACCCTTCAGTCAAATTGTTAATAGATCGAACCTAAAATTAAACTAAAGCTTTTATAAAGAATATGCCTCCCTCGTCAGAGGGAGGCAAATACTTTAACCACCAGTCAGCTTCGCTAACACCTTTTTCTGCGAAAACTGCAAATCTTTTTAATTGTGAGCTATTTTACTATCGTTTAATAGTAAAATAACTATATTAATTATTTGTATGGTAAAATTATTTGGAAGATAAAATTACCAATAATGTCGAGGTAATAAAAATGTTAGGAAAAAATATTAAAAAACTTAGAGAAGCAAGAAATTTAAGTCAGGTTGATTTGGCAAAGGCATTATCTGTTTCAAAACAAAGCCTGTCAAATTGGGAGAATGGAAATACAATGCCCTCTGTTAAGATGTTAATAAAGATTGCGAGGTATTTTTCAGTTACTCCCGATTATCTGCTTGACATTTATTGTAATGATTATATTGACGCCGAAGGATTAACTCCCGAACAAATTGCTCTTATAAAACTCGTTATAAATAATATGAAAAATAAATAAGGAGGATATGTTTTATGACCAGAGAAGAATTATTAGATAACATTAGCAAAAATATTAGAAAACACAGACTTAAAGCTGATTTAAGTCTGGAAAGTCTTTCTCTTTGTGCTGACCTTTCCATTGCATATGTAGGCAAAATTGAGCGATGTGAAAGATTTCCTACCATTGATACTCTTTATAAAATATGTGAGGTTTTAAATATTTCCATTTTTGATTTGCTTATTTCTGATAATTCAGAATCTTGTCCCGATCCGGATATTACATACAGAATTAACTCTGCTCTTAAAAAAGTTCCGAAAAATAAAAAAATAAGTATTGTTAAAATTATTGAAAGCATTTCTGAAATTTTATAACAGAAAACCCGATTGACTACCTCTGATGAGAAATTTTCCTAAAAGGGGAAATGTCACGAAGTGACAAAAGGGTCGCCCGCAAATAACAAAACCGTATAATTAAAATTTGGGACAACCGCAAGGGTTGTCCCTACACTGTTTTATAAATGTTTTTTAAAAATTTAAAAATCACTTTATTTCTTTTAAAACCCTTGCAGGGTTTCCGCCGATTACTACATTGTCACCAAAACTTTTTGTCACTACTGCTCCCGAAGCGACCACCACATTATTACCCAAGGTTACTCCCGGATTTATTGTAGCGTGACCGCCGATCCAGCAATTATCTCCGATTGTAATAGGTTTTCCGTATTCTAAACCTTTTTCGCACCTCTCTACCGGGTCAATTGGATGCGTTGCAGTATATAATCCCACCTGAGGAGCTACAAAGCAGTTTTTGCCTATGCGTATTTCACATACATCAAGAAAAACGCAGTTATAATTTGCATAAAAGTTTTCGCCAACATAAATATTCTTTCCGTAATCGCAGTTAAATGTAGGCTCAATATAAATATTTTCCCCACAGCCGCCTAACAGTTTTCTTAAAATTTTTGTTCGTTTTTCAAGATTTTCAATAGATGTTTTATTAAATTCCTCAGTAAGCAGGCGTGCTTCCTTTCTCATTTGGACAAGCTCAGTATCCTTATCATTATAAAGCTCACCATTAATCATTTTTTCTCTTTCTGTCATATTTGCCTCCTTATGAAATTATCAGGTAAAAGAAAAAGAGGCGGTCTAAAACCGTCTCTCTTTCCTCTGCTTAAAATTTCTAAAAACATATAATGTCCAATTAATTATCAACATTTGATAAACATATTATATATACAATAGTATTATAATTTATTAATGGTTTGTAATATTTCTGTTATAGAATTTTAAAAATTTTAATGTGCCAAAATTTTAAGCTGTTTTTTGTGCAAATTGTATAAGTCAATAAATTTTGACACAAAATCAGAATAAAGACAGTTATAAACTAAGTTAATACAGCCCTGAATTTTTATACAACCGTAACGGTAACATCAACTCTGTCAGTTCTGTACATTGCATCTGTTGCAATATATGAAATTGTATAAGTTCCGGGTTTGTTATTATAAACACGCCCCTTGACCCTGACTTTTGCTGTTATATCATTTGAACAGGTATCAATTGCCGTAACGTTTTCCAAAAGATTTATTTCTTCACCTTTTTTTATTTCTAAATCTTTTGCTCCGCTTATAACCGGTTTTTTACTATTATATGGATTTTTCGGATCATCATCAGTTGGATCCCAACCGTTTGTTAAATCGGTAATATGCATACTTTCGGGTCTGCCCAGCGGACCGGGTTCAGCATCATCATAAACCTCAACATCTGTACCAACATCACAATTATCATATATCCATTTTGTATCGGCAACCGCCATCCTTATACAGCCCATTGAAGCACTTGTTCCCAGCTTGTTGTATTCCTCAACCTCTAAAGTATCAGATTCAGCATAAAAATACGGAACCGAATGGAACAGATAATCTCCCGAAAAACCGCTTACATATTTTCCGTAAACATCACCGAAAAGCGGATTCCAGTCTGCTTTATAATAAATACTGAAATTTCCCGTAATTGTACCGCCGTCTTCTCCGCTTGAACAAATCATTGCCCTTACGGGAATTGTATATTCGCCGTTTTGGTCATAGGTATAAACCGTAACGCAGTTTTCCTGTCTGTTTACTTTAATGGAATAAAGCATTTGACTGCCGTCATAGTTTTTTATGTTATTTTCAAGAACACTATGATTAGCCGTCAATGCGGTAGAATATTGCAGCTCAGATTCTTCATTTGCAACTACTCTAACATTGCACTCTATCTTACTTTCATCATTTTCTATAATAATGCTGGTTACGCCCTCTTTTATGGCATCTACCCTGCCTGCATCATCAACGGTTGCAACACTTTCATCTTTACTTGACCAGTTGACCTTTTCCATTTGTTCTTCGGAAATGCCGTCAATTTTTATTATTTCAGCGTCGCCCACTTCAAGTATAAGAACTTCCTCCACCACAGAATCAGTCAATACAAATTCGGAAATATTGCCTGCCGTATCAGCTTGTGTTTCATTTACATTATTTTCTTCACTTTTTTCACATCCACAGCTTACAAGACATATACCTAAAACAATGCATAAAACAACACAAAGAATTTTCTTCATAAAATCCACCTATAATCAGTATAAGGTAATTTTATAACTTTTAAGAATATTTATCAAGTTTTATTTTATTTTTCAGTATTATGTGGTATAATGCAAGAGAAAATTTTAGATTTATCACCAGATGTTACAAAAATGATACATATAAACGAAATTCAGGTGAAAACATTATGCATCCAATTAAACACTTTATAACTATTACAAAACACAGACATAAAGTAATAGCTAATTGTTGGAAAGCCGGGATATTCTGGCAAGGACTAAGACACGATTTATCAAAATACACCCCCGCTGAGTTTATACCCGGAGCTAAACATTTTCAGGGTACACGTTCGCCAAATGAAGGTGAACGGGAATTATACGGATACTCAACAGCTTGGATGCACCACAAAGGCAGAAACAAGCACCATTTTGAATACTGGACTGATTACAACAATAAAACACGAAGAATTACGGCTATAGAAATGCCGAGAAAATATGTTATTGAAATGGTTTGCGACAGAATTGCCGCAAGTAAAATATATAACAAGGAAAAATACACTGATCGCTGTCCTCTGGAGTATTTTTTAAGAACGAAGGGCAAACGCTTTATAAATGATAAAACATCAGATGAATTGGAGTTTTTGCTGACAATGCTTGCAGAAAAAGGTGAAAAAGAAACCTTTTCTTATATAAAGAATGTTTACAGGAAGGGGAAGTAAAATGACCTGTACGGAAGTTTGCAAAAAAATGATTGAATACTATAAGGGCGACTGTAAGAGAATCAATCATTTTTTAAAGGTATATTCCTTTGCAAAAACTATCGGAGAAGCTGAAAATATAACAAAGGAACAACAGTTTTTGCTTGAAATAAGTGCTTTGACCCACGATATCGGCATTAAAATAAGCGAGGAAAAATACAACAGCAGCTTAGGAAAATATCAGGAACAGGAAGGTCCTGCCGTCGCTGAGAAAATGTTGTCTGAATTAGGCTTTCAACAGAATTTTATAAAAGATGTATGCTATCTTATTGCACACCACCACACATATAACAATATTGACAATATCGTTTATCAAATTCTTATTGAAGCCGATTTCATTGTAAATATTTTTGAAGATAATTTAACTAAAAAACAAATTGTAAAAATACAGGATAAAATATTTAAAACAAAAACCGGCAATATGATTTTGGAAAATATGTATTTATGCGAATAATTATGCACAAATTTTAGAATTGCCGCCTTTATTTCGATTATTTTCATATAGCGCCACGAACTTTTTTCGGGGCGCTTTTTTAATTTTTCTTTGTCTTTCACCCGCATATTGTGCAACAAGTACGCCCTTACGTATGACTGTTTTTTCGGGAAATACCATTCTGAAAACCCCTTTGAAAAAATACGCAATAAAAACAAATATACAAAAATTAAACATTTTCATTTCTCCTTAAAGTTTTTTCATATATTTCATATATTTTTTTGTTTTTATTTATATTATAGGCTTTAAGGTGTCCCATAAACCTCCCCGTTGCATTTAATTTGTCATTTCTTTTATAAAGCAGATAAAACAAGGGCAGTCTCAAAACAAATGAAGTTTTGAGACTGCCGCCGGGTTTCCTATGTGTTTTTATTTTTTATTATTCCTCAGATTCTGTATCTACAGGAGATTCCGCTTTAACTGCATCGGGTGAGAACATTTTCTCAAGTGTTGTTTTATCAGCAGTTCCCGTTTCTTTAATATTGTTTTGCTTTTGGAATGCAGTTACCGCATTTTGTGTAATCTGACCGTAATAACCTGTTATGTTTTCTTCATCGCTTACATAACCTAAATCCTTAAGCCGAGTCTGCATAACCTTAACATTATCGTTTTCATCTTCAAGGGCAAATCCGTCATCAGGAATTGTGATGTTATATTCGTCTGTTAAGTTTTTATTATCGGCAGCTGCAGATGCGCTTCCTCCTGTACTTTGAACGGGATACATAAAATCAACCATTGACTGCAAATCAGCTAAGGCTGTGATTCCGTGTCTTGACATATCTGTAAGAGAAATCTCCATAACCTTATTTGATTTTACCGCTGAAAGATTTTTTAGTGTGTCATCTGACTTAAGCGCATTAAGAGCAGTCTTATCCGAATAGAAAATATATGTAGGATTGCTTACATTAAGTCTGGCATCCTGAACGTTTTGCTCACCCGCTTCTACTGCTACATTAACTGCTCCTGTATAGCTTAAAAGCAAATCTGCAAAAGTATTTTTCCCGGCAATTTTAACTTGATCCCCGTCTGTATAAATATAGCAAACAGTGTTGAGAATTGAACCGCTTGAATACTTTGACTTTACTTCGTCCATTGAACTTATGAGATTGTTGTAAGCCTCTTGTGCTTTTTCTTCACCTGTAGTTTTTCCGCCAAGTATTTTTCCCAAACTTCTGTAAACAGTTTCAAGTTCCTCCGTTGTTTCTGCCGACATCATTTTTATAACCTTGATACCGTTATCGTCCAAGACCTTCTTAGTGTTTTCGTCTAAACTTTCGTCACAAAATACAACATCAGTTTCATTTGTAATGATGAGAGAGGTATTCGGCGTAATTTCATTGCCTACAGACGGCACAACGCTTAATTCTTCCTGTGTTACGGAATCAGACTTTCCTACCATTTTAACATCATAGCCTATACAGGAAATAATGTCTGCAATATCATCTGAAAGAACAACAATGTTTTCAGGTTCTGTATCAAATGTTATGTTGCCTACAGTTACCGGATAATTTGAATTTTCCTGACCGCAGCCTGCAATGCTGAAGGCTGTTAATACAATCATACAGGAAAGTATAAAAGCAATCGTTTTTCTTTTGAAAATTCTCATGTTAACCTCCATAAAACTTCATAAACTTTATTAATTAGTATGTCTTTAGTAAAATAACGATTCTACAAACTGTTTTGCACATCTGGGTGATCGACCGCCCCTTGAAAGTGCAAATCTTTCTGCTTTTAGAGCAAGCTCCTGCTCAGATAATTTAATGTTATTTTTTCTTGCAAGTTCAAAAACAATTTCAAGGAATTTATCCTTTTCGGGAACACCAAAATAAACAGAAAGCCCGAATCTGTCTGATAAGGAAAGCGTTTCCTCCATATTATCCCGTCTGTTTATATCATCTGTGTTTCTGTCGTCCCATGTTTCTTTTACAAGATGACGTCTGTTTGATGTTGCATAAATTAAAGTGTTTTTAGGTCTTGACGCAAGGCCTCCCTCAAGCACGGCTTTCAGAGATGTATAGCTTTGATCCTGCTTTTGAAAAGAAAGGTCATCAATAAAAATAATAAACTTCATTGGAATAGATGCAATTTTATCCACTAAAACAGGGAAATCAACAAGCCTCTCCTTTGGCATTTCAACAATTCTTAAACCCTTATCCCTGAATTTATTTGCAATAGCCTTAACAGTTGAGCTTTTGCCTGTTCCCTTGTCTCCGTAAAGCAGACAGTTGTTACAGCTTTTGTTTTCCAGAAACGAAAGCGTGTTTTCAATCACCTGATTTCTCTGCTTTTCATATCCGATAAAAGTGGAAATATCAATATTGTCAGGGTGAACAACAGGCTGAATATCTCCGTCACGCCAGATAAAGGCTCTGTATCTTGCAAACATTCCGCATCCGTTTTTTCTGTAAAAATCAGCTAAAGGTGCAATATTGCCGTCAAAATCTGCAAAAACATTTGCAGGTCTTCCTTTTTTCCATTTGGGAAGAGTATCTGCAATCTCCTTGATTATTTCAATATACTTGTAATCATTTAAAATTTCATCAGCACTAAGCGACGATACAAAATTAATTGCTTCGCAGTCACGAATAACAGCGTCAATTACATTTTGTGGCAATCGGCTCGTTTTTCCTCCTGCGGAGAATTCCGTAAAGCAGTTTTCGTCAAAAAGAGCTGCCTCAGTCATACAGTAAGCAAAGTTGTCGCTGTATCCCCGTTGACTTAGCAAAGAGTAAAAATTACCGTAAGCATTTAAAAATTCAACCGGCTCTTTATCTGCGGATAAAAGCAAATTATAAAAAGCCCCGGGAACACTTCTTTTCAAAATTCCCTTGTATATGGAAAGAGATGAAAGAAGTAAAAGCGACTTTTCCGTTTTATTCATTTTTATCATTCCAATCTTGTATTTATTGTACACTCTTTTACATTTTAAGTCAAATTAAGATAATGTTACACAAATAAAAAATTTTTTAATTTTTTTTTAAAAAAGGGGTTGCAATTTTAAAATTATAGTGATATAATAGCAAAGTCGTTGAAAAACGAAGTAAAATATAAGTTGGTGTTGATGACGCTGAGGGTCCACCTGTTCCCATACCGAACACAGAAGTTAAGCTCAGTAGTGCCGAAGATAGTTGGCTGGCGACGGCCTGTGAAAATAGGAAGATGCCAACATAATAAAGCGTCCACCCAGTAGGGTGGGCGTTTTTTTACCTTATAGGAAACTGCTTGAAAACACTCGGGTATAAAAAATTTGTTTTATATGATGCTGTCTGCTCAGATATGTGCTGTGCCCGCCGTCTGCTTTATATAATTTTACTTATTAGTTTATAATTCTTACGTTTCTTTTGTAATTTTATTTTTATCGGAGTTTTTTATGACTGATACTTTTACTGATTTTTTTAAAAACCAAACTTCCGTATGGGATACTTTTAAAAATACCGAATTGCCCATTGTGCTCTATGGAATGGGCGACGGTGCAGACAAAGTCATAACTGCGTTTTCAAAATTTAATATTACACCTTCTGCCGTTATGGCAAGCGACGACTTTGTAAGAGGTCAGTCTTTCAGAGGTTACAAAGTGCAAAAGCTCAGTGATATTGAAAATACATATGATGATTTTATTATCGCACTCTGCTTCGGCTCACAGCTTGAAGATGTTATTAAGCGCATTTACTCTGTTTCACAAAAACATAAATTGCTTGTTCCCTCTGTACCTGTTTTCGGAGATAATATATTTGATAAAGAATTTGCAGAAAAAAATTATTCTCTTATTGAAAAAACTTACAATATTTTTGAAGATGAAAAATCAAAAGAAGTTTATAAAAATGTTTTGATTTTTGAATATACCGGAAAACTTGAATTTTTAAAAAAGGCAGAAACACCAAAAGAGGAAGCATTTATCAATATTTTAAAGCTTAATGACAATGAATTTTTTGCAGATTTAGGGGCTTGCAAGGGTGATACGGTTGAAGAATTTTTAAGCTATGTTAATGATTATGAAAGAATAATTGCTTTAGAACCAAACGGAAAAAATTATGAAAAGCTTAAATCCTTTTGCAAAAACATAAAAAACAGCGAATGTTGGAACATTGCCGCATATTCAAAGGGAACCACACTTTACTTTAACAAAAAAAGCGGACGCAGCAGTGCACAGGATATAAACGGTGTTCCTGTTATGGCGTCTTCACTTGACGGAATATTAAGCGGACGAAAAGCGACCTATATAAAAATGGATGTTGAGGGCGGAGAGATGAAAGCCCTTGAAGGCTCAACAAACGTTTTAAAAAAACACAAACCAAAGCTGAATATAGCCGCTTATCACAGAAGTGAGGATATTTTTACACTTCCCCTTATTATAAAAGCAATCAACCCCGAATATAAAATTTATTTAAGACATCACCCATACATTCCATTTTGGGATACTAATCTATATTGTATTTAAAATCTTTAACTAAAAGACTTAGTTAAAAAGGCGAAAACTCCGCTTAAAACAGCGGAGTTTTTTACTTTATAGGAAACTGCTCGGAAACAGTCGGGATAAAAAACCATTTTTATATATTGTTGTCTGCCCAGATAGGTGCAGCTTGACGACTGATTTTATATATCAATTTCAAGTCCTACGGGGCAATGGTCGCTTCCATAAATTTCTGAGAAAATCTCGGCTTCTTTTATTTTATCCTTTATTCTGTCTGATACTATAAAATAATCAATACGCCATCCTGCATTGTTTTTTCTTGCATTAAATCTATATGACCACCAGGAATATGCAAGAGTTTTATCAGGATATAAATATCTGAAACTGTCTGTAAATCCTGCGTTTAAAAGTTCCGTCATTTTGCCCCTTTCCTCGTCTGAAAATCCTGCATTACCCATATTGGGTTTTGGATTTTTTAAGTCAATTTCATTATGGGCAACATTCAAGTCTCCGCAGTAAATAACAGGCTTTTTCTTGTCAAGATCAGATAAATACTCCCGCATTTTATCTTCAAATGCCATTCTGTAATCTATTCTTAATAATCCGTCTTTTGCATTTGGCGAATAGCAATTAACCAAATAAAAGTTTTCATATTCAAGGGTTATTACTCTTCCCTCGTCCATATAATCATTATTTATTCCGTAGACTACACTTACGGGTTCTTGCTTTGCAAAAACAGCAGTTCCAGAATATCCTTTTCTTTCTGCGCTAAAGTAATATTCTTTATAACCGTATGGGTGAAATTCTGCCTGACCGGGCTGCATTTTTGTTTCCTGCAAGCAGAAAAAATCTGCATCTATATCATTAAAAAATTCCTCAAAGCCTTTTTTAAGACAGGCTCTGAATCCGTTTACATTCCAAGAAATTAACTTCATTTTATCTCCTTTTTAACATCTTTTCTCTTAATTTATAATCAGGCAAATATTTTTCTATAAGCCTGTAAAAATCTTTGCCGTGATTTTTATAAACAATATGTGCAAGCTCGTGAACAACTACATAATCAACGGCTTCCATAGGGTATTGCATAAGTATGTAAGAAAAGCACAGACTGTTTTTTCCGCTGCAAGAGCCAAAGCGTTTTTGAGCGGAAGTTATTTTTATGCCTGAAATCTTTAACCCCATAATTTTGCTGTAATACTCAACTCTTTCGGGAATTATATTCCTTGCCTTTTCCTTCAAAGAATTTATCTGTTCATATGAAAGCACAATCTTATTTTTTTGCTTTTCACGCTGAATGATCATATGCTTTTCAATCCATTCTGTATGGTCTAAAATAAGCTTTTCAACCGTTTTTTGAGAATATCTTAGGGGTACACGCAAAATAAGATTGCAATTCTCGTCAATTTCAATTGCCGCAGTTTTTCTTTTAGATTTTATAACACGATACTCATACTTCAAGGTTATCACCATAATCATATTATAAACCAAACTTTTAAAATATCAATGTTAATAAGGAAAGAAAATGTTTTAATTTACAAAAACAATTATGATAATACCAATTATATAGTCATAACTATAACAAATTCTGAAAATATTTTATTGCTTGCCGTATCCTTTTCGGAATAAAACTTTAGGTGCCATTTAATACCTCATTAAATGCTTCATTTTATACAAAAGGACAAAAGCAAAACGCCTTTGTCCTTAAAATTATTTTATCATTTGAATTTAGATATATCAAAAATCAAAAAACCGAAATTAATATTAAAACATTTTACACATTTTTCGGCAATGCATATTTTTCACTATAGCTTAAATATCTTTCTTTAAACTTACCTGCATCTTCTGATTTAAGCTCATTTAAGTATTCGTGAGTTTCAAAGCTTTCTTTATTAATTTGAATAATACAAACTGCAATATTTGAACAGTGGTCGGAAACTCTCTCACAGCTTGTCAACAAATCAGTAAGTACAAACCCCATTTCAATAGTACATTCACCGTTTCGCAAACGCCTAATATGACGGGATTTAATTTTATTTGCCAATTTATCAATTACCTGTTCAAGAGGTTCAACCGTTTCGGCAAGTTTTATATTATTACCCTGAAAAGCAAAAATCGTTGTTTCAAGAACCTCCGTCAATGCGCTGATTAAAACATCTAACTCCTTTTTTGCCTTATCAGTAAAATTGATTTTCTTATCATACATTTCCTTAGCACTTTCACAAATATTTACGGCATGGTCGCTGATTCGTTCAAAGTCATTAATACAGTGTAAAAGTCTTGATACCTCTCGGCTGTCTTTTAATGTAAGATTTTTACTGCTTAGTTTAACAAGATAACTCCCCAGAACATCCTCATATTGGTCGACCTTTGCTTCGCTCTGTATTATGTGCTCTGCAATTTTTTCATCATAGTTATCTATAAGTCTTAGGGCTTCAAGAATCGTTTTGTATGATCTATCAGCCATTTTAGAAGTCATAGCAGTACATTGTTCTGTTGCTATTGACGGCGTGTTCAAAAATCTCTCGTCTATAAATACTGTTTCGTCATCGTCATCCTTATCTCTTATAGTAATGCAGGCAAGCCTTTCAAGCTGTTTTGAAAACGGCAGCAGAAGTGCTGTTGAAAGAAGGTTAAAGGCTGTATGTATCATTGCTATTTCAGCAGGTCCTACAACTTCGTTAACAAATGAAAAATGCAGAAACGCATTTGCCCCACAGAATACGCCCAACCATACAAGCGTCCCGATTATATTAAAATACAAATGCACAAAAGCGGCACGCCTTGCGTTTTTCTTTGCACCGATACAGGAAATCATAGCCGTAACACAAGTGCCTATATTCTGTCCCATTACAATTGGAATTGTCATTGAATATGTAATACTTCCCGTTGCAGAAAGCGCCTGTAAAATACCCACAGAAGCACTTGAACTTTGAATAACTGCAGTTAAAACTGCACCTGCGAGAACGCCGAAGAACGGATTCTGAAACATAGTTAAAAAGCCGGTAAATTCAGGAACATTAGCAAGCGGAGCAACTGAATCACTCATTAGATCCATACCGAACATAAGAATAGCAAAGCCTAATAAAATACCGCCGATATTTTTTTTACTGCCCGTTTTTGTAAACATTATAAGAATAATACCCACAAAAGCAATAAGAGGAGAAAAGTTAATCGGCTTTAACATCTGCATTATAAAGCTGTCGCCCTCAATGCCAGAAAGACTTAAAACCCATGCAGTAATTGTAGTACCCACATTGGCACCCATAATAATGCCTATTGCCTGTTTGAGTTTCATAATACCTGAGTTTACAAATCCTACAACCATTACCGTTGTAGCAGATGAGGACTGAATAACTGCCGTTACGCCTGCGCCCAGAAAAAATCCTTTTATAGTATTAGATGTCATCTTCTCCAGCGTTTTTTCAAATCTTCCGCCTGAAAGCTTTTCAAGACCGTCGCCAAGTATGTTCATTCCAAATAAAAAGAATGACAGTCCGCCTAAAAGCGAAAACACAGAAAAAATATCCATAAAGTAATTCCACTCCTTGATTAATTTTTTACGGGAATAACTTAGTGTGTAAAGTCTTTTTTAACTTGCACTAATTTTTAATTAGTATGAATTTTATACGTTTAAAAATATTTGTTAATTTTACATTTTGATTATCGCTATCATTTTAATGCTATCATATTTTTATGCCTAATGCAAGACGATTTTTTAAGTAATTATCAAAAGAAAAGCACAATTCTAATTGTTTATCATTTTCTATAAAACCGTCACTTTTTATTAAAATCTTATGTATAATATTAGCATCTTTTTAAAGATAGTTACGACTGTATCTGCTTTTTGTTCCGTTTACGTTAGAATGAGAAACCTTTTATGCAGTTCTTTAATATATTTTATTATTACAATTCTAAATTATATTTCGTCCTTTATTTTTTAAGTTGCAATTGTATATCTATGTTTAATTAAGACAGTTCTACTTAATACAAAAATTAAAACCCCCGAAACCGAAAATACTTTCGGTTTCGGGGGTTTTATGTACAGCATCCATAAACGCTGACAAAATATATTTATTTTTATTACGGGCTACCAAAAATTAATTTATTCGCCATCTGAAATTCAGGGAAAAATCAAAACTTTAAAATTATCCTGAATTAATTATCCCTTTGTACTGCTAATTCAATTATTCTTGATTAGCATTAATAGTTTCAAGGTCTGTATAAATATATTGTTTACTTCCATCTTTAAGCGTTAATTCGATCCAGCCAACAGCATAGCGATCAGTTGTAACGCCTGTAAAACTCTGCTCAAAACTCTTCCAATAAGTTATGTCATTATAAGATGTTACATAAACATACAGAACCACTGATTTATCACTATTCGGAATAATTTGTCTTACAGATTTTGTTTCTGTAATCCTTCCGCCATCAACAAAGTATTCTTTCAATGTTTGTAATTTTGCATCATCATTTAATGCTGTAGAGTCGTTTGTATAGTACACACCCATCTTTGTAATTTGTGCATCTTCAAGAATCGGAACTTTATCTTCTAGTACTCCGGGTCCATATTTGATAGTTAATTTAGCGTCCTTAATTGTATTTGCATCGCCATCCCATTGCAAAGTAAAGATCTGGCTCCAATCCGGAGTCCATTTTGCGGTAAGGGTAAGTGACGCATCAGCATTTCCTAAATCAATAGTTGCTCCTTTTTTATCACTATTGCCATTATCAAACCAGCCGTCAAACTTATAGCATTCGCCATATTTTTTGCCAGGTTCACCAGCTAAAGTAACGGTACCGCTACTTGTATCCACAGAACCATACTTGCTGTCGGTATCATCACTGCCGTTCACTTTTACACCATCAACTGTATATGTTACAATTGTTTCAGGGTTTTCTGAATTCAGTGAATCATTATAGGTTACGGTAAGAGTAACTTTTTCCAATATAACAGTGATGGTTTTGTCTGTGTTAATATTGTTAATATAATATGTGTCATTAATCGGATTTAACTGAGTTTTATCGTTTCCTCCTTTGGTGGAAACTGCTACACTTACCAGTCGATAACCTGACTTTGCACTAACTTTAAAACTATAGGTTGCACCGTGAGCAATATTTTCTCTTTCACCATTTTCGTCACTAACTGTAAAACCTGTTTCGCTTTCAAATACAACTTTATATTTCTTTTCGGTTATTCCAGAAACTGTAAAGCCTGTTATGTTATTTTTTACAGTTACTGTAACACTGTAAACTGTATCGGATTCTTTAGTAACTTGAACATTCTCAGTAGAAACACCTGCTACATTTACGGTCGGAATACTATCAGCTTTATAGCCGTCTTTCAAGGTCAGAGTAAACTTTAATTTTGTACCATGTGAAACCTGACTGGTTGGGTCTGTAGTAGTCAGGGTGTATCCTTGACCAATAGAAACATATTCAACACTATATACGTTTTTTGACACACCAGATATGGTAATAGTTTGATCCGCAGTAACGTTGGAAATAGTGTATTTTTTTGTATTATCATCAAAACTACCTTCGTCTTCTGATAATTCCTTGTTGTTAGCAGAAACGACAATTGATGAATCGGTATAGCCTTCCTTTAAAGTAACTTTGAAGCTAAATGATTTGTTATATTTTATCGTGTATGAGCCATTCTGTCCGCTAACATCATCTTGGCTGTCAACCGATACACTATATTCCGTTTTAGATGACGGTAATGTAATTGTATAGGTTTGCTCTGCACCATTAACAGAAATTGTAACATCCTCGGTTACGTTGAGCAATTGATACTGATTATTACCAAGTGATCTAACAGTACTATTAGATGTTTCTTCTTTACCAGTCTTTTGTACAGTAATATTACTTTCTGTGACAGCTTTATAGCCATCTTTAGGCACTACATAAAAACTAAAAGAATTGCCATATTCAACTGTAGTGGAGTTATCACTACTTGCGGAATACAAATTATAACCAATTATTTCTTCAGCAAATTTTACCTTATAAGTCTCTTTGCCACCAGTACATGTTATAGTGATATTTTGTTTAATTCCAGATACTGAATATGTATATTTCGTTCCGCCATCAGTAACAGATGAATCACCTTCCTTTTGAATCGTTCCAGAACTAACATTTACAGTAGGTTCTTTATAACCAGTAGCAGCTGTAACTGTAAACTTAAATGTTCCATCCGTATGCGACTCCCAACTATTGTAACCGGAGTTGGAGTCAAAATCAAATGTATATCCTGTTACTGTAGTCGGAGCTGTTACTGTATAGGTTTGCATTCCGGTGTTACTGAGATAAAGCTTAACATTTTCTTTTACACCTGTCAGCAGGAATTGGTTATTGGAGGGTGAAGTCACACTACCAGCAGCAACTGATGATCCATCAGCCTTTTTTACCTGAATATCATCTTTTGTAATTGATTTATATCCATCATCTGGTATTACATAAAAGGTCAGAGACCCGCCATGTTCAATGGTATTACTACCGGTTGTGGTATGAAAATCATAACCTGTTTCATTATTAAAATCCACCGTATAAGTTTGTTTACCGCCGGTGTATCTAATAGTAACATTTTTGTTAATTCCTGTTATTTTATAGTCAAATTTCGTTCCTACATCAAGATTAACTTCTTGATTATTTGTCTCAAGAGTTCCTCCCGTAACCCTAACTTCGGGTTTCTTATAACCAATCTGTGATGTAATGCTAAACTCAAAGTTTCCTTCCGTATCAGACTCCATATTGTCGAATTTGCTATCTGGAGCAAATGTATAGCCTGTCTGATCACTCGGAGCTGTTACTAAATAGGTTGGGTTAATTGTTTCTACACTAACCTTAGCAGAATTTTCCCCCGAAGACATTTTAGAAAATTGAAATGAATAGTATCCACTTGGGTTAATAGTAATTTCTGATTCACTGGTAGATGAATATTGTGCTTTAACCTTAATAGTAACATCATCATTATTTTTTGTAATTATAAAAGGGAATTGTGATTTTTTATAATTATTGAAAGTTACTTTATAATTATTGTCACGGTCTTTTTCAATACTGTAACCATAACTACTTTCAAGTTCTTCTTTGTAGGTTGGGTTAAGAAGTTCCTCAAAAGAGTAGTAGTATCCATCCTCTTGTGTGTTAACATCATAATAATTAATAGCTGAATTTGCACTAAATGTAATAGTTGTACCGTTAGACGGAGTTGTACCCAATGCTATAACATTGCCCATTGGCAGACTGCAGAAGAGTATCAGCACAGCAACTATCGACGCTACGACTTTTGTTCTTAATCGTTTCATAAAAATTCCTCCTTATTTATGAGTTTGCCATTTTTGTGCAGTTTCGTTCCGACCTACACGAAACATTCAAACGAAAATCCGACCATTGACCATTTTTCAATATCCGTTTGTCACAAATTACAACGGCTACTCTTACATAAAACATTGTACTTCTATTGCCTCTATTTGTCAAGCATAATTTTAAGAGAAATTTATCGACTTAAATCGACTATAACCGACTATCATAGTTATATAAGGCAATTTCAAAAAAATATATTTATTATTAAAATTTACCGTATTGAAGTGGGATTAAAACAATTTATTAAAATATAATTTAAGTGTTGTTAAAAATATAATTACAAAAATGGAAGATTTTTTAATCTTCCTTTATATAGAAAGGCTCAACGTTTGCTACTGCCTTTTTGGCAATTTCAAGGCTGTACGGCATCATACTAAGCTGCATTCCGTTTAAATGAGGCGATGCCGCATTTCCTATTGCTGTGAAAATTTCGTTCATATCGCCGTTAAAATCAACTATTATAAGGTAGCTTTGCTTATCGTCGCTTTCAGGCTTAAAAAGCTTTAAATAAGCGGCGTTTACATCGTCTCTCTCCTGCAAAATTCCAATTACTGCCGCCATTAGATCAATCGGATATTCTTCGGGGTCTTTAAATTCAAGTCTTTCATTTTGCTTGAACTGTTTTTTATAAAATCCTCCGTTTTGCTTAGCCTGAGCCTGTTGCATAAGATTCATAACCATTCCTTTTGGAAAGGCTACGCTTTTGCCGAACGGATTAATAACAAAACCTTGTATAGGACATTTAGGGTCTGCCAAAATATTTGCATAATCGGTAAATGTCATAACTGTTAATGTAAAGCCTTTATCGCAGCCGCTCCATTTATTAAGCTCGTCAACATCGGTAAAAGCAGGAAAATACTGCTCTTTATTCTCATTTTGAATCAGCTGAAACTGAACCTGGCTTTGCTGCTGCATAATTGTTTTTCCGTTTTTTGTTTTTGCAACATTTTCCGGTGCATGAACTTTAGCTGGCGTTATAAACCTTGCCTTCATAGCTTGATTTACCATTTCGTCTACAGTTTCTTTTGTATTGTTTTCCTGCATATTTTCAATTGCAACAAGCAATTCAGGATTATTTACATTTATGTTTTTTGAAATTTCCATTGTTACCTCCTGTTAATCCTTTGTTTTCGCATAATCAGCCTGAAAATAAACATAGGTCTGGTCTGCAATCATTAAAGTTTTTGTATTTTTAATAATTAAAATCTTTTTTGTCTGGCAGGATTTTGAAACAACTGCGTTTACAAAATCCGGCTCATTTAAATCAATTTCAAACTTTTCACAAAATTCTTCAGCCGTCATTACCTCTGAACCGTATCCCATAAAATGCTTTGTCTGGGATTTATTAATTAAATGGTACTGCTGTTGTTCAAGGTGTATCCCGATATCTTTATTGACAAGCTTCTTTATATATTTTGGAGCGTCGTTTAAAAACATTCCTGTTTTATAATAACCGATAGATACCGTAAGATTTGATTTTACCGCACATTTTGCAATACCGGAATCACCGTTAAGACCGCTGTTGATATCTACGCTTACAACATAAGTCCCCGAATTATTGATTTTTTCAATGGCGGTTTTTGCAAGCCCCTCGGGTTCGCCTTTAAAGCCCGTGCCGAAAATACAATCAACAATTATATCGTAATCTTCAAGGCTTATATCTTCATCAAGCATATCTATAAATATGCCTTTTTTCTCTGCACGCTTGCAGTAGTAAAGACCGTCTTCGGAAAAGTGTTCAGAAGTTCTGAAAACATTGCAGGATATATTGTTATCGGCACAAATTTCGGCAAGAGCGTAACCGTCTCCTCCGTTATTTCCGCTTCCGCAAATAATTGCAACTCTTTTTTTAGTAAAGTCCATAGAAGAAAAAACACCTTCAGCCGCTCTTCTCATAAGCTCTTTGCCCGATATGTGGTGCTCAATAGTGTGAGCGTCGCTTTTTCTCATATTACTTACAGAAACAACATGCTCCATATTATACCTCTTTTAATATATCTATGTGTTTATTATAAGTTTATCATAAGTGGCAATTTTTATCAATAGATATGATGCAAAAAGCTGTAAATATCTCTGCGTTGTAAATAGATGTGAACCATTTTAGGAAAAAAATAAAAGCAACAATATGGTAGAATGTTTTTGAACACCTTTGGAGTAAAGCGTAGCAGAACGGAAAAGGCGTTCAAAAACGACGGCTCAGGCAGAGAGCTTCTCCGCCAAAAGTTGTTTGGCGCTTTTCCAACCAAGTGTTCTCATCGACTTGTTGTTGCTCCATTCCAAGTGCTCTTTAAGTTTTCTGTTTAAATCTTTTACGCTTGTAAATGTTTTCCAGTAATAGAAATAATGGATGTATACTAAAAAAGACAAGTGTGAAAAAATAGAGAGCAAGGAAAGGAAGGATAAAAATGAGTAGCAGAAAAAGTTCGACAAAATACAGCGAGGAGTTTAAGAAAACAATCGTAAATCTTCACCAGTCAGGGAAATCTTACGCAGATATTCAGAAGAAATACGGCATATCATAATCGACATTATCCAATTGAGTTAGAAAATATTCTCAGGTTCGTATGGATGATGATACCGTTCTGACAGCAAAGCAAATAAAAGCACTTCAGCGCCGCAACGCAGAGCTTGAGGAGGAAAATCTCATTTTAAAAAA
>CANPWP010000016.1 GCA_947584595.1 uncultured Clostridia bacterium | reverse complement strand
CTCAGTCAAAGCTGACGCTTTGACAGCTCCCTCGTCAGAGGGAGCCAAACACAGACTTATAAGTTTATTTTTACTCCCTCATCAGAGGGAGACTTTTGCCGCTTTATGACGTATTTTCACTTAAAGGGTAACTTCTCGTCAGAAAGAGCTTTTAATAAAACTAAAACACTTCTGAAAAAAGTAAAAAGTTGCAAATATCTCTCCCTCAGTCAAAGCTGACGCTTTGACAGCTCCCTCGTCAGAGGGAGCCAAACACAGACTTATAAGTTTATTTTTACTCCTTAGGTTAGCATACTGATATAGGAAGCTTTTAATTATTTAAAAAACATTTGTAAAAGAGATTGCCTCCCTCTGACGAGGGAGGTTTTTGTGCATTAAGTCCTATTTTGGAGACAGACGAAATGCTGTCTCCTTTTGTTTTATATTCCATTAAAAAAGCAGTCCAGAGTATAATAACAACTAAGGTAGGAACTATACTTAGCGGTTTTGTTGATAACTTCTTCCTCAGCTATTCCTTTGAGAATTTCTATGATAAAATCAAATAAAGATGAGTTTGAGCTAAACTCGCCGCTGTACTCTTCTAAAAGAAGAAAAAGCTTGCACTCTCTTTTTAGAAGTGTATAATAATCTCTGTTTCTATCATAGTAATCATCATAAAACGGCTTTGTTGCTTCGTTTTTATTTATTATAAAAAATTTATAGCTGCCATCTTTATTTTTCAACTTTCCGCTGTCTTTAAGACGTTCGTCAAATAACCTGAAATGTGTTTGTTCAATATGATCAAGCGCATTATATGACGAGGGTGTAATTCCGAATTTGTTATCGCAAAGGCTTAAAACCTGTTCCGGAGTTCTCACTCCGGATACGACAAGCTTGCCGTACTTTTCCACAATTTTCTGAAAATAGGTTTCATCATATGGGTCAATATCCCTTACATCCATTTAATTCACCTGATAAGTACCATTAATTTCGGTAGAAAGCCATACATACTTGTATAAAAATTGGGCTTTCATGTTAGTTGTTTTAATTCTTACCTTTTGTACCGAATTTGGAATATAACATGTACCTATAGCTCTTGTCCCTATTGATGTCAATTTGCAATCTATATAAAATGATTTATTATAATAAGTTGTTGCATTATCTAACGATGTAATTTTTAGGTTAGAGGCCGTAATTTGAATAAGCTGACTACCATTCCAGCGAATAAAAACCTCATAAAGATCATCTATCCCTCCTGTATTCCCACTCAAAAAACAAGTAACGGTAGTAACACTCAACGGTGCAGAAAGTTTACTTAAAAGGATACTTGACAGAAATAATCTGAATCAGGCGTACTTGAAGGGAAAGAGAAACGGAGACTCTTTTTTTCTATTGTCCTTTTTTACTGGTTCTGTGCATGACGAGGGAGGTTTTTGTGCATCAAATTCTATTTTTTGCTGTGAAATTTCAAAATAAACAATATGCCTAAAATAATGCCTATGCAAAGAAAGATAATATAAATCGGATTTTCTGAAAACATATAAAATAATTCGATTATTTTATTCGGCTTAATAAAAAGAAAACATGCAACGCCGATGCTACCTAAAGCGGAAATCAGTACGGCGCCTGCACTTACATCTTTTGCGATTTTTATTAGAGGATGTTTTTCTTTTGAATAAAAATTGCAAATTCTCTCACAAGCAGTATTTACAAGCTCTAATGCCGTTACGGCAGAAATTGTAATGATTAAAACAGCCCATTCACAAGGGGAAAGTTCATACATCACACCGAAAATAACAACAAATACTGCCGCAACTATATGAAAACGCATATGGGCTTCATTTAAAACAGTGTACCATATTCCTTCAAATGCATATTTAAAGCTTTTAATAAGTTTTATCATTACTCTTCATCGGTTAGTATGTAACTTGACGACGCAGGCAGTCCTAATTGTTCCATAACAAGTTCTTCCTTTTCACGCATATGGATTCTATCCATATTGGTTTCATGGTCATAGCCTAAAAGGTGGAGCATACTGTGTGCAGTTAAATAGCCGACTTCTCTTTGTAGAGAATGACCGTATCTGTCTGCCTGTTCAATAGCCTTTTCCATAGAGATAACAATGTCACCCAGAATCTGGGCGCCTGTTTCTAAATTTTTATCGTATTTTCCGTTTTCTCCCATAGGAAATGATAATACATCTGTCGCAATATCTTTATTTCTGTATTGTGCGTTTAAAACCTTTATTTGATCATTGTCTGTAAAAGTAACGCTGATTTCAGCCGGTCCCTGAAAATTTTCCAATCTCAATACAGCATTACAACAGCGTCTGACGAGCATTCTCAAACCTGTGGGAATTTTTACGGTTTTCTGGTTGTTGGTAATAATTACTCTGATTTTATTGTCTATCATTGTTGTTTTTGAGCCTCCTCGCTTTTTTCGTAAGCTTTTATAATATCCTGAACCAATTTGTGGCGTACGACATCTTTTGCATCAAATTTGCATTGCGCAATATCATCAATATTACGCAATATTTTTATACAGTCTTTTAGTCCGGAACGAGCGCCGTTTGGTAAATCAATTTGAGTAATGTCGCCTGTAATTACCATTTTCGAGTTAAACCCAAGCCTTGTCAAAAACATTTTCATCTGTTCCCGTGTAGTGTTTTGAGCTTCATCAAGAATTATGAAACTGTCATCAAGAGTTCGTCCACGCATATAGGCAAGGGGTGCTACCTCAATATTGCCTCTCTCAACATACTTCTGATATGTTTCAGCTCCAAGCATATCAAATAAAGCGTCGTAAAGCGGACGCAGGTAAGGGTCAACCTTACTTTGCAAATCACCCGGAAGAAAACCTAATTTTTCTCCTGCTTCAACAGCAGGTCGGGTCAAAATTATGCGGTTTATCTGCTTTGCTCTGAATGCTGTAACAGCCATTGCAACAGCAAGATAAGTTTTACCTGTACCGGCAGGACCTACGCCAAAAGTAATGGTGTTTTTAGAAATAGCAGTACAATAACGTTTCTGTCCCATTGTTTTCGGTTTAATGGGTTTTCCCTTTGAGGTTATGCAGATACAGTCTCCTGCTATTTGCTCAATTTTATCTTCGCTTCCGTCGTTTACAAGAGAAATGCAATAACGAACATTTTGTTCAGATAATGCCTCGCCACGATTGATAAAAGTAAGCAGGCTTTCAATAACCTTACAGGCTTTTGATACGTTTTCAGCATCGCCTTCAATTTTAAGTTCGCTGTCACGTCCTATTACATTAACCTTATATTCATTTTCTATTAACTTGATATTTTGGTCAAAACTGCCGAACAGAGTAACAGCGTGTTCCATTCGGTCAATATTTATAATTTGTTCCGTAATAAAAACTCCTGCTTGCTAATAGTTATCTATATTAATACTAACATAATTATTTTAAAAAGTCACGATAAAAACAGAAAAATTTTCTTTTTTATTAAAAATTTGTAGGAAAAGTAAAATTTCTTTTAACATTTAAGCTCTCATTGTGAAATGATTTACAATAATATATGCATTTTTCACTAAATTTCGTCGGGATTTTCTTAGTGTTTTGTCGTCTTGGTTTTCTGTCACGTTTCGTTATTTATCTTTATATATCTTTTGCAATTATTTGTTTATAATACTAAAAAATTCAAATACACGCTAATTTTATTTTATGGATTTATTTTTTTGAGATAAATATTGACATTTTTGTAATTAAGGTATATAATCTTACGAGTGTAAAGAAAAAAACTTTACAGACTGAGAATCGGGAGTGAATGTTTCTTGGAAAAAAATATTGAAATTTCTCTGCTCTTCGATTTTTATAAACCACTTCTTACCACGTCTCAGCAGGAGGCTGTTGAGCTTTATTATAATGATGATTTATCTCTTGCGGAAATCGCCATGCAAATGAATATTACAAGACAGGGTGTAAGAGATTTAGTAAAAAGAAGTGAAACCCAGCTTTTTAATTTTGAGGAAAAGTTAGGTCTTTTTAAAAGATTTAAGCTCCTTGAAACAGGACTTGATAAAATTTGCGAAAAATCAAAACAAATTATAAACAATACTGATGATGATATAATAAAAAAGTCAGCTGATGAAATTTTTACACTGGCTGACAGTTTAAAGGAATAGAGGCGGCACAATGGCATTTGAAGGATTATCGGATAAACTGAGCAAAGCCTTTAAAAAGCTGAGAAATAAGGGCAGGCTTAATGAGGCAGACGTAAAAGAGGCTATGCGTGAGGTCAGACTTGCTCTTTTGGAAGCTGATGTAAACTATAAGGTGGCAAAAAACTTTACAAATAAAGTAACTGAGAGGGCTGTCGGTGCAGACGTTATGGAAAGTTTAACTCCTGCACAGATGGTAATCAAAATAGTAAACGAAGAGCTTACAAGCCTTATGGGCGGAGAAACTGCAAGAATTAATTTTTCCTCTCATCCTCCTACGGTGATAATGCTTTGCGGTCTTCAGGGTTCAGGTAAAACAACACACGCAGGAAAACTCTCTAAAATGCTTAAAGAACAAGGTCACAGACCTATGCTTGCAGCCTGTGATATTTACCGTCCTGCTGCTATTGAGCAGTTAAAGGTTGTCGGCGGCAAGGCAAATGTTCCTGTTTTTGAAATGGGTAAAACGAACCCTGTTAAAATTGCCAAAGAAGCTGTCAAACATGCAAGGGATTACGGCAACGATGTTATAATTCTTGATACCGCAGGCCGTTTGCATATAGACGAAGAGCTTATGAATGAGCTTAAAAATATAAAGGCAGAGGTTAATCCTCAGGAAATCCTGCTTGTTATCGATTCAATGACAGGTCAGGACGCGGTAAATGTTGCAAACAGCTTTAATGATTTGCTTGATATTTCAGGCGTTATTTTGACAAAGCTTGACGGCGATACAAGAGGTGGTGCGGCGCTTTCGGTAAAATCAGTTACGGGCAAGTCCATAAAATTTGCAGGTACAGGCGAAAAGCTTGAGGATTTAGAGGCTTTCCATCCTGACAGAATGGCAAGCCGTATTTTGGGTATGGGCGATGTTCTTACTCTTATTGAAGAGGCTGAAAGCAAACTCGACCAGAAAAAGGCAGAGCAAATGGCAGAAAAAATGCTCCGCAATAAAATGGATTTTAACGACCTTCTTGCTCAGTTTGAACAGATTAAAAAAATGGGACCGTTAAAAGGAATTCTCTCTAAAATTCCAGGAATGGGAAAACAGCTTGAGAATGTTGATATAGATGACAGGCAAATCGACTGGGTAGAGGCGTTGATTTTATCAATGACGCCTCAGGAGAGGGCAAATCCGTCTTTGCTTAATGTATCCAGAAAGAAAAGAATTGCCGCAGGTTCGGGCAGAAGCATTGAAGAGGTAAACCGCCTTGTAAAACAGCTTGAACAAATGCAGAAAATGATGAAAAAAATGAACAGCCACGGAAAAAATTCAAAAGGCAAAAAGAAAAAAATTATGAAAAATCTTCCCGGCTTAGGCGGAACTCCATGGGGAGGTCAGGGCGGACCGGGAGGTCCCGGAGGATTTCCGGGGTTTTAAGTTTTCCCTAAATATGTGATGTTCTCAAAATATTAAGTTGTTCATCCAATTATAATTGGTGAATTATAGATAATAAACTTTTGGAGGTGAAAAATATGGCAGTAAAAATCAGACTTAAAAGAGTCGGCGCTAAAAAAGCTCCTTTCTATCGTGTCGTTGTTGCAGATTCAAGATATCCCAGAAACGGTCGTTTTATCGAAGAAATCGGCACATATGATATTTTAAAGACCCCTTCAGTATTTAAAGTTGACGCAGAAGCTGTTAAAAAATGGATCGCAAACGGTGCCCAGCCAACAGATACTGTAAAGGCTCTTTTAAAGAAAAACGGTATTATTGAGTAATTAAGTCACTTTTATGTGTGAAAGGATGGTTAAAATGCAGGAACTACTTACTATTATTGCAAAGGGTTTAGTTGAAGCACCTGAAGAAGTTAAAGTTGAGGCTGACGACCCTGCTGAGGACGGAACAGTTGTTTACCATATTCATGTTGCTGAAAACGATATGGGCAGAATTATCGGTAAGCAAGGAAGAATTGCAAAAGCAATCCGTACAATTGCCCGCAGTGCGGCTATTCACAATGATGAAAAAATTATGGTTGAAATCGACTAAATCTTTGATTTTAACACTGAAAAGGAGCGAAGTGCGAAAGTGCTTTGCTTTTTTTGTTTTTTGTGATAAAATAAATGCTGATGTAAAAAATAAAACTACAATAAAAGTTTTTAACAAGAATTTTTAATTTACAAAAACAAAAGCATTGGCGAAATTATATTCTGCCCATTATGAAGCAGTTGATAGAACATATATTAAATTTGTCTATATAACTTTGAAAAACGTTCGTTTGCTTTTTATTTTGGAATAATCCATAAAATTATGTAAAAATAATTTAACGGTTAAAAAGTGCAGGAGATGTAAAAATATGATAAAACAATTTCTTGAGGTTGGAAAAATTGTAGGCACACACGGCTTGAACGGTGAAGTCCGTGTTGAATGTTGGTGCGACAGTCCTGAATTTCTATGTTATTTTAAAAATCTTTATTTTAAAGAAGGCAAAGAAAAAATTCAGGTAAAAAGCAGACCTCATAAAAATATTGCACTTGTAAAAATTAAAAATGTAAATTCAATTGAAGATGCCGATATGTTAAGAGGAAAAGTACTCTATATAAACAGAGATGATGTTGATTTTGAAGAAGGGGTAAATTTTGTTCAGGATCTAATTGATTGTGCTGTAAAAAATGTCGATACAGGTGAAATGTACGGAAAAATTACAGATGTTTTATATACGGGTGCAAACGATGTTTACGAAGTTACAAATGACGACAACAAAAAGTTTTATATCCCTGTAATCGAGCAGGTTGTAATCAATAAGGACGTAAAAAACGAAGTTGTTGAGATCAGACCCCTGAAAGGACTTTTTGATGATGAGGATTGATTTTATAACATTGTTCCCCGATATGTGTCAGGCTGTTATGAGCGAAAGCGTGATAGGCAGGGCGCAAAAAAGCGGAATTCTTGAGGTGAACTGTCATCAGCTCCGTGACTTTGCCTTTGATAAACATAAAAGAGTTGATGATACGACCTACGGAGGCGGAATGGGTATGCTTATGAAAGCAGAGCCTATTGCGCTTTGCTTTGAAAATATCTGTGGTCAGACCGAAGAAAGACCCTATTTTATTTATATGTCTCCGCAGGGGAAAACTCTTACACAAAAAAGGCTTAAAGAGCTTTCTGAAATAAATAATATTTGTATCTTGTGCGGTCATTACGAGGGAGTCGACCAGAGAGTTCTTGATGAATTTGTCGATGAAGAAATCTCTATCGGAGATTATGTACTTACAGGCGGAGAGCTTCCTGCATTGGTTTTTGCAGATGCACTTGCAAGACTTGTGCCGGGGGTTCTTTCAAATGATGAATGTTTTACGGATGAGAGCCATTTTAACGGTTTGATCGAATATCCTCAATATACAAAGCCGATAGAATGGAGAGGAAAAGAAGTGCCGCCTGTGCTTTACAGCGGTCATCATGCTAATGTTGAAAAGTGGCGCAGAGAAAACAGTCTTTTAAACACGGCAAAAAAACGCCCTGAAATGTTAAAAAATGCAGAGATTTCTCAAAAGGAAAGGAAATTTTTGGAGGATAACGGATATAATATAGAGTGATTCATATTTTTTGTTTAAAACAATATAAATAACATAGAATAATATATAATTGTAATATGGATATTTTTTACTTTAAAGGAAACTGCTCGGAAACAGTCGGGCATAAAAGATTGTTTTTATATTGTGCTGTCTGCCAGAATAGGGCTAACCACCGGCTGTTTTTTTACAATAAAATATTCATATGATAATTTGTTTTTAAAATTAATAAATAAATTATGGCATTTGTATAAAAATTCCTTGAAAAATCCGTTAAGTTGCACAATAAACTGTTGTGAAATTTATGCTTAAATAGTGTATCAAAACGAATTTGTTTTTTTTAGTTGACCTTGTCCCTTTTTGTGGTTATAATTAGTTAAAAGCTAATATGTGATAAAAACAGATGGCAAATTTTATTAAGTCAGTGAGGGTTTTAAGATGTATGTTAAGGATGTATTAGTTCAAAACAAAGCTGGTTTACATGCTCGTCCAGCTACATTTTTCATTCAGAAGGCTAATGAGTATAAATCGACTATCTGGGTGGAAAAAGAAGAGAGAAGAGTTAACGCTAAAAGCCTTTTGGGTGTGTTGTCTTTAGGTATTATAGGCGGTACTACAATTAAAGTTATCGCTGACGGTGCTGACGAAACGGAAGCTGTTGAAGGTCTTGTTGCTCTTGTAGAATCAGGTTTTGCTGACTAATTTATATATTAATTTATTAATATTGGGTTTAATAAGGGGCGGATTTTTCCGCCCTTTTTAATATTTTAATATTTTAACATTACAGGAAAATTTTTAATGTTTTACAATAGCAGAACGGGTTTAATACCTGCACCAAATTATAAAAAAACGGATAAATAAGAAACATATAATGAAATAGTTATAACGACCGTAAGGGTTGTTCCTACTAATTTAATAAATACTGTAAAAAATTTTCGTTTTTTAAATTACGATTAGTATAAAGTTTTTCGGTGAAAATATGAATGAAAAAATAAATGAGTTAAGAAAAAAGTCAATGGCGCTTCCGCTTTCTCCCGGTGTGTATATTATGCATGACAAAAGCGGAAAAATAATTTATATAGGTAAAGCTAAGGCTCTTAAAAACAGAGTCAGCCAGTATTTCGGCTCTCAGAATAATCATGCTGAAAAGGTCAGAAGAATGGTCGATAATGTTGATGATTTTGAATATATAATCACCGACAGTGAATTTGAAGCCTTAATTCTTGAATGCAGTTTAATTAAGCAGCATACTCCCAAATATAACATTCTGTTAAAGGACGATAAGGGTTACAGTTATATCCGCATAAGCAATGAAAAATGGAGAAAGATTTCTTATGCATTACAAAAACTGGATGACGGTGCGACTTATATCGGTCCGTATAAAAGCAGTTATTATGTAAAAAATGCAGTTGAGGAGGCTGTGAAAATTTTTAAGCTTCCAACCTGTAACAGGAAATTCCCTGCTGATTTCAGAAAAGGCAGACCTTGTCTTAATTATCATATAAAGCAATGTATGGCGCCCTGCACGGGAAAAGTCAGCTTTAAAGAATATGACGAAAGCGTTAATCAGGCTATTGCATTTTTAAAGGGCGGCAGCGGAGAATCTATAAAACAGCTGACGGAAGAAATGAATATTGCCGCTGAAAATCTTGAATTTGAGCGTGCGGCAAGAATAAGAGATAAAATTCAGGCTGTTAAGAAGATGGGAACAAAGCAGAAAGTTGTAGCAAATAAGGTGAAAGACCAGGATGTTATTGCCCTTATGTCAGACGGGGATAAAGGCTGTTTTCAGGTTTTCAGATTTGAAAACGGAAGCCTTGTAGACAGAGAAAGTTTCATTGTTGACGGAATATCGGGTAATGAGGAAGAGCTTAGTGAATTTATTATTTCTTATTATACAATGAGGGATACCATTCCTAAAAACGTAACTTTGGACAGAGAAATTTCCGATTGTGAAGTAACCGAAAAATGGCTTTCCGAAAAAAATGGCAGCAGAGTTTACATTAATGTTCCACAAAGAGGAGAACAGGCTCAGCTTGTACAAATGTGCAAAAATAATGCTGCGGAGGCTGTTGCACAGTTAAAGGGCAGAACAAGCAGAGAATATACGGTGCTTGAAGAATTAAAAAATATACTGGGACTTGATAAAATCCCGGAATACATTGAATCTTACGATATATCAAATCTTGCAGGCACGGAAAATGTTGCAGGTATGGTCGTTTATGAAAAAGGCAAGCCATTAAAATCCGCTTACAGAAAATTTAAAATCAAAGGATTTGACGGTCAGGACGATTACGCTTCTATGGCAGAAGTCCTAACAAGGCGTTTTGATGAATATGAAAAAGAGAAAAATACAGACGAAGGCTTTGGAAAATTGCCTGACCTTATTTTGCTTGACGGCGGAAAAGGACAAGTTGCCGCTGTAAGACAGGTGATGAGCCTTAAGGGTATTAATGTACCGTTGTTCGGTATGGTTAAGGATTCAAAACACAGAACAAGGGCAATTACCGACGAGGGCCATGAAATTGCAATAAGTCCAAACAGAAAAGTTTTTACATTTATAAGCTCAATACAGGATGAGGTTCACCGTTTTGCAATCGGCTATCATCATAAGAGAAGAAGTAAAAATACATTTAAAAGCTCGCTTACAGATATTGAATTTGTGGGCGAAACCCGTGCAAAGGCACTCATAAAGCATTTCAGGACAATTGAAAATATAAAAAATGCTGATTTACAGGAGCTTGAACAAGCACCTAAAATGACAAAAAATTCAGCGGCGGCAGTTTTTAATTATTTTCATAAAACCGACTAATTGCTGTAAAAAACATAAAAAATTACAGTTTTTTTACAATAAAATGCTGAAATTTACAATAATTCTAATAATTAAATATAAAAGTTACAAGTTTGTGATATAATGCTATTTGTTACTAATACTAATCATCTGTCAAATAGATAATTAGTATAAAGGAGTATATTATGCGGGTAATTACTGGTACTGCAAAGGGGAGACGTCTTGAAACGCTTTCGGGAGAAGATGTCCGACCTACTACCGACAAAATTAAGGAAGCTGTTTTTTCAATTATTCAGTTTCGTATTCAAGGCAGGAGATTTTTAGACCTTTTTGCAGGAAGCGGTCAAATGGGCATTGAAGCTTTAAGCAGGGGTGCGGCTGAGGCTGTATTTATTGATAACAGAAAGCAGGCAGTCGAAATTGTCAGGAAAAATCTAAACACTACAAGGCTTGCCGATAATGCAAAAGTTTTAAATACTGACAGCATAGGCTTTTTATCTATGAAAAGCGGGGAGTTCGATATTGCTTTTCTTGACCCTCCTTACAACAAGGGTATACTTCAAAAAGCATTGGAGTTATTACCGCAGATAATGAAAAAAAGCGGTATTATTTTATGTGAAAATCCTGTTGATGAACAAATCCCCGAGAAGCTTGGTGATTTTGTTCTTGACAGACAATATCGCTATGGTAAAATAAAAATAACTACCTATAAGCATAAAGAGTTTATTGAGGTGTAAAATTTGGAAACTACAGTGATTTGTCCCGGAAGCTTTGACCCGGTAACCTTGGGTCATATTGATATTATCAGCAGGGCTTCAAAAATGTTCAGCCATGTTATAGTTGCCGTACTGGTTAACCCGTCCAAGCAAATTTCAAGTTTTTCTATTGATGAAAGAATAGAATTGCTTGTAAAATCAACTGAAAGTTTAGAAAATGTTGAAATTGTCAGCTTTGAAGGACTTTTGGCGGAATATGCAAAAAAACGCAATGTTACCGCTATTGTTAAAGGGTTAAGGGCTGTATCTGATTTTGAGTATGAATTTCAGATGTCTTTGACAAATAAAATTCTGAATCCGGGTTTGGAAACGATTTTTCTTACTTCGGAATCCAAGTATATGTATTTAAGTTCAAGTATGGTTAAGCAGGTCGCTTCTTTAGGCGGAGATATTAAAGGGTTTGTTCCGGACTGTGTGCTGGATAAAATTGTTGAAAGACTTTCAGCAAAATGATAAGTGTGGTATTAAATTTTAAATAAATATTTTTGATACATAAGGAGAGTGGATTAAAATGAAAATGGAAGACTTGGTAAATGAGCTGCAGGAAATGGTAAATGACGCTAAGGGTATGCCTTTTGCAAATGACAAGGTATTGCTTAACAGAGATACTGTTTTAGATATTCTTGACGAAATTGAAGATGCAGTTCCTACTGAAGTAAGACAGGCTAAAAATATTGTAAACGACAGAAATCAGATTTTATCTCAGGCTAAAAAAGAGGCTGAGGAAATCATCAAGCAGGCTGAGGAACGCAGAAAAGCTATGATTGAACAGCACGAAATTACTAAGCAGGCAAAATCACAGGCTCTTGAAATTTTAAATGATGCAAAAACAAAGGCAACAGGCGTTAAAAAAGCTGCAAATCAGTATGTAGATGATATGATGAAGATGGTTGAAAGTTCACTTTCCAATCAATATAATGAAATTAAGAAAACAAGACAGAGTATTCTTAATACTCAGAAAAAATCATAAAATAAATTTAAAAGCATTCACTTCATTGATTATCTCTTTAATAATTTAGTATTTTTTATCCCCGTATACATAACGTATATGGGGATTTTTTGTATTAATTTGTCGTAATTTAGAACATATCCGAAAAAATTAAAAAAATTATGTGAAAAATTAATATTTTTATTGCATTTTATAATAAAGTAGATTATAATGTACTTAGGTGACATTTGGTGTCATAAAGTGAATGATAAGTGGCACAAAACACTTGCTTTATAGTTTTTTAAAGGAGGCGGTAAAATTGTTTTCGGGAACTTTTAATAATTCAATAGATGCAAAAGGCAGAATAGTTTTGCCGCTGAAATTCAGAGAAGAGCTTGGAGAAGTATTTTATTTAACAAAAGGCTTTACGGATTGTGTTCAGGCAATGTCACAGGAACAGTTTGAACATTTAAGACAGCAAATCCGTTTGCTCCCTGCCGATAAGGCCATGAGCTTGCAGTATGTAATGATTTCACCTGCAGTGGAGGTTTCTCCCAATGCACAGGGCAGAGTAAGTATTCCTCAGTTTTTAAGGGAGTCTGCCGGACTTGATAAGGACGCTGTTGTTGTAGGTATGGATACAAGAGTTGAAATATGGGATAAAGCAAAATTTGATATGTTTATTGAAGCTCAGAAAACTAATCTTAAAGAAGCTCTTGAATTGCTAAAATTTTAAGGTGTCTTATGGATTTTTCACATATTCCTGTTTTACTATCTGAAACAATAGACGGGCTTAACATTAAGCCTGACGGCATATATGTTGACGGTACCGCCGGAGGCGGCGGACATTCGTCAGAAATATTAAAGCATCTTACAAGCGGAAAACTTTATTCTATCGACCAGGACCCTGATGCTATTGCGGCGGTTACTGAAAGATTTAAAAACGAGCCTAATTCGGTTATTTTAAAAGGCAATTTTTCTAATATGAAGGAGCTTCTTGCTGAAAAGCAGATTTATTCTGTAGACGGCGTACTGCTTGATATCGGAGTTTCATCACATCAGCTTGATACGGCAGAAAGGGGCTTTTCTTTTCATGAGGACGCTCCCCTTGATATGAGAATGAGTCAAGAAGGAACGACTGCCGCAGATTTGGTAAATTCATTAAGCTTTGAAGAACTTACAAAAATTATTTTTACTTACGGCGAAGAAAAGTACGCAAATTCCATAGTAAGGTCAATTATAAAAGAACGTGAAAAAAAGCCTATTAAAACAACCTTTGAGCTTGCCGAAATTATTAAAAATTCGGTTCCTCAAAAGGTAAGAAGAGACGGACACCCTGCCAGAAAGACATTTCAGGCATTAAGAATAGCAGTAAATCACGAACTTGAAGCACTTGAGAAGGGGTTGGATGAAGCCTTTGAAATTTTAAATCCAAAGGGCAGGCTGGCTGTAATTACCTTCCATTCCTTAGAGGATAGAATAGTAAAAAGGAAAATGGCGGAATGGTTTATGGGCTGTACCTGTCCAAAAGATTTTCCCGTTTGTGTTTGCGGAAATAAACCGAAGGCAAAAGCCGTTTCAAGAAAACCGATTACAGCAAATTTACAAGAAATAGATAAAAATTTACGTTCTCGAAGTGCAAAACTTAGAATATGCGAAAAAATTTAAAAAAATTAAAAATTATTCCATTCTGCTATAGACAAAACAACCTTTTTGTAGTAAAATATAACAAGATTGTAAAAGATGTTACAACACAAGTGATTGTGGTGTTTATTTGAAAAATCCACAATATATTCTATAGAAGAAATTAAAATTAACTATTTTTAAAATGAAATGTTTATAAAGAATTAAAAATTATTAAAATTTTGTAATTTTTATTTTTTAAAAGAAAAAACAACCGATTTATACTATAAAATTCATACTTTTTAATTTAAAATCAACTCCATTTATTTATAGCTTAGAGGTGCGGCTTTATGGATTATAATAAATCATCAGCATATGACTTGTCTTTGTTTGATACTGCTGCAAAAGATTTGGAAAAGGCAAATAAGAAAAAGAAAAAAATTCCTCCCAAGGTTGTAAAAATGCCTCAGGAGGAAATACATAAAATCAGATTTCGCAAACATAATCCCGTAAAAGTAATAGGAGGAGCTTTGGGTGTAATTGCAATTGCCTCCGTTATAATAACCATCATTATGGGACAAGTTCAGCTTACTGAACTTAACCAGCAGATTATATCTGCCCAAAATGAGCTTTCAAATCAGCAGAGCGTTTATACTCAAACTCAAATGGCTGTTCAGTCAAAGCTTTCAACATCAGGCATTCAGGAGTATGCAGAAGATAAACTGGGTATGACCAAAGCAACAAATTCTCAAAAAGAATTTGTGGAACTGTCAAAAGGTGATAAGGCAGAGATTACTCAGGAAACTAACGATGATTTCCTCAGTCAGATTTCCAATGCAATTTCAAATCTTTGGTCATAACATTTTAATAAACTTAATATAAGTATGTTATGGGGGAATAAGAGTTGAGATTTTAATCTTAACTCTTTTTTCGATAATTTATTTAATGTTTTTAATAGATAATATATGAGAAAGGGGCATTTATAATGGCAAGGAATTATATAAAATATCGTAAAAAATCTGATGTAGGCCCCAATCAAAGATTAAGACGGCGTTCGGTACTGTTAATTCTTTTGATCTTGGTTTTTGGATTTGGAGCCGTTATTTCGAGACTTGCCTATCTTCAGCTTGTTGACGGTACATATCTTCAGGAAAAAGCTGTCGAACAGCAGCTTACCGATACAACAATCAACGCTAAAAGAGGAACTATTTACGATACAAACGGAAAAGTTCTTGCACAAAGTGCTTCTGTCTGGAAGGTGGTTCTTGCTCCTGCATATTTTAAATCCGAGGAGCAGAGAGTCGAGGTTGCAAAGGATTTGGCAGAAATTCTTGACCTTGATGAGCAAAATGTTTATGAAAAAACTCAGCAGCACAGTTACTATGTTATTGTTAAAAGAAAAATAGAAAGTGATACAAGAGAGAAAATTATAAAACTTCAGGATAAAATTGAAAAAAAATACGGCATTGCAAACCTTGTTCAGCTTCTTGACGACTATAAAAGATATTATCCATATAACGATTTGGCTTCAAGCGTAATCGGGTTTACGGGAAGCGATGATCAGGGACTTGAAGGTATTGAGTATCAGTATGACAGCTATTTAACAGGCACACCCGGCAGAATAATTACTGCACAAAACGCAAACGGTACCGATATGCCATTCCAGTATGAACAAAATGTTGAAGCAGAGGAAGGCAACAGCATTTATCTTACAATCGATGAAACAATTCAGTCGATCTGCGAAAAATATATGAAGCAGGGTCTTGAGGATAATGCAGTTAAAAACCGCGGGGTTTGTATTGCAATGGAAGTTGACACAGGTGCAATTCTTGCATGCGTGACAGTGGGAGGATATAACCTTAACGACCCGTATACACTTCCCGAAGAAACACAAAAGGAAATTGACGCTTTGCCTAAGGATAAACAGGACACCGCAACGGGAGAGGCTCTTTCTCAGATGTGGCGTAATAAGGCGATAAGCGATACATATTACCCCGGTTCAGTATTCAAAATGGTAACGGCGTCTATGGCTCTTAATGAGGGTGTTGTTGATGATAGTTCAACATTTTATTGCACAGGTGCTATGAAAGTCGGCGATGCAAAACCTATCGGCTGCCATGTAACATCAGGACACGGAACACAGAACTTTACACAGGCAATTTGTAATTCCTGTAACCCTGCGTTTATTCAAATAGGTCAGCTTGTAGGAGCTGATAAATACAAGCAGTATTATGAGGCATTCGGCTTCAGTGAAAGAACAGGCATAGACTTGCCCGGTGAGTCTGAGGATATTTTCTTTCCCGGTGAAATGAGCATTGTTGACTTAGCTGTTGCATCATTCGGACAGGGTATTGCAATTACACCTATCCAGATGATTACCGCCTGCTCGGCAGTAGCTAACGGCGGCTATCTTGTTCAGCCTTATGTAGTAAGACAAATAGTAAACAGCGAAGGTAATGTAATTCAAAACACTGAAAGCAAAATCAAGCGTCAGGTAGTTTCTAAAGAAGTTTCAGATAAAATGAATAAAATTCTTGAATACAATACAACAACTGCCGGTGCAAACAGCGGTTATATTGCAGGATATCGTGTAGCCGGTAAAACAGGAACATCAGAAAAACTTACTTCAACATACGGTTCAGAAGATTATATTGCATCTTTTTGCGGATATGCTCCGGCAGATGACCCTAAGATTGCTATGCTTGTATTTTTTGATACTCCTACAGGCACTTCTTATTACGGAAGTCAGGTTTCTTCTCCTGTATTTATTAACATAATGTCAGAGGTTCTTCCTTACTTACAGGTCCAGGCTGAATATACTAATGATGAAATACAGTATGTTGATACTGTTGCAGGTGCTTATGTCGGACTTACTGTAAGCGAAGCACAGCAAAAGGCTCAGGAAGCAGGATTTACCGTAACAATTAAGGGTGAGGGCGAAAAAGTAATTTCACAGATACCCGGTGTTTCAGCTAAAATTCCAAACGGCGGTAATGTTGTTTTGTATACAGATAATTCAAGTGACAGCGAAAAAGTCACGGTTCCCGACCTTGTAGGCTACTCAATCAGTGAGGTAAATGCAATTGCATCAAACAGCGGTGTAAATGCAAGTCTTTCAAATGCAGGTTCATCAGACGTGGTATCTGTTTCTCAGGATATAGAACCGGGAACAGAGGTAAAACCGGGAACTGTTGTAACCGTTAAATTTGCAACATCCCAAACATTAAACGATTAATGAGGAAAAAATGATTACTTTTGCGGATACAAATAACAGTGAGTTAATATCACTTGTAAATAAATTTTCAGAAAGAACAGATTTCAAGGCGGATAAAAGCGTGCTCCTTATAAGCGATAAGAAGCAGGAGCCTGAAATTGGATTTGATTTATATGTAATTCCCTTTGATTACGAAAAATGCAATAATCAAAAAACGATAACATATTCACTTACAAACAACAACGCCGACGTGGTTTTAATAAATATTCAAAACCATTTGCAAAATAAAAGCTTTGAAATTATGACAGATGCAAATATGGGCAGAGTTTTTATAAACAAAAAAAACAAAATTGAGGTAGTAAATGTGCTTATGTGTGCGGCTGTTTTCTATGGATTGGGAATGGATTTGTTTGAAATTCTGGATTTGCTTAACAGCATACTAAAATAAACAGTAGGAAGTTAACTGATACTAAACTTTAATTGAAGTTTAGTATGAAAGGAAAGATTTATTTATGGTTTATGGTTTGTGGACATTATTGACAGCTGCGATTTCCTTTGGGATTTCTGCATTGCTGGGCAAATATTTAATACCTTATCTGCACAAGCTGAATTTCGGGCAGACGATTCTTGATATAGGGCCGAAATGGCACGAGAAAAAACAAGGCACTCCTACAATGGGAGGAATAATGTTTATTGTTGCCATTTGTATTACAACTATTGTCAGTGTATCGTTATTCATTGCATTCGGTTCAAATTTCTTTGAAATGTATTTGCCCGATATGTCAAGACAATCGGTATTTATTTATGCAGGCTTAGGTATGGCTCTGTGCTATGGCTTAGTTGGATTTTTAGACGACTATATTAAGGTCGTTAAAAAAAGAAATCTCGGATTAACAGCCGTTCAGAAGCTTGCACTTCAGTTTGGCATTGCCGCAATTTATCTTATTGTTCTTGCGTCATTCGGCTTTGGTACAGAAACCGTAATTCCTTTTATAGGAACTGTTGATTTAGGTTTTTTCTACTATATAATTGCCGCCATAGTTATTGTCGGCATTGTAAATGCAGTAAATCTTACAGACGGTGTCGACGGCCTTAACGGTTCGGTTACGTTTTTTGCCTGTCTTGCGTTTATGCTTATTGCAAGCCTTTTAAGCTATCTTGGGGTAACTGCTATGAGTGCGGCTGTTGCAGGCGGATGTTTAGGATTCCTTGTTTGGAACTTCCACCCTGCAAAAGTATTTATGGGAGATACAGGCTCACTTTTCTTAGGCGGAATTGTCTGTGCAATTGCTTTTGCACTTAATATGCCGATTTTATTGCTCCCGATAGGTATTATTTACCTTTGTGAAATGTTCTCTGTTATGATTCAGGTTACATATTTTAAATTGACCCACGGCAAAAGACTTTTCAAAATGAGTCCAATTCATCACCATTTTGAGATGTGCGGATGGAGTGAGGTTAAAATAGTTGCCGTGTTCAGTCTTGTAACAGTAATATTTGGTGCAATTGCATTTTTCTGCGTAATGTACGGAGTTCAAAGGTAGCTTTTAATTTAAACTTTTTGTGTGTTTGTTTAATCTATATTGCGGCTGATAATTCCCGTCATTAATCCGATGGGATGTTTGTCGGAAAAATTAATTTGCGGAAGGGAGAAAAGCATGACTTCTTATCAGGAAATGTTTTTAAAAGCGGATATTAACCGCATTTATGATGAAAAGTACAGAGAAAATCAGCGTGCAAAAGTTCAAAGTAATTTTGTCCGTTCCGGAAATAAAAAAATAAAAAATAAAAGAAAAAAAGGTTGGTTTATAAAAGGTATGGGCATTGATCTGCCTTTCTGCCTTATAATTCTTGTTCTGCTTATAATCGGTATGATTATGATGTTTTCGGCAAGTTATCCTGTTGCCTACTATTCTATGAACGACAGCTACTATTACTTAAAGCGTCAGCTTATATTTGCAGTTATAGGCGTTGCTGTAATGTTGGGACTTTCATTTTTTAATTACAATAAGCTCCACAAAATTGCCCCATTTGTATTGGGTATTTCATATGCGGCTTTAGTGCTTGTGCTTATACTCCCTGCAAACAATGGAGTACACAGGTGGATTGGTATAGGTACATTTGGTATTCAGGCTTCTGAAATTACTAAATTTGCAATCGTTTTGTTTTTTGCACATTGGGGCAGTAAATATTACAATAAAATGGAATTTGCTAAGTACAGCATAATTCCCGGAGTTATAATATTTGGTTCCACGGCAATTCTGCTTATTCTTGAGCCCCACTATTCCTGCACCGCAATTGTGTTTATGCTTACGGTTCTAATGCTTTATATTTCAGGTATGAAAATGAAGTATATTGCAGTCGGCGGTGCGGCCATTTTAGCGGCAATTTTACTTCTGTGGATCACAGGCGGACTAAGCTATGCAATGACTCGTATGGACGGCTGGGGTCAGGCTCTTATATATACCGATGAACAAATGTGGCAGGATACATGGCAAACAAGAAATTCACTGTATGCTATAGGTTCAGGAGGTTTATGGGGTCTGGGTCTGGGTCAGTCAAGACAGAAATATCTATATCTGCCCGAACCTCAGAACGACTTTGTGTTTGCCATTGTTTGTGAAGAATTAGGTCTTATCGGGGCAGTAATTATTCTATTGATTTTTGCTTTGCTTGTTTGGAGAGGAATAACTCTCTCATTAAGAGCTAAAGATAAATTCGGAAAGCTTTTGGGTATAGGATTAACTGCTCAAATTGGCTTACAGGTGATTTTAAATATTCTGGTTATAACAGACTGGATGCCGAACACAGGTATCAGCCTGCCGTTTTTCAGTTACGGAGGCAGTTCTCTGATTATGCTTCTTGCTCAAATGGGACTTGTGCTTTCTATTTCAAGAACAGCAAATATTGAAAAACAGTAGGCAAAGGTTTAGGGGGAATAGATATGAAAATTTTATTTGCAGGCGGCGGTACGGCAGGTCATATAAATCCTGCGCTTGCAATTGCAGGGTATGTTCGTTTAAAAAATCCCGATGCGGATATTCTGTTTGTAGGTAATAAAGGCGGAATGGAGGAAACTCTTGTACCAAAGGCAGGCTTTAATTTTGCACCTATTACAATAAGCGGTTTTAAAAGACAGATGTCCCTAAAAGCTATGGTTGAAAATGCTAAAACCGTAAAGAGAATTATAACATCATCTCATCAGTCCAAAAAAATTATAGAGGAATTTAAGCCCGATTTATGTGTGGGTACAGGAGGATATGTAAGCGGCCCTGTGCTTAGAAAAGCGGCAAAAATGGGCGTACCAATTATTATTCATGAGCAAAATGCTTTCCCCGGAGTTACTACAAAAATGCTCTCAAAGCTCTCTAAAAGAGTAATGCTTGCAATAGAAGACGCAAAGAAATATTTTGATAAGGACTGTAATTTTGTAGTTACGGGTAATCCTGTCAGAGCTGATATTTTAAAGGTTAATAAAGCTCAAGCAAGAAAAGAACTTGATCTTGATGAAAGACCCGTCGTACTTTCTTTCGGCGGCAGTTTAGGCGCAAGAAAAATCAACGAAGCTGTTGCAGATATTATTGCAAGAAGCGGAAAAGACGGAAGATATCAGCATATCCACGCTTACGGTCAATACGGCAAGTGGTTTCCTGATTTAGTTAAAGAAAAGGGAACGGATATTTCAAAATGTAAAAATCTTGATATAAGAGAATATATTGATAATATGCCTGTCTGTATGGCGGCTGCCGATGTGGTAGTTTGCAGAGCGGGGGCAATTACGCTAAGTGAAATTCAGGCTATGGGAAAACCTGCTGTTTTAATTCCGTCGCCAAATGTTGCTGAAAATCATCAGTACCACAACGCTATGGCGCTTGTTAATGCAAAAGCGGCCGAAATAATTGAAGAAAAAGATTTAAACGATACAATTGTTACGGAAAAAATAGATTCTCTTCTTTTAAATCCTCAAAAATTAAAGGAATATTCCGAAAATTCAAGAAAAATGGCCATTACGGACGCTAATGAGAGAATTTACGCTGTAATAAAAAGTATTTTAAAATAAGTATAGCAAAGTCACAAAGCACTTTTTTAAACATAGAATATAGAAGTTTATATATTTCTTCTTTGAAAGGGTGTTTGCTGTGTCAAAACTGCTTATTGAAGGGGCTAAAAAGCTTTCAGGAGAAGTTGAAGTTCAAGGAGCTAAAAACAGTGCGTTGCCAATACTTGCGGCAACTATTTTGTGCAGAGGTGAAAACATACTGCATAATTGCTCAAATTTAAGCGATGTTGATGCAGCTGTTAAAATATTAAGATATCTTGGCGGTAAAGTGAGCCGTCACGATAAAACAATGCTGGTAAACACCGATGATATCCGCGGGTTTGATATACCTCACGGCTTAATGAGGGAAATGAGAAGCTCAATTGTTTTTCTTGGCGCAGTTTTGTCAAGAAATAAAAGAGCTAAGCTTTCGTTTCCCGGGGGCTGTGAGTTAGGTCCAAGACCTATAGATTTACATTTAAAGGCTTTAAGGCAAATGGGTGCAATAATAAAAGAGTATCACGGTATTCTTGACTGCTCAGCGCCGAAAGGTCTTAAAGGAACAAAAATTGCACTCTCTTTTCCAAGTGTAGGTGCAACAGAAAACATAATGCTTGCGGCAGTTAATGCAAGCGGTACAACCACAATTACAAATGCCGCCCGTGAGCCTGAAATTTGCGATTTGGCAGATTTTTTAAATAAGTGCGGTGCAAAAATTTACGGTGCAGGCGAGGGAACAATTGTTATTGACGGCGTTAATAGACTTGAAAGCACGCAGCATACTATTATTTCGGACAGAATCGTTACCTCAACCTTAATGTCCTGTGCGGCAATTACAGGTTCTGAAATTATCATAAAAGGAATTGTTGCGGAACATTTAAATTCAGTAATTTCAACCTTTGAAGAAGCCGGCTGCAAAATACTTTGCTCTAAAGGCAGTATGTACTTTCAGGCACCTGAAAAATTAAGGGCAGTAAAAAGCATCAGAACAATGCCTTATCCCGGTTTCCCCACCGATGCGCAGGCCCCTGTGATGTCTGCTTTAACTGTTGCAAACGGAACAACCTGTTTTGTGGAAAATATATTTGAGAGCAGATATAAGCACGTAGGAGAGCTTGCAAGACTTGGAGCAAATATAAAGGTTGAGGGAAAGGTTGCAATAGTAGAAGGTGTCGATACTTTATCAGGCGCATTTGTTGAAGCGCAGGATTTAAGAGGAGCCGCCGCACTTGTTACCGCAGGACTTGCAGCCGAGGGGACAACAGAGGTTGCGGGTATTAAATACCTTGAAAGAGGATATGAGAACTTTGAAGTTGTACTTTCAGGTTTAGGTGCAGCAGTAAAAAAAATATAGATAAATAAGGGAAGTTTAAAAGGAAGGAGGGTTGCCTCTTGAGTGGAAAAATTGACAGAAAGAAAATGATAAGAGAGGCTAAAAATTATCAGAGAGAACGAAAATTAGCAGAAGAAAAAAACAGAAAAAGTAATTCGATAAACAATAATGAATTTGTAAAAGAATCTGTTAAAGCAAGTACAAATAATAAGCGCAATACTTTTGAAAAATTGTCGTCAGATGTCTACAATGATGATTTTTTTGTTGATGAATCAAA
Organism: uncultured Clostridia bacterium; assembly: GCA_947584595.1. Lineage (GTDB taxonomy): Bacteria > Bacillota > Clostridia > Oscillospirales > Acutalibacteraceae > Ruminococcoides. Next base: position 16,853 of record CANPWP010000016.1, on the reverse strand, counting down.
AATCAGAAAACAGAAAGCGGCAAAGATTAGAAAACAAAAAAATAAAAATCAAAAACCTCCTCTTTCTCCAAAAAGAAGAAAAATTAAGCATATTGTTACATATGTTATAATTTTTTCTGTTGTATTTCTTATCGGATTGACTTTATGTTTGACGGTTTTGTTTAAAACTGAAAAAATCAGCGTTGAGGGTAATACTTTGTATGATGAACAGCTGATTGTTCAGTTAAGTTCGGTTCAGATGGAGGAGAATATTTTTCTTGCAAAATTTAATTCTACTCCCCAAAAAATAAAGGATACATTGCCTTATATTGAGGACGCAAGAGTTGATTTTAAAATTCCCGACACCATTACAATAGCAGTAAAAAATGCAAAACCTGCTTATGTTATTGTGAGTAATAATCAGTTTTATAAAGTAAGCGCAGAGGGAAGGATCCTTGAGCTTTCAGACGAAAATACTGAAAATCTGCCGATTATTTTATGTTCTGAAATAAAAAATACCGAGGTAGGAAAATATATAGAATTTGCTGACGATAATATTACAAAAATTCTAAAGGATATTAATGATTGTATTATAGAAAATGAATATAAGGGTATCAGCTATATAGATATAAGAAAGCCTGCAAACATAAATATGATTTATGATAACAGAATTAAAATTGTTATCGGTTTGCCTGAGGATATTTCCTATAAGCTGAAAACTGCAATGACCATTATTATAGAAAAGCTTGACCAGAACGGTGCTGTTAAATCTGAGGGTACACTGAATGTTTCGGAATGTAACTCAACAAAAAAATCTTATTTTAAAGATGAGAAAATTTCCGTTGATGTAACTATTCCCACGAAAGCTGCGGAGCAATCTGCCCAGCAGTCGGCTACACAGCCTGATACAGTTAAAGATACCGCTTCTAATGCTGATGACAGCTATACATGGCAATCATCCGATGACGGCGGATATTCTTCCGATGATTACAGCGGAGACGATTATTCCGGAGATTACTCAGGCGATGATTACAGCGGCGACGAGTATTCCGGAGATTACTCAGGCGATGATTACAGCGGCGACAATTATTCGGGAGATTACTCAGGCGATGATTACAACGGCGACAATTATTCGGGAGATTACTCAGGCGATGATTACAGTGGCGATGATTATTCCGGGGATTATTCAGGTGATGATTACAGTGGTGACGATTATTACGGTAATTACTCAGGCGATGATTACAGTGGTGACGATTATTACGGTGATTACTCAGGTGATGATTACAGCGCTGAATAAAATAAAGAATCAATATTATTTATTAAATATTGATATACAATAAGACGATATATTATAAATTTTGCTAAAAAAATACAAAAAATATGTCATAAATATAGATTTTATAATTAATTATAAAAAAATATATTGATATTTATTAAAAAATATGTTACTTTATTAAAGTAGTGTACCTATGTATATAAATAGTTTTAATAAGCAGTTATATGATATTAGGAATGAATATTAAGGAGGAAGTTTAAAATGGCATTTGATTTAGAAATGGAAAATGAATTTATGCCTGTTATTAAGGTTATAGGTGTTGGCGGCGGCGGCGGAAACGCTATTAATCGTATGATTAAAATGGCTGTAAAAAATGTTGAATTTATTGCAGTAAATACTGATGAACATGTACTTAGACTTTCTAAAGCTACAACAAAAGTTCAGATAGGCGAAAAAATGACTCGTGGCAAAGGCGCAGGTTCTATGCCTGAAGTTGGTAAAAAAGCTGCTGAAGAAAGCAAAGATGAAATTTCTGCTTTACTTAAAGATACAGATATGGTATTCGTAACAGCAGGTATGGGCGGCGGAACAGGTACGGGCGCTGCTCCTGTTGTTGCAAAGCTTGCTAAGGATTTAGGTATTCTTACCGTTGCTGTTGTTACAAAGCCTTTCGCATTTGAAGGCAAAAAGCGTATGGCTCAGGCTGAACAGGGTATTGCCGAGCTTTCAACCTGTGTTGACTCACTTATTATCGTTCCTAACGAAAGATTAAAATATTTTTCAGAGCAAAGCATTACTTTACAAAATGCTTTTGCTATTGCCGATGATGTACTGCGTCAGGGTGTTCAGAGTATTTCCGACCTTATTCTTGTTCCCGGTATGGTAAACCTTGACTTTGCCGACGTTACTTCAGTAATGAAGGATGCAGGTTACGCACATATGGGTATGGGTAATGCAACAGGCAGAGATAAGGCTACTGTTGCTGCTGATATGGCTATTTCAAGTCCGCTTCTTGAAACATCAATCGACGGTGCTATGGGCGTTATTATTAACATTACGGCTTCTCCCGATATCAGCCTTGATGATATTGACGCAGCATCAACAATGATTAAAGATAAGGTATCTGAAGATGCAAACATCATCTGGGGTGCTGTAATTGATGAAAATATGGAAGACGCTATCAGCGTAACGGTTATTGCAACAGGATTTGACGCCGAAGGCAATTCAAAAGAAAACAAGAATGAAGACAACAATGTACTTGTTGATACAAAAAAGGCTGAAAAAACAGAAGAAGATGAAGACGATACATTCTATGATATTATGTCTATTTTCAATAAATAATTTGTAATAAATATAAATATGCGGCAGTTCGTTGTGAACTGTCGCTTTTTTGTAAAAGAAAAGTATAAAAAATCAAATTTTTCGGTCTGAAAAAGTAAAAGTTTTTTGCTCAGCTTTTTTTCAAAAAAGCTGGCGAGGATCAAAGGGCGAGAAGCCCTGTGTCGCCGATGTGCGGCGAAACCTGCCTATTAATATATAAAAAGTAAAGAGCAGAATGTTTTTAAAAAGCTCATGAGAAGCCCTTTATCGCCACTTTGCGACGAAACAGTTGATAAAAAAAGGCGAGCCAACAAGCTCGCCCTTTGAAATATATTATTAATTTATTTTTTAGTAACGGTTGTATCTCCTACATTTATTCCTGTATCAACATTTGTCATATGTGGGAATATCATTTGCAAATATTCATCATCTAAATGTTCGTCAAGATATTCTGCAAAAACATTTGTTGCGGGAACTCCTTTTGCTCTTTCGTCAGCTCTTTGAAGTCCTGTACAGGTCATAAATACATCAAATATCATAAAAATCACAAGGGCAATAGTTACAAGGTTTCCAATTTTCTTTGGAATTTTCTCAATCAGCTTTGAACAAAATGGATAACAATATCTTACCCATACAAGTCCTAAAAATCCCCAGATAAGCGCAAACATCAAATTTGTCCTGCCCTGAATATTAAACGGGGTATTGCTGTAATCCCAAGATACCGTACCGAAAAACATTTCCTGAAAATAACTGCAAAAAAATTCAAATGCCGCACCGATAATTGCACTTGCAATGTAAATAATTACATCTTTTGCTTTATACAGCTTATAAAGGCAAAGTGTAATTACAACTGCGCCTCCGCCATATACGGGGATAAACGGACCGTAAACAAGTCCTACACGAAATTCAAAATGACCTAAGGTTACAATTGCCCAAATCGTTTCAAGCACCGTACCGAAGAAACATCCTATGATGAATAGCCAGAATAATTTATTAAAATTTAAACCGTATGCAAACGGTTTTTCTTCTTCATTTGTATAAATATTTTCATATTCTTTCAGGTTGTTTGCTTTTATTTCATCAAGTTTTACCTTGATTTTTATAAAATGCTCTGAATAGCTTACAGACTGCATATCAGGAAAAGCATTTACAAGCCTTCTTCTGAAAATATTATTTGTAAGCAAAAGCTTGTTGTACTTTTCTTTTAACTCTTCTGTCGGAGTTTCGGGAGCGTCTTCTTCTATCAGCTTTGATACATCATCCATTTCCTTTAAATGCTTTTGCAATTTAAATATAGTGATAAATGTTCCGATTGCATCAATAAGCATAATAAACATTATTCCAAATGTAATTACAAGTGAAAGCCATTTGGGGATCAATATAATAAAAATATTTATAATGGGCATTACAAAAGATACCAAAATCAATGATACAAAGCCCCATAAAACAACAATAGGAAGGCAGATATATCCTTTAATGTTTAACGGAAGGTTTGAATAATCCCACATTTTAAAATGCAGTACTTTGTCAAGAAAAAGTCCCGTTAAAAATTTAAGTGTGCCGAGCAGTAAAATTGAACCGAAGAATACTGCCAGATGTAATTCCTGAATAGGGGAGAATACAAGGTCAATTATAACTGCGGCAAATCCGTACATAGGAGAAAACGGACTTGCTAAAAATCCTATGTTTGCAAATTCTTTTTCAGTAATAAGGTAATATATTTCATCAATACACCAGCCTACAAATGAAAAGAACACAAAATCCCATAAAAAGTTTATCATAAAACACCCCTGTAGAAAATTTTGTTAATAATACTATTATATATGACCGAAATTCAAAAAGCAATTACCTATTATTATAAATAAATAGTTTTTTGTAGTGTTACAATTCATCATTGACAAATCTGCATTATAAATATTTATAAAACCAAAAACAGCCACCTCCAAGAGATGACTGTTTTTGGATTTAGAAGTTTTGAAATTAACGTGAAAAACTTATTTGTCATTTAATTTGCAAGCTAATCAACTTCAGCCTCACCGGTATCACCGAGCAAGTTAAATCTGAAAAGCTTACTTTCATCTTCTTTGTTTTCGCAAACGATATACGCCTCTGCAATTTTGCCGCCCTCAATAAGCTGAGTTAAGCCGACAAGCTGACAGAGTTTACTGCGCAGGTTAAGATGATCTCCTTCGCGCGTAACAAGAAATACGTTGCCCTTGCAGGTATCAAGCACGGCGAGGAATTTTGAAACTTCGATGTCATGTAAACTTAAAACTGGTGACATGATAAATCCTCCTTAAAAATATAATATTTTTCGTGCGCCATTTACCATTTGGCAATTTATAAGTATTAACAATCTTTTATTGACTGCTAACAGTCAAGCGGACTATTTACTTGACAATTATTATTATATTTATATTTTTGGAAATGTCAACAAAAAATTAGCACTAAATTTGTGTAATATGAAAATATATTGTAAAAGATTTACAATATTATGCAATATAAATTATGCAGTTTAACTAAATACATAAATTTAAAAATACGAAAAATAAAAAATTCTGAAACTTATTTCGTTAAAATAAAAACAAATTTTAAAAACAAAAAAATTTTTGTGTATATTTTTTACAAACTTGATTTTTTAGTATCTTGTCTATTTATATTTTATGTTATATAATCAAAAATGCCTAATGAATAGATAGGGAGGAATTTTTATTATGTTAAATGAAATTTATAGTCATCTGCAAAGCGGAACGGATATCAGAGGTGTTGCTTGTAAAGGCGCTGAAGGACAAAGCGTTACCTTAACCGATGATGTAGTAAACGGTGCAGCATTGGGATTTGTTAATTGGCTTTGCATTAAAACAAATAAAAACCCTTCACAGCTTACTCTTTCCGTGGGAAGAGACAGCCGTATTACAGGTGAACATATTGCATCTTTAGTTATTAAGCAATTTGTAAGTGTTGGTGCAAAGGTTTTAAACTGCGGACTTGCTTCAACTCCGTCTATGTTTATGACAACTGTTGATTTAAACTGCGACGGTGCAGTTGAAATTACCGCAAGCCATCATCCTTTTAACAGAAACGGTCTTAAATTTTTTACAAGACAGGGCGGGCTTGAAGCAGAAGATATTATTGATATTCTTCAGTTTGCTCAGGATGAAAAAACTTTGGAAAAATCTAATGACGGTCAAGTTGAAAATGTAGACTATATGTCACAGTATGCTGAAAATCTTTGCAATATTATCCGAAAAGAAGTTAATGCAGAAGATTATCAGCAACCCTTAAAAGGCTTTAAAATTGTTGTAGACGCAGGTAACGGTGTGGGCGGATTTTATGCAGATAAGGTTTTAAAGGTTCTTGGTGCAGATATAAGAGGCAGCCGTTATCTTGAACCTGACGGAATGTTTCCCAATCATATTCCAAACCCAGAGGATAAAACTGCAATGGCATCAATTTGTGAGGCAGTACTTGAAAATAAAGCTGATTTAGGCGTTATATTTGATACTGATGTTGACAGAGGAGGCGCTGTTGACAGTAAGGGCAACGAAATAAACAGAAACCGCCTTGTAGCTCTTGCCTCGGCAATTGCACTTGAAGGCAATGATGGAGGAACAATTGTAACAGACTCAATTACTTCAAGCGGACTTAAAGAATTTATTGAAACTACATTAGGCGGAGAGCATTATCGTTATAAGAGAGGATATAAAAATGTAATTGATAAAGGACTTGAACTGAACGCTAAGGGAATAAACTGTCCTCTTGCAATTGAAACCTCCGGTCATGCCGCAATGAGAGAAAATTATTTTCTTGATGACGGAGCATATCTTTGCACAAAAATCATTATTAAAATGGCACAGATGAAAAAGCGGGGAAAAGCGCTCGACAGCATTTTGGAAAGTTTAAAAGAACCTGTTGAAAGTAAGGAATACCGCTTTAATATATTAGAAAAAGATTTCAGAGCCTGCGGACAAAAAATTATATCAGACCTTGAAGAGTATGCAAAAAATCAACAGGGTTGGATTTTAGCAGACGACAGTCGTGAGGGTGTTCGTGTTTCATTCGGAAAAAATGACGGCGACGGTTGGTTTTTGTTAAGGCTTTCTGTTCACGACCCTAATATGCCTTTAAATATCGAAAGCGACAGTGTAGGCGGAACAGAAATTATATATAATAAGGTTAAAGAATTTTTAAAAACAACAAAAGGCTTAGAGTATTAAATTTAAAGTTTGTGATATAAAAACTAAATTTCAAAAAGACAGAGGTTTATAATTTTAAAAATCAAACGCTGTAAATTCCCGTAAAACCTAAACTGCAACCACCGGTTGCGAAATTGCTAACCGAAATGTATAGATTGCGTCATAAAAATTCTGTATAATAAAGTCAGAAATTTCAAGGGGGAAAATTATGAATATTGAAATTGCTAACAGACTTTTACAGTACAGAAAAAAGAATAATCTTTCTCAGGAGGAACTTGCAGGAAAAATAGGAGTAAGCAGACAGGCTGTTTCAAAGTGGGAGAGGGCAGAAGCTTCTCCCGATACAGATAATTTAATTTTACTTGCAAAGCTGTACAACGTTACTCTTGATGAATTACTGCAAGGCAAATCTGAGCCTGAGGCAGTTAAAAAGGAAAAAGAAAATACTCAGATGGATATTAATGAAAACATAAAAACTGAAAACCCTTCGTCAGAAAATGAAGAAAATGAGTCCGATCATCAGCAAAGTAATGAAAGTACAAATTATCATAAAAGTGATAAGGTGAGCTTTAAAAACGGATTGCATATTCATAGTAAATACGGCGACCATGTGGATATCAGCTTTAAAGACGGATTAAAAGTTCACGATAAAAATGGTACAAAAGTAAATGTAGGCTTTGACGGAATTTATGTTGAAGAAAACGGAGAGGAAAAAGTTTATACAGACGAAAACGGTCATGTATTTTACAGTGCTGAAGTAAAGCAAAAGAATGAAAAGACAAAAAGTATATGGAATAAGTTTCCCTATCCAATTGTCGCTGTTATAGCGTTTTTGGCATGGGGTTTCAGCGGTTTATGTATGGGATTTAAGTTAAGCTGGATAGTATTTTTAACAATACCTCTCTATTATACCTTGGTTAATGCAATAATAAAAAGGAAGCCAAGTCATTTTTGTTATCCTGTTTTGGTTGTAATTGTGTATTTGCTTTTTGGACTTTTAATGGGACTATGGCACCCTATGTGGGTTCTGTTTTTGACAATTCCTGTTTATTACTTTATATGTGATTTATTTAAGCAAAGTTTGGAGAGCAAATATAAAGATTAGGATTATAAATTCGAATAAACAAAGACCTTTCGGAAAAATATACTCCGAAAGGTCTTGCTTTTATTTATTATGTTTATAAGAAAATACTAAAACTTAATCTTTTCATTAATATAATTAATAAGCTTATCAATAGAAATTCTTTCCTGCTCCATTGTATCTCTGTCACGAACAGTAACGCAGTTATCTTCAAGTGAGTCGAAATCGTATGTGATACAAACAGGAGTTCCGATTTCGTCCTGCCTGCGGTAACGCTTTCCTATTGATCCTGCGTCATCATACTCAACCATAAAGTTTTTGCTCAGCATATCGTAAACTTCTTCTGCTTTTTCACCTAATTTCTTAGATAAAGGAAGAACAGCGGCCTTAAAGGGAGCAAGTGTCGGGTGGAGATGAAGCACAACTCTTGTGTCCTTTTCGTTTATTACTTCCTCGTCATAGGCTTCGACCATAAGTGCAAGGAACAGTCTTTCAACTCCAAGTGAAGGCTCAATGACATAAGGTACGTATTTTTCATTTGTTGTCGGGTCAAAGTATTCAAGACCTTTGCCACTTGTTTTAATATGTTGGTTAAGGTCGTAATCTGTTCTGTCTGCAACTCCCCAAAGTTCTCCCCAGCCAAACGGGAATAAATACTCAAAGTCAGTAGTTGCTTTTGAATAAAAGCAAAGTTCTTCCTTTGAATGGTCACGCAGACGAAGATTTTCTTCTTTAATATTAAGTGAATACAGCCAATCCCTGCAAAATCCCCTCCAATATTCAAACCATTCAAGGTCAGTACCCGGTTTGCAGAAAAACTCAAGCTCCATTTGCTCAAATTCACGAACTCTGAAAATAAAGTTGCCGGGTGTAATTTCATTTCTGAATGATTTGCCTATTTGTGCAACACCGAATGGAACTTTTTTTCGGCTTGTTCTCTGAATATTTGCAAAATTTACAAATATTCCCTGAGCAGTTTCGGGACGAAGATAAATCTCGTTTTTGCTGTCCTCAGTAACGCCCTGAAAAGTTTTGAACATCAGGTTAAACTGACGTATATCCGTAAAATTATGCTTTCCGCAGTCAGGACACGGAATTTCTTTTTCATTTATGTAATTTAGCATTTCTTCGTTTGTCCAGCCTGCTACATTTGTGCCGTCAAAATCTTCGATAAGGTTATCGGCTCTGTGGCGGGTTTTGCACTCCTTACAATCCATTAATGGGTCGGAAAATCCGCCTAAATGACCTGAAGCAACCCAAGTCTGGGGATTCATAAGAATTGCAGAATCAAGTCCTACATTGTATTTGTTTTCCTGAACAAATTTTTTAAGCCAAGCCTGTTTTATATTATTCTTTAAGGCCACGCCAAGCGGACCGTAATCCCAAGTATTTGCAAGACCTCCGTAAATTTCAGAACCGGGATATACAAATCCTCTGTTTTTACAAAGTGCAACAATAGCTTCCATGGTTTTTTTGTTGTTATCCATTAAATTCCCTCTTTTTCATCAGATATAAATACATTAAATATAGTACTATTATCCGAAGTTAATGTCAAGAAAAACAGTTTAATTTCATAATTATGGAAAGCATAAATTGTCGGTAAATAATAAAAAAAGTATTTTTATAAGGCTTGTAAGTTTTCAATAAAAATATCTTAATTTTTTTATTAATAAATACTATTGTTAAAAAAGCAAATTTATTTTATAATTATAATACTCAAAATGTAAATTGAGATATAATTTTTAGGAGGTTCATACCAATGAAAAAAAGAGTTATCAGCTTAGTACTTACAATTGCTATGCTTCTTTCCGTAGCAACTGTAGGCGTTATGTCTGTAAGTGCCGCTGACCAAGATGCTGCTGAAAGTGCTGTAGATAAAGTTATTTATTTCACAATTCCGGATTTCTGGATTGAGAAATTTGGCTTTGTTCAGGGCGGTAGTTCAACAACTGTATATTGTCACGTTTTCCAAATCGGTACTGCTGACCCTGATTTTAAGGATTTTGTTTGGCAGACAAGAAATGAAAAATGCACATATGACACTGCAACAGGCAAATATCAATATCCTATAGGAGAAAAATTCCCTAATTTAAAAGATAATGCTGACTATGGTGTAATTTTCAGTGCTAAGAACACATCAGGTGATGCTGCACAAGCTCAGACATATGATTTAATAATGGGTACAGATTGCTATGGCGACGAAGTTTATGTTGTAGATAAAACTTATCAGAATATCGTAGATTCAAGTCAGGTAACATACCTTTCTTACTGGAAGAGCAGTGCAAATGCTGAAAAATACGGTCCTCATGCAGGTATCACAAGTTTAGGCGTACTTCAGGGCGAAAAATATGCTCCTCATGAAGACAAAGTTCTTGCAGTTGCAAACTTTATTAAGGACTACAGTGCAAATATACCTACAAACGAAGATCCTCAGGTTTGTATTACTCTTTGTAAATCAGTCGGCGTAGAGCCATATGATGTATATGTTAAGTATTCAACAACATATGCTGAAGAAATTAAGGCAGGTTCTATTCCTGATCTTCAGACAACTGCAGGATATTTGGGATTATCATATCCGCCGCATCCTCCTGTTACTACTAACGGAGGCGATGTTAACGGTGACGGCGCTGTAGATGTTAAGGACGCTACAACACTTCAGCTTGTTCTTGCTAAATTAAATGATGACAGCATGGCATATGATGAATCTCAAGCAGATTTTAATACAGACGGCGTTGTAAATGTATTAGATGTAACATACATTCAGTTGTATGCAGCAAATTTACTTTAATTCAGAAAATTTCTGAAAACTGATACATTTTTTAAAAACTAAATATCAGTACATCAGGGGTTGCCTTTAAAAGGCAATCCCTTTTTGTATTGTCTGAAAATTCTTTGTTATTGTAATTAGTAAATATTGTGTTATAATATGAATAAAAAGACGGTTTTTTATCGGAAGGTGGGTTGATTATGATTTTGTATGATATATCAAAAGATGCATTAACGGCTCAGGTGTATCCTGGAGATCCGATTCCCGAAGTTGAGCATTTACAGAGTATTGAAAACGGGAACGATTGTAATTTAAGTAAAATAGAAATATGTACTCATACAGGAACACATATTGACGCACCAAGCCATTTTGATAATTTTGGAAATACAATAGATAAATTAAGGCTTGCCACATTCTACGGAAAATGTACCGTCATATCCATCGAGGGAATAATAACGGGAGAAGATATGGAAAAACTGCTTCCTTATTGCAGAAAGAGAATACTTTTTCATGGCAATTCAAAAGCTTATCTTTCATCAAGTGCGGCGGTTGTAATTGCAGAGAGCAATGTTCTGTTAGTGGGAACAGACGCAAATTCAATTGCACCTGATTTTGATGAAGTAAAAACTCACTTAAAGCTTGCCCAAGGCAATGTGGCTGTTTTAGAGGGATTAGATTTAACAGGGATTAAAGACGGTGATTACACATTGTGTGCATTTCCCGTTAAACTTTCTGGATTGGAGGCAGCTCCCTGCAGAGCTGTTTTAATGGAACAAGAGAAAGGAATATAGGGTTATTTTTATGAAAAAACTGATTTCAATAATAATTTCTTCATTACTGATTTTATCAATGGCAATTTTATTAAGCAGTTGCGGTGAAACAAGTATTTTGGTTGAATCAATTTTAAAAACAGATGAAAATTTTTCCGGTACAAGGACTCTTAATATTAATTTGCCAAGTTCAATAGGTGTTGATACTGCAATTTCAAAATTAAACGACAGTATGCCTGATATAGGTAGTTACAACGGCTGTATAACAATTGAAGATATTTCTACCAAAGATAATCCAAACCGAATTTCATATGTTATAAGTTTTTCGTCAAGAGATGATTATACTCAAAAGGTTTCAGCACTTTTGGGCAAAGAGGTAACGGTAAATCTTGCATCGCCTGACAATATTTTAACTTCTGGGACAAGATATACGGAAGATTTTGATGCAACCGAGTTGTTAAGCTGGATTACAAATGTTTTTACGAAAGAATTTAATTTGGAAGCGGTATCTTACAATTTTGAATCAAATGTTATTGATTTAAACGGTTCTTTGTTTACCACAAATTCTACTGCTTATGTAAATGAAGTAGAAGGATATTCAATCGAAAAGCTTACAATTTCAACAACTAATTCTAAGAAAGATGTATATGACCGAGAGTTTGTATTTCAGATATCGGAAGATGTTATGAAAAGCGACGAAGAAAAAATAAAGATTTATTTTGAAAATAATACAAACGATTTGGCACAGTACAGCGGCTGGACAAGCAAGGGAAGTTATGAGGAATACACAGTAATTTTTCAGGGACTATCCGTAACTGAGCTTCAAAATGTTACCAATATAATGTTAGATGTTCCCGACGGAACAATTGAATACGGTGATTTTACCAACAGCAGTACACCCCTGTCTGAAGGGTTGACCTTTCAGGAAAAAATTAATGCGATGAACTTTATGGGTACAAATAAATCTATGCCTGTAGTTGAGTATAATTATTCTGTTCCTACAAATACCACTCACGGTGAGGGTTCGGTTTTAGAAAACGGAAGTTGGGTCAATAAAGGAAGCTGGCAGGATTTTACTTACACTATAAATTTTGAAAACGGCACGCAAAGTATTCATATTCCCGATGGTATTCAATATGAAATAAGCGGAATAAATTTTTATCTTAATAATAACGGCGGAGACAGCTTTAAGCGGACTGTCGATATTCTCTACGCAAAGGATAATCAGGACGGATTAAATTATTCGTATAATTTCTTTAAAAATAAGGGAGCGACTGTTTCTAAAGAAGAAACAGACAATAATTTTATTTGTCGTGTAAAAACAGAGGGTTCAGCACTTGATATTTCAAAAAAAACCGCCCGATATTTCGGCGGCGGAAATTATATGAATTACAGCTATAAGCAAAACGCTTTTGATATTTCGGATAATACAGCTTTAATTGATTATATTAATATAGGTTATATGCTGACAACAGAAAATGCTGAAAAACCTATGACCTATACCGTAACAAAATCAGGAGAAGAAAATGTAAACAGAGTTTTTCTTGATTCGTCAAATAAAAAGACCTTAGACAGACCGGACGAAAACGGAGCTTTTGTAGTAAGTTTTACCGGCGGTAACGCAAGCATTGCCTATAACGGAACAATTGCAGATTGGAGCAAGGTTATATTGTTTACTATTGTTTCCTGTATAATTACTTTGCTTGCGGCAGTTTCAGCGGTTTATTTTATCAGAAAATCTTTACGAACCGTCAAAGTAAATAAAATTAATATAAGTGAGCAAAAATTAATTTCTGATAAGAAAAATAAAAAAAGAAAGAAAAGCAAAAATGAATAAATCTTATAAAATAGTAGTTTTTGATTTAGACGGAACTTTGGTCAATTCACTTTATGATTTAGGAAACTCAGTAAATAAAGGCTTATTAAAAATCGGTGCTGACCCTTACCCCATAGAAAAATATAAAACCTTTGTGGGAAACGGCAGAGAAAAGCTTATAGAAAGAGCGATGGGAAGCCTTTATAATGACGAAGTTAAAAGAAAAATTGTAAGAGATACATTTAATATAGAATATGCTTTGCATAGCAACGATAATACAGAAGGCTATGAGGGCTGTGCAGAACTTTTGGAAAACTTAAAAAAAGCAGGAATTTTAACTGTGGTGCTTTCAAATAAACCTGATGAATATGTGCCTGAAATTCTTAAAAAAGTTTACCCTGACCACATTTTTACAGAAGCTTGGGGACAAAAACCTGAATATAAATGTAAACCTGATAAAGAATCACTCTACGCAATACTGAAAAAGTATAATATTAAACCTGATGAATGTCTCTATGTAGGGGATAGTGATGTTGATGTTTTTACAGCACAAAATGCAGGAGTAGATATGATAGGTGTTGAATGGGGATTCAGAGGCAAAGAAGAGCTTTTACAGGCAGGTGCAAAACGGGTTGTAAGCAAAGCGGAAGAAATACTCAAGATAGCGGTTGGTGAAAATGAATAAACGAAATTATCAAAAAGAAATGGATTTAATAATTGGACAAAATCAAAAGGACGGAATTATTCCGTCCTTGCTTTTACATAGCTGTTGTGCACCGTGCAGCAGTTATGTGCTTGAATATTTGTCTGAATATTTTTCTATTACGGTTCTTTATTATAACCCTAATATTTCTCCAAAAGAAGAATACTTACATAGATTAAAGGAAGAAAAACGTCTTATATCGGAAATGAAATTTATAATTCCCGTTTCTGTTTTAGATTGTGATTATAATGCAGATGAGTTTTTTAACGTTTCAAAGGGTTTAGAAAAAGAACCTGAGGGCGGAAAAAGATGTGAAAAATGTTTTGACTTACGTCTTGATTTTACTGCAAAAACTGCAAAAGAAAAATTTTTTGATTATTTTGCAACAACATTGACTGTAAGTCCCTTAAAAAATGCACCCTTAATAAATGAAATAGGAGAAAGGCTTGCAAAAAAATATAATGTAAAATATCTTTGCTCCGATTTCAAGAAAAAAGAGGGATATAAAAGAAGTATAGTCCTGTCAAAGGAATATAATCTTTACAGGCAAAATTATTGCGGATGTATCTTTTCAAAGGAGGAAAGGGAAAAGAAAATATAAAAATTAATAAATACTTCCATATAAAATACTCCCTGCACTTATTTGTGCAGGGAGCGTTACAATTATTAATATCTTATCCTTCCGCTCTGTTGATAGCGTTTATGACTCCTAAAACAGATGCATAATTTACATTGCTGTCTATGCCTACTCCAAAAATATTGTTTCCGTCAGGCTTTTGAAGCTCAATATAAGAAACGGCTTTTGAATCGGAACCGGAAGAAATAGCGTGCTGACTGTAAGAGATAAATTTGTATTTGTCTATTCCCAAAGGTTTTAATGCGTTAAAGAATGCGTCAACAGGTCCGTTTCCGATACCCTTTAATGTAACAATATCGCTGTCGTCAATTTTTAATTTACCTCTGAAATGAACATAGTCTTTGCCTTTTTGACTTTCTTCATAAACTTTATGCTCAATGATTTCATATTTTTTACTGTGGTTTAAATAGTTGTCTTCAAATACCTTTAACAATTCTTTCGGTATGAGTTCTCTGCCCAAATTATCACACTCAGCCTGAACAAGCTTGCTAAATTCAGGGTGCATTTTCTTTGGCAAATCATAACCAAAATTATGATTCATTACAAAAGCCGCACCGCCTTTGCCTGATTGTGAATTGATTCTTATAATAGGCTCATATTCTCTGCCTACATCGGCTGGATCAATGGGAAGATAAGGAATTTCCCAATATTCTGAGTTGTGTTCTTCCATATATTGAGTACCCTTGTTAATAGCGTCCTGATGTGAGCCTGAAAAAGCGGTAAATACCAATTCGCCGATATAAGGCTGACGTGGGTCAATTTTTAAATTGGTACAGCGTTCGTAAATTTCCTTTAATTTTGGAAGATGTGTAAAATCAAGCTCAGGGTCAACTCCCTGCGTAAACATATTAAGACCGACCGTTACAATATCAAGGTTACCTGTTCTTTCACCATTTCCGAAGAGAGTTCCCTCAACTCTTTCTGCTCCTGCCATAATTGCAAGTTCACTTGCGGCAACTCCGCAGCCTCTGTCGTTGTGTGGATGAATACTTATAATAGCCGCCTCTCTGTTTTTTAAATGTTTAATAAAGTATTCGATTTGGTCGGCATAAGTGTTTGCAGTACACATTTCAACAGTATTGGGAAGGTTAAGAATAATTGGGTTTTCTTTGGTAGCGCCTATTGCTTCCATAACTCTTTCACAAATTCTAACGGCATTGTCCATTTCTGTTCCGCTGAAACTCTCGGGTGAGTATTCAAATCTTATATTTGTGTCACCTTCAAATTTATCGGTCAATTCTTTAATAAGCAAAGCTCCTTTGACTGCAATGTCAATAACTCCGTCCATATCGGTTTTAAATACAACTTTTCTTTGAAGCGTAGATGTAGAGTTGTAAAAATGAACAATAACATTTTTAGCACCCTTAATCGCCTCAAAGGTTTTCTTTATCAAATGTTCCCTTGCCTGAACAAGCACCTGAATCGTAACATTATCAGGAATATGGTTGCCCTCAATAAGTTCACGGCAAATTTCATATTCTGTTTCCGAAGCAGATGGAAAACCGATTTCAATTTCCTTAAATCCCATATCGCAAAGAGCATGGAAAAATTCTAACTTTTCTTCTAAATTCATTGGGTCAATAAGAGCCTGATTGCCGTCTCTTAAATCAACGCTACACCAAATAGGTGCTTTAGTAATAGTTTTGTTCGGCCATTCTCTGTCAGGCAAATTAATTTGCTTAAAAGGAATGTACTTGTGGAATGATGGTTTCATATTCAAATCCTCCTATAAATTCACACAAAAAATCGCCCCTAAAAAGGGACGAATAATATCCGTGGTACCACCCAAATTCAAATACACCTCACGATGTATTCCTTACAGACTTCTAACAAAGTCCTGACCGATAACGCAGTCCTGCGTTTTACCCTACTTTATTCGGACAAAAAACTCGGGGATGAGCTATACATATAATTATTAACACCGATTTACACCAGCCATCGGCTCTCTATGCTTAATTAATTATATCTTGTTCCCTTCATAGTTTTTAGAGGTGATTTAATTGTTATTAACATTATATATAGGGAAAAAATAATTGTCAATACTTTGTTAAAAATAAAGTTAAAAAATATTTTAAAAAATTTTGAAAAAAAGGGTTGACATTTTTGTGTTGCGTGGTATAATAACTCTTGCACTGTGAAAAACGAAATACAAATTTCGCCTTTCATTTTGCATAAATCAGGACCTTGAAAATTAAACAACGAAGAAGATAACCCGTAATGACTTTGAGTATAAGAACTCAAAAAATTACAGTGAGAAAAAACACAACAAAGAGTAAACGGAATACGTTAGTATTTGAAATGAGCAAAG
>CANPWP010000015.1 GCA_947584595.1 uncultured Clostridia bacterium | reverse complement strand
TTGCCATTGTGTTGAACTCCTTTTTGATAAGTATAATCTGTTCAACATTTCGTGTCCATAGTTATATCTTAGCACCAATCATCGGATTTTACTTTCATAACAGAAAAGACGGAGTAAGCAAATGCCCCGTCTTTCGTTTCAAGTACAACTATAGGATGTTCTGTAAAGTATGAATAATCGGTATAGTTGCAAAGGTCTGCAAACATTGTGCCATTGTTCATATGGTGTCCGTAGATTATGAGATTGGTACTGTCGGATGAACACCTTGCATCAAGAAATGGTGTACCGCTGAAACTGTATTCTCCGTAAAAGTTTTTGTTCAGATACTTCTGCGGATTACTCGGTGTATGCATAACAGGGTAATTAATATTTGTGCCTGCTATGCTTATCCAGCCGAAACATTCGGAATTCATTGAAATAAGTTCTGATATTGAATGAGGTTCATAATAGGTTGTGTAATACACAGGCTGTTCAGTTTGAAATACATCATCCGAATCACTGACTTTTAACAGATTTGGTTTTTTCATCGTTTCTGTTTCATTATCTGTATTCGTTGTTTCTTCAGTAACGATTTCCGCAAGCTGTCTGAATTCTTCCTTTTCCTTGTTTTCGGTGTACATCCTTGAAAATATCGAAATCAGACAAGCAATTATAATTACAGAAAATACGCCTATCACAATTCCCATTTGGATTTTTCCTTTATGTTTCTTCATTTTCTACCTCCGAAATATACTGCTCGCCGTCATAGTCAGGCATTAAATCGCCGTTCATACTTGCTTCAAAGTAGATTGCGAGAAACCGCTTGATATCTGCTTTTTTCATTCGGGTTACTTCAAAACCCTGATCTGATATGATTTTTTCGACTCTGTTTGCTTTCTGCAAAATATTTTCTGATTTTGAAGATTTGCACCTTGCTATGAACAGGAACTGCCTTGCGGTTGAGGTTTCGGTCTGAATACTGTCGAGAAAATCCAAATCCTTATTCAGAATTTTTCTGACCTTTTCATTCTGTTCAGCTTCAATTCTGCTTTTAATATAGCTTTTGTTCGTATCGAAACACTCGCAGGAATCGGTACAGGTAATCTCAATATCCGGCACAGCAGAAAGTACCATCATCAGGTGACGCACCTTGATTTCAATATTCGTGTGAGAAAGCACAGAAATATTTGTCGGCTGAACCATATAGAAGATGAGTTCTTCCTTGCCGACTTTCAAGCCGTTTTTCGTAAAGGTTTTTATGCCCAGCAAGTCCTGAACCGATTTGCCTTTTTGTTTTGTTTTCTTCTGCTTGTTTCTCATTTATTTGCCCCTTTCTGCCCAGAAATAAGTCTGTTGTGTTGATATAAAATACTTAACGGCATAGCGGATAAAGTCCAGAATAGTTGTATCTTCAAGTCGTATTGACAAAAATCCGAAACAGAGTGTCACTGCAAGCGGTACTATTATCCTCGTCTGTGCGAGTATCAGGATTGATAATAAAAGCGCTATGCTCATAATTGCAAAATCCCGTAAGCTCCACAGCCACAAATTTGCCGTTGCTTTGAGATTCTGCGGATATAGATAAGTTGTCATAATCTTTAAATTCCCTTCATTTATTTAGCTGCCCTCGCAACACTTCTCGTCAGATTAACAGCAGTTGTAGTTGCGTGAACAATGCTCGTCACATTCACCTTTACGCTTGAATCCAGTCCGAACTGCTGTGCAATTCTCGGGACTTCGTTTGATGCAAGCATTATTCCAAGTCCTAAAAGCATATTGCCGGGGAAGGTCAGCAACCCGAGGAACAGCAGAGTTGTCTGCATAAATGCTGTCAGACAAAGCGCCGCTATCTGTTTCATCCACTGATTGAAGCCGTCCTGATAACCTCTTGGAACGCTGAACATATACAACGCACCTACCGCCATCTGAATCAGCAGAATTCCGCCACGCTTGATGTTTGCAAAGAATATTTTAATAATGCAGTAAGCAAAGGCTATCAAGCATAACAGATTCAGCAACCCGAATGTTGTCTGGTTTGCGACTGCAAAACTTCCCTCTAAAACACTTGTGCTTTGTCCGGCTAAATCAAGACTTTGCTGTCCTGCCATTATGGATGACAAATCCTTTGAAAATGTGTTTTGCAGGCTGATGCAGAATTTGTAAAGTTCCACAGGTACAACGCCGAACAGCGAACAGGCAAAGAAACCTTTTAAGACATTAATTGCAGTTGTCTTTATGTTTGCTCTGCCGTTCTGATATTCAACAGCCACATCAAATACGGCGACGACCGTTCCTGCGACGAACAATGCCCAGCCGAAAAGCGTAAACAGATTTATTGTCGTCTGCACCCATTCAAGGTCAAAAACATCTGCGCCCATATTTCCCATCATCGTGAAGAAGTCTGCAACAGCGTTGTAAATTGTTTCATAAAACCACTGAAGCATTGTGTTCCATATAGCGTTTGAGATTTGTTCACCGAGGTAATCAAACACACTGCCTATGGCACTGCCAATTCCACCGATGAAATCTCCTAACCAATCAAAAATATAAATCACCTCGCAAAAGACTGTTATGATTCAACACAACAGCCTTGTTTTTATTGTTATTAGAGTACCGTCCAAATGTATAGCGGTGCTGTAAGAGAGAACACAAGACATCCGAAAAGAATTGCCGGTGCGGTGAACTCAAACTGTCCGTGCTTTCGATAGTCCATATACGCCGTTGCGAGTTTAACAAAGAAAAGTATAGCAAGAATCATATCTACAGCAGGAAAGACAACATTGTTTACAACATTTTTAATCTGTGTTTGAGCCGAGGTCCATGTGCTTTCTATTGCTGATGATACATCGCCTGCGGCAAAGACTGTTACTGCCGATATTCCGACCATTAACAGTATTACTGATATTCCTGCTATCCACTTCAACAACTTAATTTTTCTTGATTTTATCATTTTGTACCTCCGATTTTCTTAGATCATTTTCCGATATATACCTGACTTTGATGTTCAGCTTTTCAGCGAAGCGAATCTCTGTTTTCATGACCTCGGTTATTTTATCTCCGAAAACCCAGACCGCATCACAAACCCAAAGCATAGAAAGTCCGGCAAGCATTCCGAGGTTTCTTTCTTCTTTGTTGCTGTCATCTAAAATCAGCGCATAAAAATGCGGTATGAACGGAGCCATACCGCACTCTAACGCATATCGGGCATATCGTTTTGCGTTTTCAATATTTGCAGATACATTTCCGCCCAAAGGCGAACAGATATACACCCTGTGCATTATTCATCGTCCTCATCTTTCTTTTTGAATTTGATGATGAGAAATGCAATTAAACCTCCGACAGCAACAGAACCTAAGCCAATATAAAAGCCAAGATTTGAATCGTCGCCTGTCTGCGGTTTTTCAGGTTCAGGCTGCGGATGAATTGTTACAGTCTGATTCTCATCTTCAATGTCAGCGTGTACTGCAATTTCTGTTCCCTCATGGTAGAGAGTTTCAAACACAACGATTTCTGTATCTTTGGTAATTACAGAGCCATCAAAAGTGAATGATGCTGTTACTTCGCCGTCTGCTGTTTCGGGTGTGAATGTTACTTCGGAACTAACTTCCTTACCGTCAACAAGGAATGCCTTGCCTGTTGCTTTGTCCATAAGCACACCGCTGATTGTGTATTCTTTTCCTGCTGTGAGGTTCTTGTAGGATACAACATCATCAATGGTAATATCTCCGTTAGCTGTGAATTCCTTTTTGTCGTCAATGCTTGCCTTTGTTCCGATTTTCGGGATTTTAACAGTTACGGTCTGACTTTCGTCCTCAATATCTGCGTGAACTGCAAGCTCTTTATCCTCACTGTAAAGACCTTCAAAAACGACAATATTTGTTTCTTCCTTGATATATCTTGCATCGAATTCAAAGGAAACAATAACCTCGCCTGTTGGTTCTTCGGGTGTGAATTTAACTTCCGAGGTGATTTTCTTGCCGTCAATCAACAACTCTTTTTCTGTTGCCTTATCCATAAGAACACCCTTAACCGTGTACTCCTTGCCGGGTACAAGATGCTTGTACTCTACAACATCTTCAAGGGTGAACACTTCTGTTGCACCGACTTCCTTTTTGCCGTCAATAGTTGCAGTTGTTCCGAGTTCGGGTATTTTATCGTTCTCAACTGTGATTTCGATAATTTCATCATTCTCTGAAACTTTTACAGTATAGTTTTCTTCATTCGGGAGATAACCCTCGGCAGGCTTTAACTCACGGATAATGTATTCTCCGTAAGGCACATTTTCAAAAGTGAAGATTCCTTCCTCGTTTGATTCAGCGGTGAGAATTGCAGTTTCTTCTGTGAATTTAGTTTCATTATTACTGAACAATCCGAACAATGCGCCTGATATTTTTTTGCCTGTTTCACGGTCAATCTTTAAGCCTTTGATTGTACCGTAGATAATGTCGTTGATGATTGGTTCACCGTCATTTACAGAAATATGAACAGTTGCTGTATCCTGTCCTGCGTATTCAAACACAACAGGGTATTTTTTATCTGAAAGAATGTAGTGGCTGTCAGTGCTGATTTCCTTAACATAGTAACTGCCGATTGGAAGGTCAGTTGTGAAGGTTGCCTTGCCTTTTTCATCACAGGTGATGATTTCAAGAAGTCCGTCTTTTGGAATGACCGTTCCGTTTGCGGCTTTCAAATCTTCATCAGCGTAAAGTCCGAATAAAACATTGAGGGTTTCATCGTTACCACCGATATTGAATTTCTCGTCCTGTTCAAGAATTTTTGTAAGGACGATTTCAACCTTTTGCCTGTCGTTAGTAAATGATGCTGAGGTGTTAGTCACCTTTTCATTCTGTCCTGCATAAGTGAGTTCGATATGATTTACAGTACAGTTCAGAACAAATCCGTTAGGAGCTGTTTTTTCAACAACACGATATTTACCGAGGTAAAGCCGTTTACTTGTTGCTGTGCCTTTTTTACCTGTGGTAATGGTGTCAACAAGAGTATTTTTTGTATATCGAATTGTTCCGTCAGGAGTTGTAATGTCCTCATCTGCATAAATTTCAAACACCGCACCAGCCAAACAGCTTACAAAATATTCAGGCTGATAAATTGTAACTTCTTCTCCTGATGAAGTTACATTAGAGAAAATCTCGCCTGTTTTTTCTACGGTTATTGTACCTTTCTGCGGAGTATTTTTCTTCTCGGCTTTCACGATTGTAACGCCGTTTTCATTCCTTGTGTTTTCTACTGTAATATCAAAATATACAGGTGTGCTGTCAAGAATATATCCGTATGGAGCCTGCACCTCAATGACTGAATAACCTTTGCCGTAGGGCAGAGTTTCGGGTGTGATAAGGTAACCGTCAGAATTTGTATAGAAGGTGTCAATAGTCGTTACTACGGGATAGGTGTAGGTCATAGTCACGAGTTTGCCGTCAGGATCATAAATCTGAAAGCCTGCGCCTGCATACGGAATCTGTTTGCCTGTTTCGCTGTCAACCTTTACAATCTTTACATAGCTTTCAAGGCTTGCATTGTTGATGAGATATTTATATGTTTTGCCGTCCTCGTTTACAAACACATCAAAGTCGGCAATGAACTTTATGCCGTTCCAGCCTTTGGTCTGATGAACTGTGTATGTTCCGTAGGGCAAATCCTTAGTTTCTGCAAAACCGTATTCATCGCAGATAAGCGTATCTCTTTCGGATTCTGTTGCTTTTGCATAGCTTCCCGATGATTTCAGATACACCTGAAATTCTGCACCTTTTTCGGGAGTTTCAATTTTTGTACTGCCGTCATCTGTGTGCTTGATGATGGCAATTTTTCCATTTAAAATATCCTCGGTAACGCCCATTGAAACGCTGTTATTTTCAATGGTGTATTTCTTTGCTTCTGCACCGATATGATATTCGTTTTCGTCAAGCAGATAACCCTCGCTCGGGTCAATTTCTTTTAAAGTCCAGTTGTCACCGCAAATATAGTAAGATGTGGTGAAACTGCCGTTCTTGTCTGTGGTGTATTTGTCAACCAACTTGCCGTTATTGTAGATACCGTAAACTGCTCCTGCAAGTGTTGCATCACCCTGTGCAGACTTCGTTTCAGCATCTGTTTTTGTAACAGTAAGATTCCACTTTTTAAGCACATTTTCAAAACTTCTCTGCGTTACCTTGTTCCATTCAACAGTAGCAGTCTGCTTTTTTGGAACAACATATCTGTCGGCTGTATCAACTTCTTCAAGCGTATATGGCTTGTCGCCGCTAACGAGAACATTTGTAAAAGTGGCAGCACCGTCAGCATTTGTTGTTGCGTACAAATCAACGCTTGCACCGCTGAGTGAAGTTCCGTAAAGGTGGAATTTAACTCCCTCGTTGAAATTATCCTCACTGGTTTTTACTACTTCAAGACTGCCTTTCCTGAGGACATTTTCAAACGTAACCGTTGCCGTTTTGCCGCTTTCAACCTTAACGGTCTGCGATTTCTGCGTTTCGTACTTACTGTCGGTAACTTCTGTAACTGTGTAATTGCCGGGAACAAGGTCGGTTAATTCAAATTCACCCTTTGAGTTTGTCTTAACTGTCTTACTGTAACCATCGCCGTTGACAGTAAACTCAATATTTGCAATATTGCCGTCCTCGGAGGTTTTGACAAGCTTTAGGTTGCCCGAGCTTGTCTTGACCTTGAAATATGCTCTTATCGGGTCAGCGTCATTTTCAACGCCTGTGATTACATCCTGAAGACTTGCGTCACCGTAGGGAACAAGAGTAGTACCGCTAACGCTTGGCATTGATTTTGCAGAGTTGAATGTTACTGTATCTTTGACGGGATTTGAGGAGGTGAGTGTGAGCTTGTTGCCTGATACAGATGCGCTCACACCGCCTGTTGTCTTGAAGCTGAAATCCGAAAGAATACTGTTGCTGTCGGTAAGAGTTAATGTGTACTTTCCGTCTGAATATTTCATCTCATAGGTTTCAGCCTTTGAAGCGATTGCCGATGCAAAGCTCGGAACGGTTGAATAATTTGCAAGGCTTTTTGAGATTGCATTGTAAACCGACTTGACTCCGGGATTTGCACCGCCTGCACAAATGCCGTCAATGAACTTTGTATTTGTGCATTTATAGCCTTCGCTTGTAGAACGGCATCCTGAAACAAATTCCCAGACTATCAGCTGTGTTGCTACCCACTTCTGATCCTCTGTTCCGCTTAAGTTTTTTCCCGAACCGGGTTTACCGTAGAGCAGAGCAAGATTGATTGCTTTCTGCTTTGCAGAGCCTAAATTCTTCCAGACGGTTGAACCGTCCTCGGTCAGCGTATTTCCTGAGTAGAGTGTATGACCGGGTTCAATGCAGTAGGCTTCTTTTCCGTCTGCAAAAATCTTGCACAGCTCTTCGCCGGGAGTGCCGACTGTGTAGCCGTCGCTGACCGTTGTCTGCTGAAATTTGATTATGTTTCCTGCGCTGTCATAACAATAATCGAAGGTGATTGTCACCTTATCACCACTTGCCGCGCTTACGGGGAGAGTGAGCATTGTTCCGAATATTACTGCAACCGCAAGTAAGAGTGCCGTCATTCTTGTGAATTTCTTATTTCTGATTAAATTAGTCATTTTAAAAATCCTTTCATAAAAATATGGGGCAAGATTTCACCCTTGCCCCGATTGATGTCTTATTCTGTTTTAAATACAATCATAATTTCATCGCCTCGCTTTCACCATAATCTTCATCTATATCATCAGACTGTTCACTGCCGTCTGTGATATTTAAATACTTGCCGATAATGTTCAGTGCTTCGCAATAACTGCCCGAACTCGTAACACGACTGCACATTTCCTTTGCCTCGTCAGCCATACCGTTTTGCTTGAGCGTACGGCTTGCCATACCAAGTAGAGCAAACACATTGCCGTCACAGCCTATTAATGCACAGTCAGGTTTGATCTTTTCTTCTTTGTTCTGCTCAGGTTCAAACCCGCCAAGTCTGTTGTCCACATAGTCGGACAGCCACATTCCTGCAAAAGCTGTGTATGACTGCAATCTCCACATTGCCAGTTTTCCGATATCAAGGTGAACATCTTCAAAGGGATAGAGAATACAGGTAACGCCGTCATTTTGAAATACAGAGACGTTCTCAAACTTTGTGTCGTCAAGAAGTATTCCCTTGTCCGTGAGCATTTTATTTATGCCGTCCACCCATTCCTGCACCTCACCTCCGCAGCCCTGCAAGATGAGCCCTTCCTTGCCGTTCATACGGCGGAGATCTTTTAGAGTTATTTGGTTTATTTTCATTGGGATCATTCCTTTCAAAAAAATAACAGCACCCGATTATGAGTGCTGTCTATACTTTATTTAGCAGTAAACTACATATATTTTATTATTGTCTGCAATTACATTGAATGATAAGTCGCTTGGAACTATGCCACTGCTTTGGTAGTAGTAGGCTACATACTCAACATCGCCATAGCAATCTTCCGTCAGGTTTTGCGTATCATCATAATATGATGCGTTTGTTGGAGAGAACCAGCTTGCGTTGCCTGTATTCATTGAGGAATCGTATTTCATTCCGAGCTGCTGACCATACGCTATGCATGCACTCACCGCATACTGAACATCAACCGTTTTTGCCTTTGTAGGCGGTTGCGTCGGCTTTTGCGTAGGTTTCTGCGTAGGCTTTTCTGTATGTTTCTGCACAGGCTTTTGTGTTGGCTTTTCAGCAGGCTTTTGATTAGGAGTTTCAGTTTCTTTTTTAGCAGTCGATTCAGATTTTTGCTGATTACTGTTCGCTGTATTCCTGCTGTTGTTCTGAACCTCGGATTGTGTTTTCTGAATCGGATCTGTTGCCGAAACAACCGCCGAATTTTGTCCACTGTCGGTTTTTTCTTCGGTTTTGGCATTCTGTCCCGAAGGCTCTGTTTCTTTTGAAACTGTGGCTTTTTCGGTGGATTGCATTGTTTCGGTTGTTGCCATTTCAGAACTTTCCCCAGATGCAGAAACACCCACGGAAGTTGAAACCGTGGGTGATAAAGACCTGTTATACATTTTTTCTTCTGCCGTACAAGCTGTGAATGTTCCTGCTGCTAAAATCAATGTCAGCATTATTGCGATTTTCTTTTTCATACTATCGCCGTCCTTTCAGCAACAAGTATATCCAAAGATTTTGAAATGTCCAGAGATTTTTTTATTTGCTGCTACATACTCTGCGTAAAGCTTTCCAATTCATCTTCCGACATATTCTCGGATTCATCTTCGCTCTGCTGTTCATCAAGTGCCTGATGATACGCTTCCATAACCTTGCTATTGAGCATATCTCTTGACTCCTTTGAAATCGGGTGAGCAATCTCGCTGAACTTCGTTTCGCCGTTTTCGTCAATATAGTTACTTGCAGGCATTGCAACAAACAGTCCTTTTCTTGAGTTCATCACTCTGATTCCGTGAATTGCAACAGCACCGCCGACAGTAACGCTTGCAAATGCCTTTGTGTTGCAATCTTTTACATCAACGAGCTTATCAATCCTTACCTTGATATACGGCAGTTTCCTTTTCTGATTTTTGTATTTGTTTCCTTTGAAATTTGTATTCTGTGCCATTATAAATTTACCTCCGATTTAGTGTTTCTGTTTTTCTGCCCACAGCAGAGAAAGATGTATAAGTGCATCTCTCTGCTCTTCCTCGGACAGGCTGTCGAGGAAATCTTCAAGGTTGTAATTTTCTTCGAAATATTCTTCAAGGTATTGGCAGTTGTCGCAGAGTTTTTCTCGCCTGACAAGTACCGAGCCGTCATCCTGCTGGTTGAAAGATAAAACATCGTTGTATCTGAATCCGATTCGCTGACGGATTTCAAAGGGGATTGTAATTCTTCCTTTTTTACCGAGGACTCTGTATATTTTTAGCATTACTCGTCCTCTCTTTCTGCAAGCTCTGCTCTGCACTCATCGCAGATACAGTCGCAACAATTACACTCGTCATCAAAATTTTCGCAATCATCATCGCACCTCTCAATCAGAATTGCTCCGTACATAGCTGAAATCTGCACAGCACAGTCGGATGTAATTCCTGATACAATAAGTGCGTCAAGCGGTATGCTTACAAATATTTTATTTTCCATGGTTAATAATACACTCCTTCAAAATTTGTTCTAAATCAATTTGTTGCTCGGTTGTCAAGTCAAGCAGGCTTAACTGCAACGGTTTATTTCTCTGCCTTTCATACATATCGTAGTTGCCGATTAACAGTTCGGGGAATTGTTCGCCTGCGTTGATTCGCTGTTTCATATTGTGTAACCTTGTGAAATCAAAGAATGAATATCCGTCATACAAATTGCGGATTTCTTCACAATCGTTGTATGAAACAAGCCATTTACCCTTTGAATTTGCAAGCGTGTTTTTCAGCCTCAGATGGTCATCCCAAGTGAAACCGCACTGATAAACATACTCGCTTGAATAGTACGGCGGATCGCAGTAGAAAAAGGCATTATCTCGGTCATAATGCTTGATTAAAACCTCAAAATCCTGATTTTCAATCACCGCATTTTCAAGCCGTTTTCCGACTTGCTCTATCAGTTGAAAAAGGCCCACTACTGAAAAGGGCTGACAGGCAAAGGATTTTCCTCCGCTTGAGTAGCTGTATCGTAAGAGTTTCAGAAACATTACTGCTCTGCGCAAGTCGTAGTCCTGTTTCATTTTTATATACAATTCAATGATTTCTTCTGCTTTCAAGTCGGGAAGAATAATCTTCGTCAGTTCCAATTCCTCATCAAGGTACTTATCCTCAAACTTCTCCTGCGTGAAGAAATCCCTGATTGCATTGAAATAATCCCTTGAATTAAGCGGATAAAATCCGAGTTCTTTTATGAACGCCATAGGTCTGTCACGCATACAGCGAAAAAGGTTTACAAGATTATGATTGTAATCGTTGTACACCTCGAACTTATCAGGCTTTTTCTTGCCTAAAAGTACGGCTCCCGAACCTCCGAAGGGTTCAATGTATCTTTCGTAATTCAGAGGAAACAGAGCGTACAAAATATGAAGGATGGAAGTTTTATTTCCCATCCAACTAACAGGGGTTTTGATATTCTCACTTCCTTTTCAGAATATCAACCGCCCCTGAAACTACAAAAAGCCGTTGATTAAGTTTTTAACTCAACCAACGGCTTATATATGAAAACCAATATCAGTCGTTTGGAACGATTGATATCAGTTGTTGTTATTTAATTTTTATCGTTTACTTTTTTAATAGTCTGACCAATTTCAGAAATTACATTTACTGTCACAGCGTTTCCTGCCATCTTGTAGAGTCTGCTGTCGGATAGTCCAGTCGATTTTGCCTTGTTGAACTGCTCATCCGTGAAGCCCTGCAATCTCCAGCACTCTCTCGGAGTGAGCTTTCTGATTCTGCCGATATGGACTTCGCCGTTTGGCTCAACAAAAACTACTGCAAACTTTTCATTGTCATCAAGAACATCTGAATTTTCTACAAAAACTCCCGAATGCTCAGCTTTGCGGTTACTGATTCCCGAATCCTGCCTTGCAGTTATGCACCTTGCAATTTCTGTCAGTTTCGGATCGGGGTTCAGGTCTATGAAATAATATGCCTGCGTTGCGGAAGTTGTCAGAGTATGTGCTACCTGATTGCCGACTCGACCACGTCTTGAGTTCTGTCCAGAAAAAGCAGTATCAATGCTGTCGCCGGGATATGCGATCTGATAACCGTCTTTAGTCTTAGACTTTATCGGCAAACCAAAGTTTACAGTATCTTCAATGAGATAAAGTCCCGAATGACCGCCAAATCCACCCGAACCGCTTGTAAGAGTACAGCTAAGTCCTTTCGATGAGTAGATTCGTTCACCTTGCGTTGGCTTTTCTTTGTATAAGAGCTTTTCCGCTTGTTTGCGTGAAAGATAATACTTCTCCGGCACATTGTCCTCTAAGATATCCGATAATGAACACTCGATTTCGTGACTGGGGAACTCCGAAATTTTTGCTGTTAAGTACCTGCCAGCATACATCATACCCCAACTCATCCAATGTACGGAGGATTGTTTTAAATGTCCTGCCTGAGTCATGGTTAAGCAGACCGGGAACATTTTCGAGGAAGAGATACTTAGGTTTTTTAACGGCAGCAATTCGAGCAATCTCGAAAAAAAGCGTTCCTCTTGTATCGTCAAATCCTTTTCTCGCTCCTGCGATTGAGAAGGACTGACAGGGAAACCCTCCAACAAGAAGGTCGAAATCGGGTAACTGTTCGGGTACAATTTTTCTTGCATCATCAAAGTAAAGTTCACCTCCCGTGTCATACATTGCTTCATATGCCTGCTTTGCATACTTGTCGATTTCGCAGTATCCGACGCACTCAAAACCGCCTATGGCTTCAAGTCCTGAACGGAAACCGCCGATGCCTGCAAACATATCAAAAAATTTGATGGACATAAATCTTCATTCCAAACGAAGATTTATAGACTAAACCTCACCTCACATTTCCATAGTCATTCCGTTATCCTCATCAGTAGTTTCATCTTCAACTTCTGATTCGAATTGGTTTTCTGCTTCGATTTCTTCCTGTGTGAGCTTTCTGAATGAGTCCTCGCCGGGAACTACTCCAAGTGTTCGATTGTTATCCCATTCAGGTAATATCGTTCCCATTGAATCAACAAATTTTACTGTTCCTCTTGTGCCCGCCGGAACAGGTGCGTAAGGGTCCTTCATACTAATAAGTTCAATTCTTGTACCCGGCGAATACAATTTCTTTGTGCTTTCAGCTATTCTGCGCTGTCTTTCATATTCGTTCAAGTTATACATCTCCTATTTTTTTAGTTTTGATTCAAGCAATATCCATTAGTAGGACTTCTTATTTTTATTGTCATAAAATCAACCCCAGTCTTTCTTATTTCTGTTTGTGTTAAGTTTTTTGTTGTCAGAGAAATGTGCGATCTCATTTTCATCGCAGTCATCATTACGCCTGTCAAAATTAGGTTTCTTACGCATCTCTCTTTCAAACTTCCTGAGTTCGGGTGTGTCGGTAAAATACATATCAATCATTCCTTTCAAATTTTTTGCAAAATAAAAAAGGCAACCGTTCTAATCAAAAAATTAAAACGATTGCCAATAAAAAAAGAGCCAATTCTATATTTCTATAAAATTGACTCTGCTAAAACAATATTAAGTTTTAAAATAGGGGAAAGGTATAAAGTTGATTTTCGGGGGTTCGAATCTCCAAAACTGACGAAACAGGCAAAATACATCTACGGTTTTGCAACTGAAAATCACGGGCAATACAACAAAAAAGCCCGATAAAATCGGACTTTTTTGCGGTTACATCTTTTTTGCACAACCATTATGGTGGGAGATGGTGGATTCGAACCACCGAAGGCATAGCCAGCAGATTTACAGTCTGTCCCCTTTGGCCACTCGGGAAATCTCCCATATATAAAGCCTACTGCCTAAACAGTAGGCCGTTTCTGGAGCTGGTGGACGGACTTGAACCCCCGACCTGCTGATTACAAATCAGCTGCTCTACCAACTGAGCTACACCAGCGTTTCTGACGCTTGATTAATATACCATATATGTTCTCTTTTGTCAACACCTTTTTTTAATTTTTCGCAAATTTTTATTACATCTCTATTTGTTTTTATTGATTTTCAAGTTTTCTTATAGTATTATATATTATACTCAAAACTATATTTCTTATATATTAAGCGTTAATTATTATTTAGAAAGGAAGATAGAATTGTCAATCTTGTCGTTACACAATCTTCGAATGGATTTTGTTGAAAGAAATCTTTTTTCAAATTTAACATTTGATGTTGAAAAAGGCGACAAGGTTGGTTTTATCGGAGCTAACGGCGTTGGCAAAACTACTCTTTTCAAAATAATTAACGGCGAAATAAGTCAAACACAGGGTAATATTTTTATTTCAAAGGACACTGTTTTAGGATATATGGAACAGCACGCCTGCACTCATCCAGACAGATGTGTTTTTGACGAACTTTTATCTGTTTTTGATTATTTAATAGAATATGAAAATGAGCTTAAAAATCTTGAAATAAAAATTGAACAGTTTAATCATCGAATTGATAAAAATAAAGATACTAAGCTTTCATCTCTTATTGAACGCCAGACCTCCCTTATTGAAAAATATCAGGATTTAGGCGGACTTACCTACAAAATACGAACCCGCTCTTCCCTATTAGGTCTCGGATTTAAAGAATCCGAATTTACAATGCCGACAGGCAAATTAAGCGGGGGTCAGCGTTCAAAGCTAAGTCTTGCAAAGCTTCTGCTTTCAAAGGCAAATCTTTTGCTCCTCGATGAACCAACAAACCACCTTGATATTTCTTCTGTAAACTGGCTTGAAAGCTTTATCAAGGATTTTAAAGGTTCTATGATTATTATAAGCCACGACCGTTATTTTCTTGATAATGTAACAAATAAAACAATAGAGCTTGAACACAATAAGCTAAGAGCATACAAGGGTAATTATTCTGAATTTGTCAAGAAAAAAGAAGCCGAAAAGGAAGCTCTTAAAAACAAATATGAAAACGATTTAAAGGAAATAAAGCGTATTGAAGGTATTGTTGAACAGCAAAAGCGTTGGGGCAGAGAAAGAAACTTTATTACTGCCGAAAGCAAACAAAAAGAAGCCGACAGAATAAAGGCTCAGCTTATTACTCCTGACAGCGAGCTTGAAACAATACATATGAATTTTAATATTAAAAGAGAAACAGGCAATGATGTTTTAATTTGCGAAGATTTATCAAAATCATTTGGAGAAAAGCATTTGTTTGAAAATGTAAATATTCATATAAGAAAGGGCGAAAAAGTATTTATAATCGGTTCAAACGGCTGCGGAAAAACGACCTTGTTTAATATTTTAACCTGTAAAATTACATCTGATACAGGAGAAATCAGATATGGTGCAAATGTAGATATAGGATATTTTGACCAGATGCAAAATAATTTAAATCTTGATAAAACAGCAATCGACGAAGTATGGGACACTTTCCCTAATTTAACTCAAACACAGGTAAGGACTGCATTAGGCTCTTTTTTATTTAAAGGTGACGAAGTTTTTAAGCCACTTAATAAAATGAGCGGCGGAGAAAGAGCAAGAGTATCGCTTTTAAAGTTGATGCTTGACGGCAGTAACTTTTTACTTCTTGACGAACCTACTAACCATCTTGATTCAGCCTCTCGTGAACAGCTTGAAAACACCTTAAAAAAATATGAGGGAACAATGCTTGTAATAAGCCACGACCGTTATTTTATAAATAAACTTGCAGACAGAGTGCTTGTTATGGAAAAAGACGGTTTAAAGGAATATTTGGGCAATTATGATAACTACCTTGAAAAAACTAAGGATAATATATCGGTAACAGTTTCTGAAAAGCCTAAAAAGGAATTAAAACCTAAAAATGATTATCAGCTTAAAAAGCAAAAGCAGTCGGAAGAAAGAAAAAGAAAAACTCAGCTTGCAAAAACAGAAAAACTGATTGAAGATTTGGAACAGCAAATAGAAGAAAACAACAAACTGCTGCAAGATAAGGAAGTAATTTCCGATTATGAAAAGCTGTTGGAACTTACCGCAAAGCTTGAGAACTTAAATGCACAGCTTGAAAATGCCTACGATTTATGGGGCAAATTATCTTAAAATATAAAGCATTATGCTTTATGTATATCCGCCTGTGGCGCAACCGGATAACGCAACAGATTCCGATTCTGGAGAATGGGGGTTCAAATCCCTTCAGGCGGACCAAAAAGGGTTGCCTCAAAGAATATTTTTGAGACAACCCTTTTCATTTTATGTGTTTTGCGTTTATTTCTATCATAACTTATTGTATTCTTCATCAGTAACAGGTTCAAGCCATTCGTTTGATGAACCCTCCGACGGAACTTCTACTGCAAGATGTGCAAACCAACTGTCTTTAGCGGCTCCATGCCAATGCTTTACCTCAGGAGGTATATTTACTACATCGCCGGGTTTTAGCATTTGTGCTTCCTTGCCAAACTCCTGATACCACCCCTTTCCTGCTGTTACAAGCAAAATTTGTCCGCCTTTGTGATGAATATGCCAGTTGTTTCTGCATCCGGGTTCAAACACTACATTGCCGATTGGAACTCCCTCTGTCGTAAGCATATTAAGGTACGATTGTCCCTTAAAAAACTTTGCAAATGCTGTGTTAGGCTCTCCGCATTTAAAAATCAATTTCTTGTCAAATTCATTCTTTGTCATAAGTATTCTACCTCTCTTTAAATATAATTTATGAATTTTATTTTTTTCCCAATTGCTTCTCTGCTTCGTTTATACATCTCAGTGCGTTTAAACTTCTGGGGTAGCCAATATAAGGAACACATTGGGAAACAACCTTAATTAAAAATTTCTTGTCGTTGCCTATTCTCATATTTGCTGCTGCATGACTTATAAGCTGAGGCTCACAGCCTCCCTGTGCGGATAGAAAACAAAATGTAATCATTTCTCTTTGCTTATAATCGAGTCCTGTTCTTGTGTAATAATCACCAAAACAATTTTCCGCAAGCCATCGATTAATATGTTTGCTTTCTTCAGGTCCTGATTTATAAAAATTTCTCATTCCCTCTCCGAAAATATCAACCTGTGCCTGAACTCCTTTTTGCAGACGTGTTTCGGAAGTTGCAGTAGATTGACCTTTAAGAGGAAACGCAATACCCATCTCTGTTAAAACCGTATGTACAATTTCAAAAAACGGATAAACTCTGCCTATTCCCAAATAAGCTACCGACTGATAAATTATTTCCTTGACTTCTTCAGCTGACAATCCGAAATTTAACGCACCTTTAAACATTATTTTGAACTCATCTTTTCCTCCGCAGCCTAAAAGTGTTGCCAAAATAGCCATAAAGCGTGTTTTATCATCTAAATCATCCTGATTTACCACATAATCAAATGCAAAGTTTGAAAAAAACTCTGTAAATTCAGGGTCAGTCTTTGCAAAAGGTCTTTCTTCGTCTCCGAGCATTTTCCTTATATATTTTTCAGCAAAATCCGACATTTTCATAAACTCTCCTTTACTTTATAATATAATTTTTCCTTTTAATTAATTATCAGGTAAATATACCCATTAAGTCAATACCTTTTTAAAACTTTATAAATTTTTTTATATTGAATTATTTACGAATTATGTTATAATTGATTTGTAAAGATATTCCAATAATAAATATTAAGGAGGCTTTTTATTATGAATGAAAAAGTAGCAAAATTAATTAACGAACAAATCAACAAAGAGTTTTACTCTGCATATCTTTATTTAGAGTTTGCAAATTATTATGCTTCCGTTGGTCTTGACGGATTTGAAAACTGGTACAAAATTCAGGCTATGGAAGAGCGTGACCACGCAATGCTTTTCTTCCAGTATTTACATAACAACGGAAAAAAAGTAACATTAGAAGCTATTGATAAGCCTGACTGTGATTTAACAGACAATATGGCGCCTCTTAAAGCCGGTTTAAAGCATGAGCAGTATGTAACATCTTTAATCAACAACATTTATGCAGCAGCATTTGAGGATAAAGATTTCAGAACAATGCAGCTTTTAGACTGGTTCGTTAAAGAGCAGGGCGAAGAAGAAAAGAACGCAGGCGACTTAATTACAAAAATGGAGTTATTCGGCTCTGATGCAAAAGGTCTTTATATGCTTAACAGTGAGCTTGCTGCAAGAGTTCATTCTGCACCGTCATTAACTTTATAATGCAATTAATTGAAAAACAAGTAGCAGATGACTACAATGTTCCCGCAACACATCAAGATGTTGCGGGATTTTTTTGCTTAAAATATTCGTAAAGCAAACAATATTGATTTACGCAATCAAAACTTTACAAATTATGTGGTATCACAAACTTATAAAAAATTCTAAAAATTATTCATATTATATATTGACAATTATTTTAGAACAAGTATAATAAGTATGAACAGTTATACTTTTCATACTTATTATAATATTGGAGAAGATAAAATGAAAAATCCGCCAAAAGGAAAAAATGCCTTTACCGTTAAAGTCGGAGAAAAAGGACAGTTTGTAATTCCGAAAGAAGCAAGAGATATGCTGGATATAAATCCCGGTGATACAATTCTTGTTCTTGTAGATAAAAAAAGAGGACTTGCTGTTCCGCCTAAAAAACAAATCAATAAACTATTAGACACAATTTTTAAAAACAGCTTTCCTGAGGAGGAAGAATAACAATGAATGTACTTGAGGTTAAAAATCTTTGTAAAAATTACAGAGATTTCAGCCTGAAAAATGTAAGTTTCTCGCTTAAACCGGGAGAAATTACAGGATTTATCGGCAGAAACGGTGCCGGTAAAACAACCACACTTAAATCACTTTTAAATTTTGTTCACCCCACAGACGGTGAAGTTAAATTTTTTGATAAAAGTTTTGCAGACAATGAGTTTGACATAAAACAGAGAATTGCTTTTCTGTTAGGAGGAGTAAATTACTATTTAAACAAAAAACTCAAAATCATAACTAATGTTACAAAATCCTTTTATCAGAATTGGGATAATAAAACATACGAGCAATATATGAGACAGTTTAATCTTGATGAAAACAAAACTCCCTTTCAATTATCCGAAGGAATGAAGGTTAAGTATTCTTTAACTCTTGCCCTTTCTCATAATGCAGAGCTTTTAATTCTTGATGAACCTACAAGCGGACTCGACCCTGTTTCAAGAGATGAAATACTTGAAATCCTGATGAATTTAGCCGATAAAGGAATAACTGTTTTATTCTCAACTCATATTACTTCAGACCTTGAAAAATGTGCAGATAACATTATTTATATTAAAAACGGTGAAATTATTGCAAAAGATAACATTGACAGCTTTACAGACAGCTACAAGGTAATTGAATTTGAAGAAAACAGTATAAGCGAAGATTTAAAAAATAAAATAATAGGTTTAAAAAGAGCTAAAAAAGGTTATACAGGTTTAATTAAAGGAGAAAATAAACCGTTGTTTAACTGTGCCTGTACCGATGCAACATTAGAAGATATTATGGTACATATTGAAAAGGATGAATTGTAATGAAGAACTTATTAAAAAAGGAAATTTTGCTTACAATGCACCCGACGGCAATTTTGTTTCTGTTCTTATCTGCACTTCTCATCGTTCCCAATTACCCATACTATGTAACCTTCTTTTACACGGGTCTTGCTGTTTTCTTTACCTGTTTAAACGGAAGAGAAAATAACGATGTATTTTATACAATGACCCTGCCCGTTGCCAAAAAAGATATTGTAAAAGCAAGGTTTATACTAATTATAATTCTTGAATTGTTACAAATGTTAATAGCTGTCCCCTTTGCATTTATCCGCCAGAATATAGGTTTGCCGGGAAATGCTGTGGGAATGGACGCTAATATAGCCTTTTTCGGATTTTCATTTATTTTGCTTGGAATTTTTAATGTTGTTTTCTTTGGAATTTACTATAAAGATGTAAAAAAGGTTGGCAAGCCGTTTGCCGTTTCTTCTGTCGTAATATTTGTTTATATTTGTATTGCAGAAATCTGTGCACACATTGTTCCATTTGTAAGGGACTGCCTCGATACAAGCGATAATATGTATGTTACGGAAAAGCTAGTTGTGCTTATTGAAGGAATTATAATTTATGCCGTAATGACGGCAATTATTTATAAAAAATCACGGAGGAATTTTGAAGTTTATGATATTTAAAATTTCTTTTTACGCTGTTTATAACAGGCAATAAATATAAAAGCAGGGTTGAGTTTTCATTGACTTTCAATCCTGCTTTTGTTATTCGTATTATAGATATCTGTTATGTTTTCAGTGTGCTTTTGCAGAAAGGCTTTCGACTTTTATCTTGATAATTGACACAGATTTTACGGCATTTGCATCTATCTCAAAATCCTTGCCCGTCTGGTGTTTCATAATAAGCTTTAACCCTTTTAATTTTTCTTCATCATTTTCCGATATTACCGCCTTGCCGTATGCAATAATACTGCTGTAAAGATAGCTGTAGTTGCAGGCTCTTTCACCCTCTGAAAGCTTATGGTTACAATCCATTTCAACACAAACATTTGGGTTTTGAATAATACAGCTTATCTTCTTTCCTTCTTTTGCACCGTGAATATAAAAACAGAATTTATTATCTGTTAGTTCATAACCAAAATTAACAGGAACGATATAAACTCCATCTTCCGACATAACACCCAAACGCAAAACCCTGCATTGATTTATAATTTCTGTTATTTTATCAATATCTTGAATTTCTCTGTCTTTTCTTCTCATAACTTACTCCTTATTGTCTCCCCAATATTTTCTGTCAAGACTTCTGTACTGAACAGCCTCGGCAACGTGATCCTCTTTAATTAGCTTACTGTCATCCAAATCTGCAATTGTTCTTGCTACCTTTAAAATTCTGTCGTAAGCTCTTGCAGAAAGTCCCATATTTTCAAAAGCATTCTTTAAGAGTTTATTTGCTCCCTCTGATATTTCGCAGACCTTATGGAACATTTCCGCATCTATTCTTGCGTTGCATTTTATATTTGTATTTTTAAAGCGTTCACGCTGAATTTCTCTTGCTTTATCTACACGCTTTTTAATTTCTGCAGAGCTTTCCTCGGGCTGTGCTGATGACAAATCCTCATACTCAACAGGCGGAACTTCTATGTGAATATCAAACCTGTCAAGAATAGGTCCTGATACTCTGTTTAAATATTTGGAAATCATATTTTGGGTGCAGCTGCAATTTCTTGTTGGGTGATTATAAAATCCGCAGGGACATGGATTCATTGCGGCAATAAGCATAAAAGAGCAGGGATACTGAAGTGAGCTTTTTACTCGTGAAATAGTAACAATACCGTCTTCTATAGGCTGGCGGAGAGCCTCCATTGTATTTCTCTGAAACTCAGGAAGCTCGTCAAGAAACAAAACACCGTTATGGGCAAGCGAAATTTCTCCCGGTTTAGGAAAAGAGCCGCCTCCTGTCATACCTACGGAACTTATATTATGATGAGGAGAACGAAATGGTCTTTTTGAAATAAGAGGAGAATCTTTCGGCAAAACTCCTGCAATTGAATGAATTTTTGTTGTTTCAATTTTTTCTTCAAATGTCATATCGGGCAAAATTGAGGGCATTCTTTTTGCGAGCATACTTTTACCGGAGCCGGGAGGCCCGATTAAAAGCACATTATGCGAACCTGCCGCAGCAATTTCCATTGCTCTTTTTGCTTCATACTGACCCCTTACCTGTGAAAAATCAGGAAAATGGCTGTTTTTAAAATCTTCTTCCATTTCGGGTTTTGCCAAAGGCAGTGTGAAATCTTTATCTATAAAGTGACGCATAAGATCAAAAACACTTTTTACGGGATATACGGAAAGTCCCTCAACTACTGCGGCTTCTTTTGCATTATCAAACGGAACAAACAAACTTTTAATATCTGTTTCTCTTGCTTTAATCGCCATCGGTAAAACACCGTTTACTGCTCTTAATTCTCCAGAAAGGGAAAGTTCGCCGATAAAAGCACAGTCTGAAACATTTTCAACAAGCTGACCTGTTGCTTTTAATATTGCAATTAAAATCGGCAAATCATAAATAGGACCTTCCTTGCGTATATCAGCAGGAGCAAGGTTGATCGTAATTCTTGCAGCCGGAAAATTAAATCCGCAGTTTTTCATTGCACTTCTTACCCTGTCACGGCTCTCCTTGACCGCAGCGTCGGGCAACCCTACAATATCAAAGGCAGGCATTCCGTTTGAGATAGAGGCTTCAACCTCAAGCTCATAACTGTCAATTCCGTATAATCCGAAACTGTTACATTTAACAACCATATAAATCCCTCATTTATAAACTGCAAAATTTGTTAAATTAATGTAATTATATCACAAACTATACCGTACTACAATACCGAATATTGTAAAAATTTGTCGCTTTATTGTACATTTTATACATAAATCACATAATGCAATTAGATTTTTTACCAATTTTATAAAAAATTATTGACACAATATAGCTTAAAATGTTATTATAATAGTGCAGTAAATATATCTGCAAGGTGGGAGTAATGTTTGGAAACTGAAAATAATAAATTTTATTCAGAATTATCTGACCGACAGCTTGCAGACTTAGTTAAAAAAGGCGATAATAATGCATTTGAGGAAATCATAAACAGATATAAAGGACTTAATACTTACTTAGCTCATAAGTACTGTATTCCTGAATATGACGTTTGCGATTTTACTCAGGAAGGTCTTTTGGGACTGCTGTCAGCCTGTAAAACCTTTGATTCAAAAGACGGCACTGCCTTTAAAAACTATGCCGCAGTATGTATTAAAAACAGATTTGTTTCCATTATCCGTAAAAGTAAGTCAAAGGGAGTTATCCCAAAGGAAAACATAGTTTCAATTGACGACAGGAATTTTTGCAATAAAGATAGTTTTAACCTATCCGATAATAATAAATCAAATCCGGAGGAACTTGTTGTATCTAAAGAAAGGCTTGAGGAATTTTTAATACAAATGAAGCAAAGCCTTTCCCAAAGAGAAATAACCGTTGCTTATTTTTACTTAAAGGGTCTAACGTATGAAGAAATATCCGAAAAAACGGGCATTTCAAAAAAATCGATAGATAATGCTTTACAGCGGATAAAGAAAAAACTTCAGGAATAAATATAATTTATAATTTTATATGTCCCGAAAAGTTTCGGCGGTGCAACTCCGTCACGGGATAATTTTATAATAAATACCAAAAGCGAGGTAACAACCAATGTACGAAGACAAGACTCTCATTTGCAAAGATTGCGGAAAAGAATTTGTATTCACCGCAGGAGAACAAGAGTTTTATGCTGAAAAAGGCTTTGTAAATGAGCCGCAGCGCTGCAAAGAATGCAGAGTTGCAAGAAAGAACGCTGCTAAGGCTAAACGTGAAATGTTTACTACAACCTGTGCAGATTGCGGCGGAGAAGCTAAAATTCCTTTCAAACCGACTGAAGGTAAAGAATACTATTGCAGCGAATGCTTTGCAAAGAGAAAAGAAGCAGAAATGGCATAAGCTGATTAAAAATTATTAAATTTATATTTTTCTCAACATATGCACAAAATGGCTGTCTCAAAACGAATTA
Organism: uncultured Clostridia bacterium; assembly: GCA_947584595.1. Classification (GTDB taxonomy): domain Bacteria; phylum Bacillota; class Clostridia; order Oscillospirales; family Acutalibacteraceae; genus Ruminococcoides. Next base: position 18,572 of record CANPWP010000015.1, on the reverse strand, counting down.
AGTTTGACGTGACCCCAAAAAGTTGGACTTAAATTAGAAAGCGTAGTAGTTTAATGACTGCTGCGCTTTTGTTATGCGACTAAAAGATTAAGTCTGTAATCTACCGGACTTAACCAACCAAGCTTCTGCTTGATACGTTTCTCATTGTAATATTTAATATAGTTTTCAATAGCATATTTTAATTCATCAAAGCTGTAGTAGACTTTACCATAATACATCTCTTGTTTTAGAATACCAAAGAAATTTTCCATCACAGAGTTGTCGTGGCAGTTTCCTTTGCGAGACATACTCTGAAAGATTTTGTTTTCTTTCAACTTGCTGACATATGCCTTCATCTGATATGCCCAGCCTTGGTCTGAATGAAAAGTTCTACGATATTTACAATCATTGGTTACGGATATCGCTTCATTTAAAGCTTTCATAATGTTTTCAGCAGAAGGGCGTTGAGAGATAGAATAGCTGATAATCTCGCTGTTACACATATCCATAAACGGATCAAGATAAAGCTTCTTAATAATCATTCTTCCTTTTTCGTCTACTTCGTAATACTTGAATTCCGTTGTATCGGTTGTTATCTTTTGGTGAGTAATATGTGTATTGAATCGTCTATTGATTCTGTTCGGTGCAATCTTGCCGACTTTACCCTTGTAGGAACTGTATTTCCTGCTTTTATGCGTGAATGAGGTTACCTGCAAGCCCAGCTTTTGAACTATTCTCTGAACTTTTTTCTTGTTAATATGAATATCTCTGTTTTGTAATTCTCCATGTATTCTGCGGTAACCGAAGTCCTTATGCTCTTTACGAATTTCAAGTATTTCTCTCTCAATATCCTCATCAGGATTTTCTCTGTCAAATCTGTTTTTCCAATACATGTATGTTGACTTTGGAAATCCTGTAACGGCAAGTATATCTTTTAATTTGAATGTTCCTCGGAGACTGTGTATTATACGTGCCTGCCGTTCTTTGCCTCGTCCTCTAAACGCAGTCTCCTTAGTTCTTTTAAATAGGCGTTCTCTATCCTTAATTTTAGATTTTCTTCTTCAAGCTGTCTCAGATATTCTGAGTCAGCTTTCTCTTTTTCTGTTTGTGGTTGAGTTTGTTTTTTCGGTTTAGTCACTTTTGGTTTCCGTCCTTTTCTCTTTGGACGTAACGCATCAGGTCCGGCCATCCGATAGTCACTTACCCATTTTGCGATAGCGTTTGGGTTATTCATACCAACACATAATGCCAATTCTTGATACGATACTTCCGTTGTTAGATACAATTCTACCACATATAACTTAAATTCAAAAGAGTAATTTTTCTTTTCTCGACTTCGTTGCAATCCTTTGTCTCCAAATCCTTTGTATGCGTTTATCCACCGCCGTAGTATTGATGTGCTTGGTAGTTGGTATTTTTTCGTTAGATAATCATATCCTGCCTCTCCGTTTAAATATTCTGTTACTAACTTTTTCTTAAATTCATAACTGTATTTTGCCATAAAAAACCGACCTCCAATTGTTAGTTTTTGGTCTAACTTTTGGGTGTCGGGTCACTTTTGAGACAGCCTATATTTTATTATTAAAATTTTACATAATCGTTACCAACAAGTTACAAAATTTAACACACACAATATATTGTATATATTAAATGTAAACACAACAAAGTATTGATTTTTATGGTTTAATTCCTTTAAAAAAATAAATTTGAAATTTCTACTCATATTACACAGAAATAAATTTTTAAATTTGTCAATGTGCCAATTGACTAAAAAGATTATATTCTATATAATTAGTACGCAAACAAATGAAAACACAATATATTGTGTTTTTTGCTTATCTTTTTACAATTTTGTAATCAATCTGGGAGGACAAAAAATGATTACCACAATCATTAAGCGTGACGGACGTTCCGTTAATTTTGATTTAGAAAAAATAACTCAGGCAATTTTCAAGGCCGCTCAGGCAATCGGCGGTACAGACTATGAAGCTGCACAGGAACTTGCAAAAAAAGTATGTGAATATCTTGAAGTGGAGCAGGCAGAAGGTAAAACTCCTACTGTTGAGCATGTTCAGGATACGGTTGAAAAGGTGCTTATTAACAGCGGTCATGCAAGAACGGCTAAAGAATTCATACTTTACAGGGCTGAGCGTACAAGAGCAAGAGAAATGAACACAAAGCTTATGAAAATTTATGAAGACTTGACCTTCAAATCAGCAAAAGATAACGATGTTAAGCGTGAAAATGCAAATATCGACGGTGATACCGCAATGGGCACAATGCTTAAATACGGTTCAGAGGGTGCAAAGCAATTTTACGATATGTATATTCTCAACCCTAAGCACGCTAAAGCTCACAGAGAAGGCGATATTCATATTCACGATTTAGACTTTTTGACCCTTACAACAACCTGCTGTCAGATTGACCTTGTAAAGCTGTTTAAGAACGGTTTTTCAACCGGTCACGGATATTTAAGAGAGCCTAACGATATTGCCTCTTATTCCGCACTTGCCTGTATAGCAATTCAGTCTAATCAGAATGACCAGCACGGCGGACAAAGTGTCCCCAACTTTGATTACGGTATGGCACCCGGCGTTAAAAAGACATACAGAAAACGTTACAGACAAAATCTTGAAAGAGCGATTGACCTTTTGTGCGATGATGAAAATGCCAAAGAAACAGCAAAAGCTATTTGTGACGAGGCAGAAGAAATCTCAAAACAGTGGCCTGCGCTTGAAGACAACAGTCCTGAATACAAAAAGGCTGAAATTGATATTTTAACTGAAAAATACGGCGAGAAAATTGCGGGCAAGCTCCAGCGTTTTGCATTTAAACAGGCAGAAAAGGAAACTGACCGTGCAACCTATCAGGCTATGGAGGCTCTTATACATAACCTTAATACTATGCACTCAAGAGCAGGTGCACAGATTCCTTTCAGCTCTCTTAACTACGGTACTGATACCTCTCCCGAGGGACGTCTTGTTATGAAGAATATTCTTCTTGCTACAGAGGCAGGTCTCGGCAACGGAGAAACACCTATTTTCCCAATTCAGATTTTCAAGGTTAAAGAGGGTGTAAGCTATAATCCCGAAGATCCAAACTATGACCTTTTCAAGCTTTCAATGAGAGTTTCCGCAAAACGGCTTTTCCCCAACTATTCATTCCTTGACGCACCGTTTAATCTCCAATACTATAAGGAAGGTCATCCTGAAACAGAAATCGCATATATGGGCTGCCGTACACGTGTTATGGCTAACAATTATGACCCAACAAAAGAAATTACATTCGGCAGAGGCAATTTAAGCTTTACATCCGTAAACCTCCCAAGACTTGCTATTCTTTCAAATAAAAATATAGACTTTTTCTTTGAACAGCTTGACAGAATAATTGACCTTGTAATCGATCAGCTTTTAGAGCGTTTTGAAATTCAGTGCAGCAAGCTGGTTAGAAACTATCCCTTCCTTATGGGACAAGGTATCTGGATCGACAGCGACAAGCTGAATCCAAACGATTCTGTAAGAGAAGTTTTAAAACACGGTACTCTCACCTGCGGCTTTATAGGCCTTGCAGAATGTTTAAAGGCGCTTATAGGCAAGCATCACGGCGAAAGCGAAGAGGCACAGCGTTTAGGACTTGAAATCATAGGTTATATGAGAAAGAAAATGAACGAAGCCTCACAGAAATATAACCTTAACTTCTCTCTCATTGCAACTCCTGCGGAAGGACTTTCAGGCAGATTTGTTAAAATTGATAAACAACGTTTCGGCATTATAGAAGGAGTTACGGACAGAGAATATTATACTAACTCTTTCCATGTACCCGTATATTATGAAATCCCCGCATTTGAGAAAATCAAAATAGAAGCACCTTATCATAACCTCACAAACGGCGGTCACATCTCTTATATTGAGCTTGACGGCGACCCAACGGAAAATCTTGACGCATTTGAACAGGTTATCCGTTATATGAAAGACTGCGGTATAGGCTACGGTTCTATTAACCACCCTGTTGACCGTGACCCTGTTTGCGGATACACTGGAATTATCGGTGATTACTGTCCAAAATGCGGAAGAAAGATAACCGATAGCAGCGTAGGTAAACAAAAAATCAAACGCATTACCTGCTGTTAAGGGTGCAATAATGGGAAAAATCTTAAGACTTGCAGGAATTATTAAAGAGTCTATAGTTGACGGTCCCGGAATAAGAATGACTGTTTTCGTTCAGGGATGTCCTCATCATTGCAAAGGCTGTCATAATCCTCAAAGCTGGAGCTTTGAAGACGGAGAGGACGGCGACATAGACGTTATCATAAAAGCCGCAAAAAGAGACCCTTTGCTTCAAGGTTTAACATTTTCAGGCGGTGAGCCCTTTTGTCAGGCTGACGCCTTAGCCGATTTAGGAAAAATGTGCCATGAAAATAACCTTAATGTCGTTACTTTTACAGGCTATACATTTGAAAAGCTCCTTGAAGGCTTTGAGGAACACCCAGAATGGAAAAGACTTTTGGAACAGACAGACTATCTGATTGACGGTCCGTTTGTTCTTGAGAAAAAAAGTCTTATGCTCCATTTCAGAGGAAGCTCAAATCAAAGAATTTTAGATGTTAGAGAGTCTTTAAAGCAAGGAAAAGCAGTTGAGACTGAAAATATCTAATCTAAGACATAAAACAACGACCCTGTGCTGATTGGAATGCATAGGGTCGTTGTTTTAAAAAATAAAGTTTTAGTAAAAGTTTTGGTCGAGCTTTTTCAAAAGCTCGTGGGGACAAGGGGCAAAGCCCCTTGTCGCTGTATGTGACCGCAAAAATTATTTAAAAATAAAAGGTTTCAGTAAATATGCAACTCCCGAAAAGGAAACAGAAATACCAACATTTACTGTTGACAATATTCAAGATATATTAATATATTTATAATCATTTAGAATAATAAACAGGCAGTGAAATTACACTGCCTGTTAAAGTCATTTGGAAAGCTGTACCTCATTTGTAGCCTTCGGCGGATTAATTACATTTATAACAGTTTCCGCAATATGATTTTCGTCGTTTGTTTTTTTTGCAGGAAACTCCATAGGATAAGTTGTGTTAATTTCTCCTGCTTTATTTTGCTTTTTATCTTTATTATCCATAATTAACTTCCTTTAATTGTTTTTGCAATATTATTATTTGAAAAACAGAAAAAAATAAAACTAAAAAAATATGGAAAAATTAATATAAAAAAGCAGCCGGTGGGCTGCACATATCCGAGCAGACAGCACCATATAAAAACAATCTTTTGTGCCCGACTATTTCCGAGCAGTTTCCTATAAAGTAAAAAGGTAGCCGGTGGGCTGCACATATCCGAGCAGACGGCACCATATAAAAACAATCTTTTATGCCCGACTATTTCCGAGCAGTTTCCTATAAATTAAAAAAAGCTAAGTGATTATTGCCCACTTAGATTTTTTGTTTACAGTGATTTACGCTATTTTAACAAAGTACATTTTATTTGATTAAAATATAATTAGTAATAATTATGCTGTAGCGACGGTTTCTTCATCAATTCCTTCTGTAGGAATTTTCTCAATAGTTTCTTCCTGAGGTTTAGCATCTGCCTGAAATTTTTCTCTGTTAGCAATATCTTTTCTGAAAATCAGCTTAAATACTTTTCTGATTAGAGGCTGAATGAAGAATAACTGTGTAAAGAATGCAAACGGAAAATTGAAACAAACAAGCTTTATCCAGTTTGCAAGTAATGTCAATATATTAAATCCTTCATAATAAGGATAATACAAAAATGAAGCTATTAAGCTCATTGCTGGACACATTAATCCTACTGTTGCGCATATAATTGCTGTTTCAAACAAAACGGGATGTGTTTCTCTTGGATTAAATACCTTTGCGGCAAGCTTAAATGAGCATGGACTGCCCATCACAAGTTCAAGACAATAAGCTAAACAGAACTCAACAAGTACAACGGTCCAAATGGGGAACATTCCCCCGAACATATAAACGCCGCCCTGCTTATTAATTGCACTCAAAACACTGTTTGTTTCATTTACTGACATCAAGGTACTTCCGTTTACAACATATAAGCTGTAAAACACATAAGCGTGAACAGTAACAACAACTGTCATAAACGCAAAGACCATTCTCTGAAATTGATTTCTCGGCATAAAAACTCTCCTTTAACACAAAAACACAAGCAGAGCTAATCACAGAGTAAACCTGTTATCATACATATGTACCGTAATCAGATTTACATGCTAAAGCAATACTTGTGTCGTTTATGTGTTATTAAATATTTATTTTTTTGACATTTAATATTTTAACATAAAATTCAAAAAATTTCAAATATTTTCTTTATGTACTGCAAAAAATAAATTTGGAGGGGATTTTTTGCAGTATTATAACCTACAGGATTTAATCCGCAACAGCAGCAGTTCAAGACAATATTTTTTATCCTTATCAGTTCCGATGCAACTTGAATTACACAATCACAATGATTATATTCATTCAGCGCAAGAACTTCATAGCCGTGTGGATTTAATAGAAAAACATCACCGAAACATCAAAAACAGCAATTATTACTTTAATAATCACAGCAATTAACAAGTTGCTGTTAAGTGCAAAAACTAATATTTTTCTAAAAATGAATGTTTAACTCCGTCTGTTTTATATCCTGCCATTGTGTCAAGACAAACGGAATGTATGCTGTTAAAAATGCTTTTTTCGATATTTGGATTGTCACGCTTTAATCTTTTTATCAGCATTTTGATTTCCTGTCGTTTTGAGTCTCCGACTCCGTTACCGCACATTGTACAGTTTTCTGTAAAACGGCAGGCACATTGAATAAACTCCAGGTCATTATATCGTTTCCACGCAAGAATTGAATCCTCATGAATACAATACATGGGACGGATAAGCTCCATTCCTTTAAAATTTGTGCTGTGAAGCTTTGGCAGCATGGACTGAAGCTGTGAACCGTAAAACATTCCAATAAGAGTTGTTTCTATAACATCGCTGAAATGATGTCCCAAAGCAATTTTATTACAACCTAAATCCTGAGCTTTTTTATACAAATGTCCTCTTCTCATTCTGGCGCAAAGATAACAGGGTGATTTTTCTGTTTTGTTTGCTACATCAAAAATATTTGTTTCAAAAACGGTTATGGGTATATGCAGAAGTTTTGCGTTACTTTCAATTTTTTTCCTGTTGATTTCGCTGTATCCGGGGTCCATAACAAGGTAAACAAGTTCAAAAGGAACTTCGCTGTATTTATGAAGCTCCTGCAACAGCTTTGCCATAAGCATTGAATCCTTACCGCCTGAGATACATACGGCAATTCTATCACCTGCATTAATAAGCTCATAATTCTTAATTGCAATTATAAACGGATTCCATATTTCTTTTCTGTATTTTTTTATAATACTTCGCTCAACAAGCTCATATTTTTCGAGTTCTCTGCTCACTTTGTCAACTCCCTGTAACAATCGTCAAATATATTTAAAAAATTTAGCAATTATCCGTTTAATTGAGTATGTGCAGAATAATTTTAACATATCATTAAATCACAAATTACATATACATTTCTTTTCTCGGTAACAGAAACTTGTCCCAATTAAATAGGTTCGCAGATATCGCTGCGAACCTTTTTTTAATTTTCCTTCTGCCGAATTAAAATCAGTGACGTCATAATTGACAGTCATTTGCTCTTCAAATTCAGGTAAAATAATTATAATTTTTATTTAATTCTTAACACGATGAATACCGCTGAAATCCGAAACAGCTATACACCCTGTGGTACATTCTCTTGCACATACGCCTAAATCCTCACAGTCCGGACATTTTGAATAGTCGATTACGGCAAGGTTATCAACAACCTTAATCGCACCTTTTGTGCAGACTTTTTCGCATTTTCTACAGCCGATACAGCCGTTTTTACAAACCTTGCGTGTCAGAGCGCCCTTATCCTTATTACTGCAAGTCACGATAACTCTTTCAACGTCGTCCATTAGTGAAATAAGGTTATTCGGGCAGGTTTTTGTGCAAAGTCCGCATCCTGTACACAGCCTTGTATTTATATGTGCAATACCGTTTTCAATGCAAATTGCGTTGCTGGGACAGACATTCATACAGTCGCCCAATCCCATACAACCGTATGGACATTCACCCTTTGAACCGAAAATAAGTTTTGCCGCCGCACAGCTTTTAATTCCGCTGTACTCAACCTTATCCTGTGTAAAGTTACAGTCTCCTGCACAATGCACAACAGCAACCTTTTCCACAACGTCCTCAAACTCAACGCCGAGAATTTCACTTAATTTTCGTGAAACAGCGTCGGCTCCGGGAATACAAAGGTTTGTCGGAGTACCCTCTTCTTCAGCAAGCGCCTTTGCGTAACCGTCACAGCCCGCAAAGCCGCAGGCACCGCAGTTTGCACCGGGCAGACACTCACGAATTTGAGGTATTTTTTCGTTTTCCTTTACAGCCATAAACTTTGATGCCACTACAAGTACCACGGCGCAGATTATGCCTATAATCACAACGGGGATAACCGCAATTAAAATTTCATTCATTATCTGCACCTCCGTTATGCAAAAAGATTTTCAATAACGCCCGAAAATCCCAAAAAGGACAGCGAGGTTATTGACGCCGCTACAAGGGTAACGGGAAGACCCTGAAAAGCTTTTGGTATGTCAGCACCTTCAAGCCTTGAGCGAACTCCTGCAAACATTACCATAGCAAGGAAAAATCCTAAACCGCTGCCGAGAGAATTTACCATTGACTCTGCAAAGGTATAGCCTTCGTCAATATTTAGAATGGTAACACCCAATACGGCACAGTTTGTTGTAATCAGAGGAAGATATACGCCCAGCGACTTATGAAGTGAGGGAATATATCTTTTTAATATAATTTCAACAAGCTGTACAAGCGCCGCAATAACGAGGATAAATACAATGGTTTGTAAATAACCTAAATTGTTAGGGTCAAGCAAAAATGTCTGAATAGGCCATGTTACAGCCGTTGCCATAAGCATTACAAAAATTACCGCAATGCTCATTCCCGCCGCCTGATTGAGCTTTTTGGAAACACCTAAAAAGGGACAAATTCCTAAAAAGCGTGACAGTACATAGTTATTGATAAATACGGCGGAAAGCATAATTATAATAAAGTTTGTCATTTAGCTTCCTCCTTTTCTCCGCAGGAGGTTTTTCCGCAAAATTCAGCCGACGGACATCCCGCACATCCGAAGCTTTTTTTAGTATTTTTGCCGCCGGAAATTTTACCTACAATGGCAATAAGAATACCAAACACAAGGAAACCGCCCGGCGCCATTGTCATAATTGAAATGTTGTTGTCAGCAAGCACAGGGATCGGTATTCCCATCCATGTTCCGCTGCCAAGCACCTCACGAATTGTTGCCATAAGAAGCAAAGCAAGGGTAAAGCCTGCTCCCATTCCCAATGCGTCAATTGCAGAGTCAATAACTTTATTTTTGTTTGCGTACATTTCTGCACGTCCTAAGATAATGCAGTTTACTACTATTAGCGGAAGGTAAATTCCTAACGATTCATCAAGTGCAGGAGCGAACGCCTTAACAAGCATTTGCACCATTGTTACAAAGCCTGCAATCAGTACTATGTAGCAGGGAATTCGCACCGTATCGGGAATTACCTTACGCAGTGCAGAAATTACAATATTTGAGCAGAGCAATACTATTGTAGCCGCCGCACCCATTCCCAACGCACTTGATACGTTTGTTGAAACAGCAAGGGTAGGACAGGTTCCCAATATAAGGACGAGAACAGGATTTTCCTTAATGATACCCTTTAAAAAGTTCTGTCTTTTGTTCATTACTCCGCCTCCTTTACTTTATTAAACGCCTCAAAGGCTTCCTCAATTGCACTTTTATATGCTACGGAAGAAATAGTTGCTCCCGAAATTGCGTCTACCTCATTCAGTGTATCTGATGTTTTTCCAATGTATTGATTTCTGTATGGGTCCTCGGCAGTCTTTGAGCCAAGTCCGCTTGTTTCCGAATGTGAAAGTGTTTTACAGGCTTCGATCGTTCCGTCAGCTTTAATTCCGCAAATCAGCTTCATATCGCCGCCGTAACCCTTTGTAGTAAGCATAAACACATAGCCCGTTCCGTTTTCGGAACGGTATATTTCAGTTACTCTCTCTGGTAAAGTATCAATGGTGACTTGTTCAAAGGAGTCTGCTTCCGATAAAACTTCCGCCATTGCTTCCTGCGCCGCTTTTTGCTCGGCTTCGGCAATAATAGGAGAGGTTACCGTATTGATATATGCAAGCAGTGCCGTTACCACAAGACATATGCAAGTAAGTACAAGCACCGGTTTTATCATATTTTTGAATGTGTCTTTCACCGCTTGTCACCTCCGACGAGAGGCTTTGAACGGGTAAGCCTTGAAATGTATGGTGTAAAAATGTTCATCAGTAAAATTGAGAACGACACACCCTCGGGAGAAGTACCCCAGAATCTGATTAATATTGTAATAAGTCCACAGCCTATGCCAAAAATCACCTTTCCCCATTTAGTAGATGGAGTTGTTGCGTAATCGGTAGCCATAAAGAATGCACCTATAATAAGTCCGCCCGACATAAGCTGATAAATTGGCGCTTTATCAAATATTAACGACATTACAAGTACAGTACCGATAAATGCAACAGGTGTATGCCAAGTTATTACACGTCTTGCAATTAGGTAAATTCCACCTGCAAGCAGAGCAATTGTGCAGGTTTCGCCTAAACAGCCTCCCCTAATTCCCAGCAGCATATCTGTATATGAGGGAAGTGAAGCAAGTTCTCCTTTGAACAAAAGAACAAGAGGCGTTGCACTTGAAGAAGCGTCGGGGAACGTCCACGTTGTCATAGTGCCCGAAAAAGCTGTCATCATAACAATTCGAGCAGTGATTGCAGGGTTTGCAAAGTTCTGACCTATACCGCCGAAAAGCTGTTTTACAACAACAATCGCAAACAGACTTCCGAAAGCCGCCTGCCACAAAGGGATAGAAACAGGTAAATTGTATGCAAGCAGAACACCTGTCACAACAGCCGAAAGATCGTATATGGTGTTTTCCTTTTTGCAGATTTTTTCAAACACCCACTCAGACGCAATACATACTGCAACGCATATGCCTATGACCAACATCGACCTTATTCCGAAAATTATAACCGAAGCAATTCCGGCTGGAAGCAGGGCAATAAGCACATCAAGCATAATTTTCTGCGTTGTTCTCGGTGATGAAATATGAGGAGAAACAGAAGATATCAATTTATTCATTTTTTCTCCTCCTTTTCAGCCTTTTGTTCTTTTAAATATTTGTTAAGCTTTGCTTTTGCAAGCTTGTTAGTCTGTACAATCGGTCTTTTTGCAGGACAGACATATCCGCAGCAACCGCATTCCATACATAAATCGGCACATAGTTTTTTAAGTTCTTCACACAAATCAAGCTTATAAGCCTTTGCAATTGCAGGCGGATCAAGCCTGAGAGGGCAATGGTTTATACATTGACCGCAGTTTATACATGAAGTAGTTTTGGGAGGTCTTGCCTCTTTTTCGTCAAACGCAATTACGGCATTAGTCATTTTAAGCACAGGAGCATCCAGCGACGGCACAGCTATACCCATCATCGGACCGCCGTAAAGCACCTTTTTGGGTTCTGATTTAAATCCTCCGCAAAAGTCAAACAGTTTTTCAATAGGAGTTCCTATCGGGGCTATTACATTTTTAGATTCTTTAACGGCAGAGCCGTCTACAGTAATGCATTTTTCAACAAGAGGCATACCTGTTTCAATGTATTCAGCTATAGCTGTTAGCGTAGTACAGTTGATTACAATTGCACCTACATCAAGGGGCAGACCGCCCTTTGGAATGAGCCTGCCTGTGGTGTTGTATACAAGCACCTTTTCACCGCCCTGAGGATAAACAGAAGGCAGCACTTTTACCTCAACGCCGCTTTTGCTGTTTGCAAGTTCTGTCATCTTGTCAATACAGGGCTTTTTATTGTTTTCAATCCCGATTATAATGCGTTTTGCACCCAAATACTTTTGAAGCAGGTCAATTCCTTTTGAAATATATTCCGCTTTGTCAAGCATTGTTCTTGTGTCTGAGGTTATGTAAGGCTCACATTCGGCCGCATTGATTACAACCGCCTCAACAGCTGATAAATCCTTTACGCCTAATTTTACAAACGTGGGAAAACCTGCGCCGCCTAAGCCGACGATTCCGCTTTCCTTTACTGCGCTTATAAAACTTTCAAAATCCGTCACAACGGGAGGCTTTACGCTTTCGCAAATCTTCTGCATACCGTCAGTTTCAATCACAACGGCAGTTGTTTTCATTCCGCCTGACATAGTAATTTCATCAAGCTTTTTGACTTTGCCCGATACACTTGAATGTACAGGAGCACTGATAAATCCGTCGGCAGAACCTATAAGCTGTCCAACGGTCACCCTCTCACCAATTTTAACCGTAGGTACGGCAGGCTTTCCGATATGCATTGACATAGGAATTACCACTGTTTCAGGCAGAGGAAGCCTTTGGGGTATGATGTCCGCAGTATTTTTTCTGTGCGGAACTCTGATACCGCTTAATTTCATATTTTCTATCCTCCAAATTTTATATTAAAATAAACTATTTATTACATTATACACACAAATTAAGTAAATTTAACTGTAACGGCTATCAGACCACTTTTTAAGACGCATAAGTACAAGCTGAGCGCATAAGCCCGTAAACGCTCCTGCGATTATGCCCGATATCACAAGCACGGGAAGATAATAGATAATTTGCACCGTTGCTGTCATAAATATTGCCGCCAAAAGCTGACCTATGTTGTGCATCACGGCGCACAGCACGCTTAAAATCCAGACTTGTTTAAGCGGAAAAAATCTTTTGAGCAGTATCATAAGAATAAAGGAGAGCACTCCGCCTGCCAGACTGTAGATAAATGATACTGCCTGACCTGTAAATATGCTTCCCAAAACGATTCTCAAAAACAGTAAAGCCGCCGCATAACGAGTTCCCAAAGCGTAAAGGGCGAAAAGCGTAAATACATTTGCAATCCCAAGCTTTATGCCGTATATAGGGGTCAGAGGAGGAATTGCCGCCTCAATTGTAAAGGCGACAAGGGCCATAGCTGTAAGAATTGCAGTTAAAATCAGATTTTTTATTTTCATTCTGCCGCTCCTGTTTTTGCGTCTGCACCGTAAGGAGTTTCCTCAAATTGAATAACAACCTTATTAGGCAAACAGACAATAGGCGTGCCGCCGATTTCGAGAGCACCGTGTTTGACGCAAATTTTGTCGGGACATTCGGCTGACTTCATTTCAATATGTCCGTGGGATATAAAAATTATGTTTTTACCAAATTTACCGTTAAGAGTTATTTCACGCTCATCGGTAACACTGTTAAGGTCGATTTTTTCAACAAGGCTGCCGTCCTGATAAATTCCAACAATTTTTGACGGAGATGATGAATTTAAAATGAACATCCACAAAACAGCGCATACAATCACAGCTGATGATAAAATTATTATCCAAGTGCGGGTTTTCATCTTTCGATCACCTCAAATTTATGTTGTGATGAAAATCTGTTTTCAAGGTTGTCTGTAATATAAATCTCGTTTTTATCGGTAACAAATACTGCCCCGAAAAGGGCACTGTTTTTGCTGTAAAGTTTACTTGATTTTTCAAGTCCCATAACAAAAAGACCGGTTGAAAGAGCGTCTGCAAGGGTATCGTCTTCCGACACGACCGTAACCGATTTCAAACCGCTTTGTGCCGGATATCCTGTTTCTGTATCTATTATATGATGATAAATATGTCCGTTTTCCTCAAAATAACGCTGATAACTTCCCGAGGTAACAACAGCAGTATCCCTGACCGCAAGCGTACCGACTTGCTTAGAATTATCATCAGGGTCGGTAATTGCAACGCTCCAGTCAGAACCGTCAGGCTTTGAGCCTACAACTCTTACGTTGCCGCCCAGAGAAATCAACGCCGAAGAAACACCGTTTTCTTTAAAAATTTGTGCCGTTTTTGCAGAGGCATAGCCTTTAGCAATTCCGCCCAAATCTAAAGAAGTATTTTCGTCAAGGGTTATATTTTTATTGTCAATATTAATATGCTCCGCACCAACGGTTTTAAGGGCATTATCAATTTCATTTTGTGAGGGGACTCGCTTTTCAAGTCCCGAATAAAATCCCCATGCACGGGTGAGCGGTTCAGTTGTAATGTCAAAAGCGCCGTCGGTCAGAGTATAAAAATTCATCGCACGTTTTAAAAGAGTAACAGTATCTGCGGAAGCGTTAATTGATTTATCACGGTTCAATTTAAAAATCTCGCTGTTTTCATTTTGAACAGAGAGCAATTTATCAAGCCTGTTGATTTCATTTTCAGCCGCACTGACAGCACTTTGACTGTTGCTGCCGTAAGCAGTAATTGACATAATCGTGTCCATGGCAAAAAATTCGCTGTCAGCCTTTGAGTCAAAATCACAGGCTGAGCAAAATAAAACAGCGACAGTCATAAATAAAATTGAGAATTTACGCATGAAATTCAAAAAATCAATCCTTATAGACATTATATAAAACATTATACTACAAAATTTCAAAATAGCCAATATTATTTTAAAATAAGGTAAAATTTTTATATATTGAAAGGGTTGGAGGAGAGAGCGAATGGGTATATTATATTAAAATAAAACGCAAAAATGCCCTGACAGATTTCTCTGTCAGGGCATTCTGTTAATTGGTTTTTAGAAATAAAATAATAATAAAAACTTATAAATTTTAAAATTTAGTGGAATAGATAGGAATTTTATATTTATTAGAAGTATAGAATTTTAAAATTTGAAAACTTGTTTTATACAAACATTTATTCTGCGGGAGTGTAAACATCCCAAGTACCGGTGATAGATGTACCTGTAGCAGAAGAGGGAACAAAGAGATTTTTCCCTTGTTCGATAGCCTGGTCAACGGTTTGACTTGCACCGCTCCAGCTTGCACTATCTGCCTTAGAGGTTTGTTTGTTTACAAACAGGAACTGCTCAACTCCGTATGCAGGAATATACGGATCAACAAATGTATAAGACCAAATATCTGTACCTTCAATATGAGTCATTGCTTTGCCTACCTCGGCAAGTCCGCTGTTTCCCCAGCCGTAGATGTATACTGTACTCCACTTTGTTACACTGTTGTCAAAGTAAACTGTCTTCATATAATCATCTTCTTTGGTAGACTCATATGATGTATAATATCCCTTGCCGTCAGCAGTGATATAGTAACAGTCGTGGCTGCCTCTTGAGCCAAGTCCCGTCCATTCATTCAGAATTTCACCTGTTTGTGTTTCTTCATTCCATTTGTTGTTGATATCAAACGTCGTTTCATCTGTTTCATATCTGCTTCTGTAAATTGACAAATTAGACCATTCTTTAGGAATATCAAAATAGAAAGTTGCATTTTCATCATCATACATCATTCTCTTGAATTCCTTAGTGTCATCATTGTAAAGCCACATACTTCCGCCTAAATCAGTTAACCAGCCAACAGCATTAGGAACATAGAATCTTACTGAATTTGGATCAATTGTTGGTGGGTCGGTAGCGGTTGTTGGATTCTCAGTAGCAGTTGTTGGATTTTCAGTTGCAGTTGTCGAATCGGGTTGTGTAGCAGTTGTCGGGTCAGTAGGTGTTGTGGGAGTACTTCCCGGAGTAACCTCACGCTGTACAAGCTTACCGATTTCATAATCTACATTAAATTTAGCACACCACAACTGGAGCTGTGTTGCGTCTTTAATGTTAGGTTCACCGTCGCCGTCTACATCACAGCAATTCAAATAAATCGGATTAACGCTTTGATTCAGTAATCTTGCAAGATAAAGCTGAATGTATGTTACGTCCTTAATATTAACAATTCCGTTGCCGTCTGCATCACCGAGAAGTACAGTTTCATAAACGGGTTCAGGAGAACTTGTAGGTTCTGTTACATCAGTCGTAGGCTCTGTTGCATTAGTTGTTGGTTCTGTTTCAACAGTTGTAGGCTCAGTTTGAGTTGTTGACTCGTCTTGTATTCCCATAGCTTCTTTTAATGCTTTTATGCAGTTTGCAAGGTCGCTTGGAGAACCCATTCCGTTAACCTCATATTGAGCAACAAACTTATTTGCTTCTCTGATTGCTGTCTTAAGGGCGTCAGTCTGAGGACTCATTGCCTCTGCCTGAGAAATAAGTGCCTTAAGTTCTGTTAAATCCATTCCAAGGTAACTGAATCTATGACCGTTTGCATCCGCATATGCCTGAGCCGTACTGTTTTCATAACCTACAATTGTAAGTTTTTGGTTACCTTCAAAAACATTATTGCCAAATTCTACATCTTTTGAATTAACTATAACTTTAGTCAAATTCTTTCTTTGACCAAAGGCATTGCTTCCAATTGTTTTTAAGGAGGCGGGCAGGGAAATTTCCTCCATTTTGTCTGTTTCTACACTCTTATCGACAACAAAAGCCTCATCTTCAATTGTTTCAAGCCGAGAATTTTCGCCAAAAGTTATTTTTTTTATAAGAACTCCTACATTAAATGCTTGTTTTTTAATAATCGTTACAGAGTCAGGGATTATAATATTTGCATAATTTACATTGAAAAAAGCACTTGTGCCTATAGAAGTAACTGGCAAGTCTTTTATTTCTGATGGAATTGTAAGTTCACTGCCTACCTGCTTTTCAACTCCTATGATTTCAATTGCTTTTCCCTCATCAATTGTTTGCCAAGTAAAACCGTCATTAGTAGTATTATCTAATACCAAACTGTTAATAGCATCATTTAATTCTTTTATGCAATTTAAAATATCAGCATCACTTGGTTTTTCTTGTTTTAATATGTCTTCAGCTTTTTTTATAGCGTCCGCAAGCGTTTTATAAGAATCAGCTGTATACATAATTTCACTTTTGGCTTTTGCATCTTCCAAAGGATTATTTAAAACTGTAGGGTCTACAGTTATTTTTTCGAATTCATAGCTTTTTTCATTCGCAAATGTTTCGGCGCTGCTTCCTTCATATCCATATATTGTGAATTTGGAAGCACCCGTGAAAGCAGCTGCCTTTAATTGTGTATTAAAACTATTACAAGTTACTTTTTCTAAATTTGTACAGTTTCTGAATGACCACGTGCCTAATTCCAAATCAGAATTAAATTCTACACTTCTTAAAGCTGTACAATCGCTAAATGCGCTTGTTTTTATAGTTAACATAGATTTAGGAAAAACTATTTCTGTTAAATTTGTACAATCTTTAAATGCACTCGAACTTATTGTTTCAATTCCCTCATTTAATTCGACAGATTGTAAATCAGAACAAGTTTTAAATGCATCTGAACCTATTGTTGTTACTGTGTATGTAGTATCTCCATTTTCAATTTGTCCCGGTATTGTTACTTCGGTAGTGCTTTTATCAAAACCTGTTACAGAAACAGTAGTGTTATCACTATTTACTGTATATGTAAGGCCTTGACTATCCGTAAAGGTATCCCCTGCTTCAGCTGAGGCAGATATTGGAAGAATAGTTAATATTCCAAATAACATTGCAACAACTAAAAAGAAGCTCAAAAATTTGACCTTTTGTTGTTTAAAAGAGTTAATTGTAATCACCCCATATTAGAACTTTTTATTTAAGGTGGCGGTAAAAATATCAACCACTTTGATTTGTTGAAAAACCTATGATACAAAATAAGGCAAAAGACGAGCCCACCTCCCTCTGACGAGGGAGGTGGATGCGGCAAAACCACAGACGGAGGGATAGAAAGCATTTAAATATAATAACCTTGTTATAAAAACAAAATTTTGTTAAATTTCGCCCTCAATAAACTTCGCCGAATGGTTCTATCTTTCTTATATTGATATATTTTTTACAACTCGGAGTGGCGGTCATAGCAACCGCCACTCATTTTTAATGGCATTTAATTATTATAATTTTTTCAATGGGATAATCATACAATTATATAAACCTCCAATAATTATAAATATTAATAACTGCCATTATAATTTTATCCGTATGCAAAATAATATTATTTTACAACCGGTAATAACAAATCAAAAGTTACTCTTTGACCAGCAGAAACAAGAGGCTCCTGATTTGAAACAGGTTCTAAATCTTTATCAACAATTACGAACTTAGCGGCATCTTCCCAGTTATCAGCAGTCGTGAAGATAACTTGTGCAGAACCGTTGATATAATAAGTATACTCTCCTTTTGAACCTTCTACAGGTGTCATTAAATTAAATGCGTCACCAACTCTGTCTCCGCCAAAGGTGTATGCATAAATATTACCTATGTAAGCTTCGCCTGTTGATTCATCTAAAGCATTAACAGTAATATAAGCTCCTGCAACCTTTGTGAATGTGCAAGTTTCTGTAGCATCGCCTGCTTTAACTGTAACTGTTGCAGTTTCTTCAAGAGTAGTTGTTACAGGCTCTGTAAAGTCAGCAGTTACATCTTCTTTAGTTTCATCTTCATAATCAATTGTATATGTTGCTTTTTCGCCCTCAGCTAAGTTGAAAGCATAAACAGTAACGTCAATTGTATCTGTGAACTGTTTTGAAT
>CANPWP010000014.1 GCA_947584595.1 uncultured Clostridia bacterium | reverse complement strand
ATGGTCTTTCTCCAGACCAATTTGAAAATATTTATTTTTTGTGATTTCTCTTGTCCACTTTATTGACTATAATCCAATATTTTAATAAACATTGGTTGTAGTATTGCTACTACAGTAGTCCTATCAACTATTATTTACTTTAGATTTTTAAAACGCATACCTGATGACACAAAAAAACAAATTGACAATTTATTAAATGCCCGTCTTGGTTATGAAACTACTAATCATAATGCAACCTTAGAAAAATTTGATTCAATTCAACATTTTTTATCAAAAGAACACGGTGAAATTAGACAAGGAATTAATTCTGCTAAGGAAGGGATTCTTTCATTAAATCATAAATTTGATAGTGATAAAGAACAAAAAAAGATGCAATATGAGTACTTAAATGATAACAATAAAATTATTATTGACAATATACGAAAAATATCAAACTTAGGTGATGTATTAGAAAAAGTTAATTATGAAAATAAACAGCTTAAATTAAAAAATAAAGAATTATTAAATGAGAATTCAGAATTAAAATCCGAATTAAAGAAATCCCAAATATTACATAACAGCTTTACGCAAGATATTTAATTACTATAAAAACAAAAATCCAGTTACAATTAGGTAATGTGATTTTTTCATTTTGTGCAAAGAAATTGCCATCGGATGAACATTAATAAATATTTAAAATATATTTAATTTAAACAATATTTGACAAATATATATGTTAGATATAAAATATATGTGAATATAGTTCACATTTATTTTTGATTGGATTTTGGTATGAATGCATTAAGTAATTATAAAAAGCGAATTTTTATTGCTTCTTCATCTGAAGGAAAGAAATATGCTGAAAAAGTTAAAGAAATTTTATCTTCCATATGTAATGTAACAATATGGACAGATAACTTTTTTAAATTAAGCGTTTCAACATTTGGCAATTTGTGTAAGAATGCCATAAACTATGATTTTGCAATTATCATTTATACTAAAGATGATATTTCAGTAGTAAAAAAGCATACTTATTTCACTGCACGAGATAATATAACTTTTGAACATGGTCTTTTTACAGGAATTATCGGCAGACATAAAACTTTTGCATTAATACAAAATGGTGTGAAAATACCAAGCGATTTATCCGGAATTACATATTGCCAATTTAATGATTTAAACGACTTACCAGAAAATTATTATATAATATTAAATTCAATAACTGATGAAATGAAAGTGTCGAGAGTTTCTTTATTGCCATCTACTTCTATAGCTCTCACATACTTTAATAATTTTATAAAACCTGTGTGTGAAAGCATTTATAATAAAACAAATATTGTATATAATAATAGCAAAATACAATTTAATATAAATCATAATAAATTTCTTATTATGATACCACCAAAAATATCGGATGATATGAAACCCCAAGTTTTATATTACGCAAATCAACTGAATTTAGAGAATATACATATTAGTGGTTTTCATAGAAATTTTCACATATTTGCAGATTTTAAAAATAATAAGTTTAACAACCTTGTTGATATTCCTGCGGTTTTAAGCATATCATATCAAGTAATAAAGCTATATACCGGAAAGGACTATATAGGTAAGAGTAAAGAGTTTGATGAAATTTTAAACAAAGAAATAGATTGTTTTGTATCAACATTAAAACTACTTATTGAAAATAATTCTATTGTAGAATCAATTACTGAAATTTCATTGCTAGATTAAACACACCCTACCATTTATAATTTTAAGTTATAAATAGTTTTTAAGGAAAACAATATATTATTTTAGAAATAAATATAAATTCAATGACAGAGTTACAGGCTCTGTCTTTTTTATTGTTTTTTGAAAGGAAGGTAATATATAATGATTAATTATTTTGTAAGTTATTATTATAATAACGGTTTTGGAAATTGTGTAATTAAAACAGATATCATCTAATGAAGATATTAATGAATTGCAAAGAATGATAGAAAAAAGACAAATAAACCTGAGAAATCCGTTGTAATTTTAAATTTCATTTTATTGAATTAAACAATAACTTATATTCGATATATACCCCCTAATTTGCGGAACACAGTCAAAAGAATTGGCTGTGTTCCGCAAATTATAAAAAACTGTCCCTCGGAGGGATAGTTTGATTGACAAAACTTCACAAAATATGTAGAATAGAGGTGAAGCAATGATCTTATTGTTATTAATATTACTTTTTATTTGTATTATTTTTAATTTTGCTTTTATTTTGATTTTATTCCGAGTATTTAAAAAATTTAAAGCATTTAAAATGGAGATAAAAATGTTAAAATCTATAATAGACAGGAAGAATTCAAATGAAAATAATTGAATTTACAACGAGTGGATCTGCTAAAAACAGAGAATTTTTTGAAAACAATCTTTCAAAGATTATGCCTATTAAAAAAGTCACAGTATTTTTTGATTTTGAAAACTTTTTGTTTACTAAATATTCACCGAAAAGAGGAATAACCTTTGTGGCTGAAGGTTGGAATGGAACTCAGATACATTTATCTGGTTTAAACTGTGGATATGGTGGAACAGGTCCGACTGAGACAGCAAAGCTTTTAACTCAATTGAAAATTAATCCTAAATTTGCAGATGACTTAAAATCAAATCCAGGATTGCAACTTGAATTTGATAAAGACGGAAATTTAATCAGAGAAAATATAAAAACAAAAGTATTTTTCAGCAGTCAATATGAACATAAAGAAAAATGTGAGGTTTTTTTAAATGATTATACATATGTAGAATATGAAACACAAAAATTGTATTTTATAAATCCTCAAGTAGATTGTATTAAAGATGTTTTTAATGCAATTGATGCAATAAATCCATACAAATTACAATATTTCATTGGAAAAGATAGTCCTTTAGATAGTGGTTATTCCCCGTTTATAAAATATAATACAACAGATAAAAAAATGAAGGGACTGACCGGAGTAAATTTAATTTTAAAGGGAAAGCAACTTGAGTTACTATTTTTAATAGATGAAACAGTAACTCATTCTTTCATTAATATCATCCATTATTATCTTCTTAAAAGACCATTATTTAATGATACTAATATAGTTAAGGAACCGGAAACAAAATTCAATAGCTTTCTTTATTATATGTTTTTTCACCCTGACAAATCAAATTGTCACGGTGTCGTAAAAATAGAAAGGAAGTTATAATTATGAATTTCGAAACTATTGCATCTTATATTATTCCTTCCATAATCACAGGTTTTTTGTGTGTTATAACAACGCTTTTGTTTGATAGATTATCTTTATTTTCAAAAGGTCGTCAAAAAAGAGAAATAAAAAACAAATCTCCTAATGTATATTATAGATTTTATCAAAGTAACAAAACTAAAAGCAATATTTCAGAAAATACAAAATGTTTTAATTTAAAATTGCATAGAACAAACAAAGATGAAAATAGAGAAATTTCATATACTGCAGAATTCAAACAAATTAATTTACAAGACGAAGATTTAGCATCCAAATATGTTTTAACAATTATTAATAAATCTAATTTAATAATAGAAATGACCTATTTCTTTAAAAATAATAAACCAATTTCATTAGCTAATTTTGAATATTCTGCATTAAAACCAAATGAAGGTATTTCAATTTTAATACCTGACCTTGAACTACCAGAAAAAATAACAATGTATATTGAAAATGCAACAGTTACATATAATTTATGTGAAACCACAAGCTGTGTTATTCAACCTCAGATAGATTTAAAAACTAAACTAAAATAATTATTTATAAATATCAAAACTCATTACAATAAGGAGTAAAAATTATGAAACGTACATTATCAATTATTTTATCAATTATTATGGCATCTTCCTTTGTGTGCGGGTTACCTGTTTACGCAAAAGAACCGACAAATGAATCTGCTTATATTATAGGTGACACAGACCTTGACAATGTTGTTACTATTAAAGATGCAACACTGTTACAGTTTTACATTGCTAAACTTGCAAAGCTAACAGACAAACAGTTGCTTTTGGCTGATG
This sequence comes from uncultured Clostridia bacterium, assembly GCA_947584595.1. Taxonomy (GTDB): domain Bacteria; phylum Bacillota; class Clostridia; order Oscillospirales; family Acutalibacteraceae; genus Ruminococcoides. Next base: position 45,164 of record CANPWP010000014.1, on the reverse strand, counting down.
TAGACCATGATAATGTGAACACAATCAAAGATACTACATGCATTCAGCTATACCTCGCTCACGTATTAAAAAACACAGATATTGGCACACCTCTAAAAAACAATACAAACAAAACAGATACTGTAAAAGAAAAAGATACAACTCTTACGTATGAGGAATTAATGACAGATAAATATATGAATAAAATCTGTAATGAAATTATTAAACATTACAAGGCTAAAGGATTAAACTATGATACTTCATTGAATGAAAATAAACCGTGCTCTTGGTATTGGCATGGATATATTACTCAGTATATAAAATTTTCAGGTGCTGAATCCTACTATTCTTTGGAGGAAGTGATACAGGAACAAATAGATTCAATTGAATATAATTTTAAAGGATATTATGAGTTAGAAATTGAAAATTATAATAAACACGGAGGTCGCCTTATGTACTCTGTTGTCAACTCTGATGGGACAGTAACAGATTATTATGATAAGACTCCTGTACCCCCATATGATGAATATCAAAAAGAGTATAGCTTTAATTGTTACTATAAACGAGAAAGCGATGGAAAATGTCAGGTATATTTTGTTACCGGTTAATTGATTTAGCATATTAAATATATTTCTGTTACAATTAAAAAACGAATTAAAGATAAAACCAAGGGCTGTCGCAATCAATTTTGTAATTTATATGGATGTAAAGCAACAGAATGAGCATATATTAAAACAAAAGGAGTAAAAATTATGAAACGAACATTAACAATTATTTTATCAATTATTATGGCATCTTCCTTTGTGTGTGGTTTACCTGTTTACGCAAAAGAATCGACAAATAAATCTGCGTACATTATAGGCGACACAGACCTTGACAATGTTGTCACTATTAAAGATGCAACACTGTTACAGTTTTACATTGCTAAACTTGCAAAGCTAACAGACAAACAGTTGCTTTTGGCTGATGTAGACCATGATAATGTGAACACAATCAAAGATACTACATGCATTCAGCTATACCTCTCTCACAAATTAACAAACACTGATATTGGCACACCTTTTAAAATTAATACAGACAACACACAACCCGTCACAACAGAACCAACAGAAAAACCGACAAAAACAACTTATGATTTTGATGTAGACTACTACTATTCAACAATAACAGATTACGCAAAATCCAAGGGCTTCAATATTGATACAAACTTAACCTTAGATAATGCAGCTTGGAGAAATCCTGATGTTCTGTTGGGCGAATGGGTAAAAAACACTTCTTTTGATTGTACTGATTATTTTATAAAACAAGGTTATACCTGGATTGACGGCTTTAAGGAATGGTTAATTTCATATGGTTTTGATTTTAACTATGAAGTTGATATAAACATTATCATTCATCAGCTCCACGAAGGAGTTTATTATCAAGAGTTAGGCCGTAAAGCAACAGCGCAAGAGGACGGAGGATATTCGATAACAATTCCGTATTGCTGATTTGTTAATTAAAACTTAATATGTATTACAAAAAGACAGAGTTTAAATGCTCTGTCTTTTGTTTTTGGAGGAAGAAATGAAAGTATATAAACCTTTATCTAAAAACTTAATTAAGTTAAGAAATAATAAAAATAATTATAGTTTATATTCATAAAGTTATCTATCATTAATGTTATTGATAAAAGAGTCTTTATCAAATATTTTTAAATTTTTCTTAATAATGAAATCGTTATATCTTCCTGAATTATACTGAATAAATGCACAGTCAAATAAACATGAATAAAGTGCCACCTCAAAAGAAGACATTAAAGCTTTTTCGGCAATTTTATCATTGCAAAATCTTGCAAATATTTCTTTTTTATTATATATCTGTGAAGAAATTCTGTGGTTGCCATCAACAACTATATAATTTGGAGGATTTGACGGAAAAGTTACTACAAAAACATTTTCTAAATCATTATAATCATTACAATTTACTTTGTCATAAAAAGTATATGAGCATTTAAAATTATTTAACATTAAATTTCCCTTTTCATTTTTTAAAATGATTTTAGGAAAAAAATTCTCATTTTTAGTAAACAAATATCTTATATAAGGTATTGAAAAGTTAAATACAAGCTTAGTATTAGAAATATAATGATTATAAGAATATGCCTGGTCATCGTCAGTTATATCTTTTATTATATACTTTATATCATGCTCATAATGATACTTTAAAGTTTCTTTCCACCGTTTTAAAAAAGAATTATAAAATTTAAATTTCTTGATATAACTGTTACAACTTAAATATAAAAATATTGCCTTTAGTTGTACATCTGTATTTTCAAACACTTTGTTACCTCCTAAATATAATTGAAAGGAATTGTAATATGGATAATAATTATAATCATAAAATACCAATAAAAACTATTTTTTCAATGGCCATTCAAAATGAACATAACATTTGTATTTTAAATATGGAAAAAGAGTATTCCAATTTACTATATAGTGATAACACTAATATAAATAGCAATACTAATATCTTGTTAATTTCACAGAATCCCAATAATTTAATTATACACAATAGTGAATAATATTCAATAAATTATTTCAAAATTAAATAACTATTTTAAGACAAAGCAATTTTAGCTCTGTCTTTTTTATTTATATATCACAATTTAAAAAGGAGATAACCAGTGATGAATCCATATAGAAAATTTAAAATTCTTAGACAAATAACTGAGCGTAAAGATATGATTAAATTCATACAAGCTGTAAGAAAAAATGACGAGAATGTTGTGAATGAAATAATGGAAAAATATAATATAAAAAATATTGAATAAAATTACATATTATGATAAAATTTTTAAAAGTGAACAAATTTTACATAAGACATATATTAAAACAAAAGGAGTAAAAATTATGAAACGTACATTATCAATTATTTTATCAATTATTATGGCATCTTCCTTTGTGTGTGGTTTACCTGTTTACGCAAAAGAACCGACAAATGAATCTGCGTATATTATAGGTGACACAGACCTCGACGGTGCTGTCACTATTAAAGATGCAACACTGTTACAGTTTTACATTGCTAAACTTGCAAAGCTAACAGACAAACAACTGCTTTTAGCTGATGTAGACCATGATAATGTGAACACAATCAAAGATACTACATGCATTCAGCTATACCTTGCTCACGTATTAAAAAACACAGATATTGGCACACCTCTAAAAAACAACACAGACAACACTTCGAAAGATGCGCAGGCAAGGGTAATTGCTCAAGAAATTGCTGACGCTTCATATAAAATTGCACATAAAAAGAATTCCAATCCGTCAGATTTAGAACTTGTTTCAATTGCTTGTGAACTGGTTTCCGAATATTGCAAGGCATGCACATATACAACCAGTGACTCCGATTATAGCACAGCTTACGGTGTGTTTATTAAGAGAGTTTATACCTGCGCAGGCTCTGTCCGCGCTCTCGGAATGGTTCTTGATTGTATGGGCTACTCGTGGAAACATGTAAATGAAAATCAATGGACTCATCAGTGGTGTGAACTTACTATGGATGGTAAAAAAGGCTGGGCAGACGCTTATAATGGCTACTATTTCGGAGAGTTGGCTATAGGAGCAGGATATGGTGATTACGATAGTCACGCTGGTGATGATGTGTTTGAACATTTCGGGTGGTACGAAACACTAGATTACAGTGGCAGTGAAAAAAGCGGTAAAATTGTATATAAACTAACTACTTGGAAAGCTTACTATGGGCTTGGCGATGAAGAATTAATAGAGTATTTTGATGGTAACGGCAATTTTATTCAACGCCAGCAAAAAATCAATGGTAATCTTTGTTTCGAATACAACGTAACTACAGGCAAAGTGACCTACTTTAAATCTACTGTTGATTTTCTGTAAAATAATAGAAATTAAGAAACCCTGAACTGAGAGGAATTTTATTACTAAGCTTACTTAAAATAATAGTCTCATTCATCAGTTCCACGAAGGAGTTTATTATCAAGAGTTAGGCCGTAAAGCAACAGCGCAAGAGGACGGAGGATATTCGATAACAATTCCGTATTGCTAATTTGTTAATTAAAACTTAATATGTATTACAAAAGACAGAGTTAAAGGCTCTGTCTTTTTTATTGAATAGGAGATTTATTATGACTTGGAGTGTTTCTTTATTATTTACTGAAAATGTAAAATGGAGGTGGAACTATGGATAAAATAAACTTTTTATTTACTGTTGCAAATAGTTTGGCAGTTTCAGCTATAATTTTAAACATTATTAATTGTATTATTTGCATGGTCAAGTCGGCTAAGGAAATTTTTGGTGAAAATGAATTAGAAGATGATGACAATCAAAATTATCGTATTGATGAAGAAAACAGTAATAATACTGACTTAGAATAGAAATGACGTATTATAAGGGTGATATGTATGAGTAAAAAGAATGGTGGAAAAAGTAATAAGCAAGAAAAAAATGAAAAGGTTGGTATAGTATGTAATATATTTAAAAAAATTATAATGTTTTTAAGAAAAAATTTTCAAAATATTATTACTCTTACATCTTTCTTTTCGCTCGAAGAAAAAACAATAAATAATTTTTCGGGCATTAATTTAGATAAACTGCTGGAGGATAAAAACAATGAATAATCGTTTATTTTCCGATAATTTAAAATACTTTCGTGAGCAAAACAGTTTAACACAACAAGAAGTAGCTAATAAACTCAAAATAGAACGTTCAACATACTGTTGTTATGAAAGAGGAAAAACTGAGCCTAACATTAAGAATTTATTAAAGCTTTGTAAAATTTTTAATATAGATTGTAATGCTTTATTAGGTTATTGTGTTGACCCGAATGCGGAAGTTAAAGATGTATAAACGAGGAAGTGAAAACAAATGATAAATTACACAAAAAAATTAGAATTAGACTGTATCAGAGGAACAATGTTTTATAAATATAAAAACATTAGGATTTATACAATTATAAAGGAATATCCACTTACATATTGGTATACCGTTGCAGATATTGATAAAAAAAGAGTTATTCCTTCTATTGATATAAGAACCCTTGAATACTATAAAGAAATTGAGAATACTGAAATTTATTTACATCGTGGAAGATGTGTTCCAAAGATTATTATTGAAGCATTAACAAAGGGCGAACTAACAGATGAAATGTGGGTTAGTATTGATGAATTTCCGTTGAATGAAATTTAACAAAATTTAAATTAAAGTTTTTAATATGGATTTTAATACTTTATTAAATTAAACAATAAATTAAGGACAGAGTTTAAAGGCTCTGTCTTTTTTATTAGAAAAAAGAAAGGGGGACTTTATGGATATACATATTATTTTCTTTAATTAACATTTAAATCAAAGGAGTTTTAATATGAAAGTAAAAAGATTATTAGCAATTTTAACTGCTGCTATTATAGCAGTAACAGCAATAAGTGGTTGTAGTTCCAAAGAAAACACTCAAGAGGGTGATTATACAAGTACAGTAGTTAATACAAACAGTGTAAAGGAAGAAACAATAAATGCAGATTCAGCAGAAGGGGTATCTGAAACATTTATAAAAGCAGTGTTAGCGAAAGATTATAAAACTATTCTATCCTGTTTGGGTATAGAAAAGGATAAGTCCTTTGTTTCTGAAAGTGATATTGAGTTTTATTTACCGAGAAGCAGTTTTGCAGATATACTTGATATTTCTTACGATGAATATACTGTTTCCGCAGTAAAAACACAATCAGGTTCAGGTACAGCAATCTGCACAGTAACAATAACGGATTCTTCAAATAATTTAGATTATATAGAAAGTATTGTACACACAGCTCTCAATGATGAAAACAAATGGGTAGTGCAAGCAGACGAATTTTGTAATACTAACTATACTTTTCGTACAGTAGGCGGAAAAACAAAAGTATCAGTAAATGGTATAGAGTTATCTGATTCTTTATGTACCAATAAATCCGCAGACGATATAACAGGTCTGGAAAAGGAATACACTCTCCCTCTTGTGGGAAAGAAAGGTATAGAAGTAACGCTTACTTCTGAAAATTATACTTATTCTGCAACATTAGTAACTTCCTCTAATAATGAGGTTACAGATAGTGATATCGTATGTGTTCCTGTTGATGATGAAAATGTTACTGACAGTATTAAAGATATATGGAATGGTTTATATAATAGTTATGCTTCTGGCGATAATTCTTCCGAGGCTCTCAATTATATAGCTTCAGATGCTGATACAGATATATGTTCTAAAATTTGGAAAGGGTTTGATTCATTAAAGAAACCAGCAGGTATGTCTGGAAGCAATAGTGATTACAATATGGATATATGCAAACAGTCATCCGATAACCAAACTAAATGGATAACAGATAATAAATTATTAGTATACTTTGACTACGAATTAAATTGGAAATATTCATTAGGAAACTCTTACAGTAGAGACGATTCTATGAAAAGAAAAAGTAATATTGTATTGTCTTACGAAAATAATGAATACAAAATATATAAAATTTCTGATAACAAGTTATTAACTTGGGTAAATCAATATACAAAAGATTGGTAAAAGAGAAATATCTACATATTGTAGCAATAAAAAGATTGCTGGTTTAATGATTAAAACTTAATATTTTTTTATTAAAGACAGAGCTTCAAACTTTGTCTTTTTTATTTATAAATACAAATTAAAAAAGGAGAAATCATCATGAAAAGATTGCATTGCCGAGAACCAACATATTAATTTTTTGTTATTACTATTCATTTCTAACGAAAGGAGAGGGTTTCTTGATAAAAAGAATACCTATTAAAATTTTATCAATCATAATAGCAATAGTTGTATTAATGAGTTGTTTTTCAATTAATGCATTTGCTTATGAGGGCGAAAAAGTTACTATCGACCTTAATAAGTCATACGATAGTTCAGGAAATTTAATCACTTGGAATTCAAATGTAACTGGTGGCTCAAAAGGTGTTTCCATATTCCATATTTCTACTATATCCTCATCAGGGACGAAAGACGCTTATTGTATTCAGCCGGGCACACACTTAAATTATCTTGATGTTCTCACTGAAAGCACGTCAAAAGGTGCGTGGGCACAGATACCTCCATATAAAAAAATGCGATTTTTTATGGAATGACATTTGGCAAAGACGGAAACTCAAAGAATTTAAAAGGAAACAGTGATGAAAAGTATATAGCCACAGCGGCTATTGTCTGGGAATTTATAGATGGTTACCGTAATGCTAACAGTAATCATATGGAGTGTACAAACACAAAGTACCGAGATGCAGTCAGTAAGCCGGGAAGTAATATCAGATACAATTATGATGTTATTTCAAATGGTTTGTATAATGCACAGATTATACCTTCATTTACACATCCAACACGAGAACAAGCCCCCACTGTGAATTTGACTTATGATTCATCAAAGAGTTGTTGGACAAAAAGTTTAACCGATAAAAATAAAGTTTTAAGCAACTTTAATTTTGCAGGAACATATTCAATGACTGGCGGTTATACTCTTACAGTAACTCAGAGCGGTAATAATCTTACATTCAGCTGTAATGCGCCAAAGGCAGGAACTTATACATTAAACAGTCCTATAGGTTCAAAAAATATTAAATTTCCTACAGGCGGCAGTACATCTGATATAGTTGCCTATACAGACAGTAAATTGCAAGATTGTGTCGGTACAGGTTCAGTCGACCCACCGTGGGGATATATAAATGTTAGAACTCTTGGTTCACAGGGCAACGATTTTTTTATCCAAAAAGAGGTTTGGACTGAAGAACAATATAATGATGACAGTTATTCAGGGGAAAGTCCTGTTGGTAATGCTGAAACACTTTCAGGCTGGTATTTTTACGTTGAGCGAAAGGATGAACATCCGTTTTCTGCAATTGTAGGACCTACTGATGATTTAGGACAAACAGATGTAATAAGTAAATTCAGCAATCAGCCTGTTTTTAACGGCACATATACCATTACGGAATTAGGACGGCTTAAAACCAATGCTTCGGGAAACAGCAAGTCTGATTTTTATATGCCGAGTGGCTGTGAATCTCTTGGCGGAGTAACATCGACATATTATTTAGGTACAGGTTTAGGTGATTCAACAGGTAACGTTGTAGGTGTTGGTCGGACAAATTTCATTAATAACCCATATCTCAGGATTGTAAAAAAATCGGATAACAATGATGTTAGTGGATTTTACTTTAAAGTGTATGACAAAAACAATCCTGATTCATATCAAATTTTCGGACCCACAAGCAGTTCAGGAATTACTACAGTAAGCATGCTAAGTGATGATGTAAACGGCGGTACAGTTGGTACGCAATTAGTTATAGACGAACTTGGCAAGCGAAATTCAAACGGAAGGTATTCAATTCCGACTGAATTTGAAAAACCTGAACCTGTAGAAATTACACTTGAATCAGACAATTTTTCTTTAGACTCTTCTTCAGAAAATGCAATTACAGTTAATTTTTATAATACTTGTTTGGGTAAATTTAAGCTGATAAAGCAAGATAGTCAAACGAAAAATGGTCTTGCAGGTGCAACATATTCTGTATATAACTCAAACGTTACTGACAGCAACGGTAACCTTTTGGACTATGCCTTTGTTACAGATTTAACAACAGGTTCAGACGGTACTGTAACGAGCGATAAATTACCATTGGGAACATATTACCTAAAGGAAAAAAATCCACCAACTAATTATGGAATAGATAATAGGGTATATTCTGTTAATGTTACAGCAGGAAGTAATATTACTCCTGTTCAAATTGTTTTGAAAGATGATTTAAAAACAGGCAGTGTAACATTGAAAAAAATAGACAGCAAAACAAGAAATGCTCTTGCAGGTTCTGAGTGGAAATTGTATTCATCAGCAGGCGGTACATACGTACCATTGGTACAATCGGGCTATGGCGGTTATACCTATTCAGAATCAGGTACATTGGGATTAACGCTTCAAACTAATAATAACGGAAATTTGTCAGTAAGCGGATTGCCTTACGGTTCTTATTATTTTAAAGAAACAAAGGCACCAACTAATCATGTTTTGTCTAATGATACATATAGCTTTACAATTTCGGACAGTGCTCAGAGTGCTACAATTACAGCTACAAACACGCCTAAGGCAGGAAGCGTAACACTAAATAAAACAGACAGTGAAAATGGTACTTCTCTGTCGGGTTCTGAGTGGAAGTTGTATTCATCAGCAGGCGGTACATATGTACCATTGGCACAATCAGGATATGGCGGTTATACCTATTCAGAAACAGGATCTATGGGATTAACGCTTCAAACTGACAATAACGGACGTTTGACTATATCTGATTTGCCATATGGAAGCTATTACTTTAAAGAGACAAAGGCACCAACTAATCACGTTTTATCTAATAAGACATATAGCTTTACAATTTCAGATGAAACAGCAGAGGCTACAATTACAGCTACAAACGCTCCTCAGACAGCGAATGCGAAACTTGTAAAAACATCAGAAGATGGTGAGGTTGCAGATATTTACTTCAATCTTTCTGATAACTTAGGCAGTAATTATGGTGACTTCAAGACTGATAAAGACGGTAATATAGATTTTGGTACTCTTAGAGTATACAACGATAATAATATCAAAATTCAATATACCGTCAAAGAGCTTGGATTAAAAAAATCTGACGGTAGTTATTCAATTCCGTATAAGTACAATTCTGTAAATGATGAGACATTTACTTTGACTGCAGATGAAACATATACCGTTTCATTTAAAAACACTCTTAAAACAGGTTCGGTAAATCTGTATAAACAGAACGGTTTGGGTGTCGGATTAGCCGGAGCTGAATTTGAACTATACAATTCTCAGGGAGAACTGCTAAAGGTTGAAGAAAATGAAGTCGGCAATTACAGTTTTACAACTGATGATGACGGAATAACAACTGTTGTTACAGATGAAAACGGCAGAATTATTATTGATAATCTGCCACAGGCTGAGGGGTACAATTTTATAGAAACAAAATCCCCTGCAGGCAAAATGCCGTATGCAAACAAAATACCGTTTGATATCATTGCGGAAAATGATACAACCCTTAATCCTGAATTGATTGTTAAGGATAACAATATTATTATGCTTGGTACAGGTTCAATCGGTAATATTGGATTTTGGGGCACTTCCGGATTATTGGCAATTGCAGCTGCGGCCTTTATAATTTTGCATTTTACAAAAAACAAAAAACGAAAGGAAGCATTTAAAATGAAAAAGAAAAACTTTGGAGCAAAGCTTCTTACAGCAATGCTTATGACTATATTAATAGTCTTTTCATCAATTTCCGTTGTCGGAGCTGCCGAAATAAATAACAGCAGTTCCGGAACAAATATTCTTGATAAGGATAGAAAAGTATCGTTTACATTAAACTGTGAGAAAAAAGGATATACATTTGATGTATTTCAAGTCGGCAGGTTAGAAAACTTTGAAAATCCTTACGAGACAAAATATTCTTCCCTTGTATCTGAAATTTCAGATTCAATATTAAACGGCGATACACCGACAATGCTTTCAGAACTTGATAAGATTGAAAATCTTCCTGCTGAAGCAACAAAAGTAGGTAATTTTATTACAAGTGAGCAAAGCAGCCAGACAATTTCCGAACTTGAACAAGGAATTTATTATGTAAGAGCTGTCAATTACCCTGCAGGCGTTAAATCGGTAACTAACAGCGTATTCGCTCTTCCTTATTATACAGACGAATGGATTTATGAAATTCCTGAAATTAATCTTGCAGAAAAGGTTGATGATGATATTCCTGAAACGCATAAATCAATTACAAACAGCACAAAGGATAATGAAAACTTTACAGATGTATCCTTGGGAGATACCGTGGATTTTGAAATTCGTTCAACTACAGCCGGTTCAAGTTCAATGAAACTTGGTTCATACATTATTTATGATGATATGTCCTCAGGACTAACTATTGATAAAAATAGCTTTAATGTGGCGCTTTTAAAAGAGGACGGTACAAAAATCACAGACCTTGACAGCAGTGAATACACAGTAAATATTACAAGTGAAAACGAGGGTGAAAATACTTTATTTAATGTTGCTCTTACACATGAATATTTGCAAACTGATAAATTCTATGCTTCTGATGTTTACTATACATCAGTAACCTACAGTGCAATACTTAATAAGTATGCTGTTATAGGTATAGAGGGTAACCCGAACAAAGAACAGAAGCTTGAATACAGCAATAAAAACGGTGTTACATCTGATGTTGAAGGTAATACGGTGTATGTTTATACATACGGAATTTATGTAGATAAATTCAATGAAAAGGCTGAGGCTTTATCGGGGGCTGAATTTGCACTGTATAATACTTATGCGGACGCCGAAAGCGGAAGTAATGCAATTGCTGCAGGTACATCTGATACAAACGGTAAAGTTTATTTCTACAATTCAAGTAATGAAGAAGTCAGATTGCAAAGCGGTCAGTATTTCATAAAGGAAACACAAGCCCCACAAGGATTCAACCCATATACAGATGTTATTGAAATAAGCATTGACGTTACATATGGAGATACTTTTGTTAACGGTACTTATGTAACAGGCGCACCAATTGACGGATATGCTTCTGTTGAAGTAAAAAACACTCAAACAGTTCTCCCTCAAACAGGCGGCTATGGCAATATCATTTTATACATTGCCGGAACTGCTGCACTTGCCGGGGCAATTACGCTTTTTGTAATTCGCAAAAAAATTAAATCATAATAATACGGAAGGAGTAGGAATATGAAAAAGAAACACAACTTTTTAATAATTGCAATTATACTTTTAATTGTGTCCGGTTTAATTTTTATATATCCTACTCTAAGTAATTATGTTAATCAAGTAAACTGTGATTCTGAAATAAAGCAATATAACAGTAATGTTAAATCAATAAGTCAGAGCAAGAAAGATAATTATTTGGCTGAAGCTAAAAAATACAATGAAAACTTAACTTTGAATGTGTCTAAAGCATTTTCCAATGAAAGCTTTAACAATACGGCTAAATATGAAAATATTCTTAATTTCGGTAACGGACAAATAGGAAATATTCGAATACCTAAAATTAATGTGAACCTTCCTATTTTTCACGATTCCGAAAACGCACTAAGGGAAGGAGCCGTACATACTGCAAATACCTCCTTCCCTATCGGCGGAAAAAGTACCCACAGTGTTATTTCTGCACATACTGCATACCCAGGTCGAATATTGTTTGATAATTTAACTGAAATGGAAATCGGAGATGTATTTTACATAACTGTTTTAGACGATAAATTAAAATATAAGGTAGTTGAGATAAACATAGTAGAACCCGATGATATAAGTAAATTACAAATAGTTGACGGCAAAGACTATGTTACTCTTGTTACCTGTACCCCCTACAGCATAAATACTCATAGATTGCTTGTTACGGGCGAAAGAGTTATTGAAACTCACACTTCAACTGATATTTCAACAGATGATACAACTGATAATCCAATTCTGATTAATCCAATAGTTGTATCATCTGTTATTTTTGTCTTACTTATTATCTTGCTTATTATCCTACTCATAGTTTTAAAAAAACGAAACAAGCGTCCCTCCGAGGGACAGGAGGTAAAAAATGAGCAGAAAACTTAAACCTCAATTTTTAGTTATTGGAATAATTCTGAGTATTGCGGTTGCAGGTTTATTTATTTTTCTGTTTATTTTAGTTTCAAATAAAACAAACAATGCTTATACAGAAACACAAGTTGCTTCAACAATAGAAACTACTGCTCCGTTTCAATCAGAAGAAACCGAACATTATACTGTTTATTATGAACCTTCAACAGTTCACGAGCCTGAAAGCCTGGAGCAAATTATTATTAATGAAGGATTGCGAGTAAATAACGGTAAAGTTACTAATGCAGACGGTGTTGAATATACCGTAAGTTCAGGAGCAATAAAAATTATATACAACGATAATTTATACACTATATCTGTTGATATGATAAAAAAAGTAACTGAACCTGCCACTGAAGAACCAAGTACTGAAAAGCCGACAGAAAAAGCAACAGAGAAGCCAAAGAAATCACAAAAATCAAGTTCCTCTGCAAGCAGTTCCAAAACAAATAAAAGTTCTTCTAATAACACAAACAGTCAAAGTAGTTACAATAACAACTCCAATTCTGCTAACAGTAATTATTACACTCCTTCCCCACAAGTTCAGGAACCTGTTATTGAACAGCCTGCAGCGGAAAAGCCGGTACAAAAGCCGACTGAAAGACCTAAAGGAAATAACAGCAGTAATACCGTTGACAAGTCAATTCATTTGAATTACAAAGCTCTTACAATCAACAGAGATTTAATTTTCACTCTTACTTTAACAGGAGCAAACAATAATGTAGTCTGGTACATTTCTGACAAATCTATAATAAGTGAATATGAAAAATTAGGAAACCAATGCAGTTTCAAGACTGTTTCAAAAGGGCAAACTAACGTAACGGCAAATTATAACGGCACAAACTATACTTGCACTATCACAGTAAATTAACTGTCCCTCGGAGGGACACCTATTATAAATACAAAGGAGTTTTATTTATGAATAAAAAGTTAAATATAAAATCAAAGAGTTTGATAATTCTCATCGTTACTATACTAATGATTGCATCAACTGTTATTACAACATTTGCTGCTGTTGATCTGGCAGGCGGCATAGAACAAATGGCAAGTCAAGTAACAAAACAAGGCAAGGCTGTTGCTACTGTAGTATTTGGAGTTCTGGCATTAGGTTGTTTGATTTTTACAGTTGTAAAAGGTATTAAGGCTTTTATGTCATATAAAAAGAATCAAGATTATGAAACAATGCCTGTAGTTTTAGGCGGTATTGCTACAATAGTTGCAAGCTTATGTGCTACCAGCACATTCTTCGGTTGGTTTGGTCTTAATTAAGTTATGATTGAAAACATATTATCAGGGATTGTATTAGATATTATCCTTGACGGTCTTAAAGGAACTGCTGCATTTGCAGCAGCCGGAGTTACACAGTTAATCTCTTTTAACAATAACACAATAGATTCATTATTCAGCAATTCAGCCGTTACGTCATTTTTATCACTTGTTGAAGTTTTGGGAAGCATTTTATTTCTGTTTGGAGTTGGATTTTCCTTTGCTGATTGGGCAGTTAAAAAGCAGGACAACATTTCCGATTCAGTAATGGATACATTTAAAAATATGTTTTTGGGATTTTTTGCGTTATTAGGTTTTATATCAATTCCAATACTTTTAATAAAGTTTACAAATGAAATTTGTTTGCAGCTAACTTCAAATATGAGCAGTGATACAATGAAATATTTTTGGGATGAAATAACAACTCTTGAATTTTCATCTTCCTCTCCTTTTGATATAGTTTCTACTTACTGGACAAAATTTTTAGAACTCTTTTATGTAATAATTATGTTTGTATGTGTTGTAAGATTATTCTTTGCAAACATAAAGCGCGGCGGTATATTATTAATACTCATTTTTATTTGTCCTTTTCACCTGTTTTCCGTCCCCAGAGGCTACACCGATTCATTTTTTTCATGGTGTAAACAAGTTATAGGTTTGTGTATAACAGCATTTATTCAAAACTTTCTTGTTACACTGAGCTTTGTTGCATTTGCTTTCAGTGGTAATATGGTCTTTGATATGGTGGTATCTGCCGGAGTTGCCCTTTCAGCCTTTGAAGCCCCGAGGATTTTGACGCAATTCGGTCTTGATACGTCAATGAGGACTAACGTTTCACAAGCAATTTATGGTGTGTCAGGTGCTATGAATATTCTGAGGGCATTTAAGTGATGAAGGAGGTATAGCAATGTATGAATATTATTATCCTGAAAATTTGGCGGCAAAAACATTAATTGCAGCTTTCTGGACTTTCAAAGATATATTGATTCTTACGGCTATTTTTATATTTAACATTCTGCTTTTTATTGCATTTCATATTTACATATTCTTTATTGCTTTTGTCATATATGGTTTTTCTTCAATGAAAATTGCTAATGGTTATTCATTAACTAAATTTGCTATTTTATATATTCGCTTTTTATTTACAGACCAATTATTATTTCATTGGAGGGAAAGAAAATGAATAAAAAACAGAAGAAAGCACTTAACAGAAAAGTAAATCAAAACAATATTTGTGTGCAGGACTTTTTTGAAATAAAGGAACTTAAAGAAAACTGTTTATTGACAACACGAAATGAAGAATTATATTACATTCAGGTAACTCCCATAAATATATCAGTACAATCGGATCACACTGTATCAAGCTTGATAACCTCATTATCAAACATTGTCCGCAATTTAGAAAACTGCGAAATTTTATGTCTTAACAGTTCACAAAACTATAATGATAACAAACAGCATTTAATAGATTTAAAAAATCAGGAACAAAATGAAAATATTAAAAGGCTTGATGAAGAAGATATTAAGTACCTGGACGATATCAGAGCAGATATGGCAACAAGCCGTGTATTTTTTATTGTTGTCAGATGTCATGCATTAACCTCTGATAACGAAAAGAAAAGAAAAATATCTGACGCACTTCAAATTTGCCGTGAACATAAATTCCGTGTTGAAGTTGCAGGAAAAGAAAAAATCAAAAAAATGCTGTCAATTTATCTTGAGCAAAATATATATAATGAGGAGCTTTCTGATTATGACGGTCAGCAGTATTTGGAAAATTCAAACCCAGAAGAATATAACTTAAAAGATTTTGTGGATTTGATAGCGCCTTCCGTAATGGATTTTAAACACGCCAATTACTATATAATCGGTAATACATACAGAACGGTATGGGCTGTAAGAAGCTATGCCACATCTACAAAGCAACAGGCACTTTTAAAATCACTTGGTGAACAGGACGGCGTTACTTTACATATCTATAACCGACTTGTTAATCCCTCTGAACAGAAAAAGATATTTGAAAATGCTGAACACAGAAATCGTTCAAAATCCAGGTCAACAAAAGAAACAGAAAAAATTGAGGGCGAGGAAAACCTGACCGACTTAGGCAAAATGATAAAAAAAGCGCACAAAGATAAAGAAGCATTTATCCATTGTGCAGTTTATGTTGAAATGACTTCAAATTCACTTGAAAAGTTAAAGGACTTAACGGCTACCGTATCTCAGGTATTTACAGATTGCCATATAGTATACGATGCGCTGACGCTTCAGCAAAGAGACGGTTTTGTTTCTGCTTCTCCATTTGGATTTAACATTTTTAAAACAGAATTTGAGCGTGTCTTGCCTTCTTCAAGTGTAGGAAATCTATTCCCCTTTTCTTATTCCGGTAAAACCGATCCAAAAGGTATTCCTATTGGAAAGGATGTAAACGGAAGCTATATATTGACGGATTTTGATATGAGAGACTCAGACAAAACAAACGGCCATATATCAATTTTCGGAAATTCCGGTGAAGGCAAATCATATTTTATGAAATTGCTGATTTGCATTTTCAGACAGCAAAGAAAATCCGTATATTCTTGTGATGTAGACGCAGAAATTATTGATTCCACGAGAGGATTAGGCGGTACAAATCTTGATATGATGTCAGGTAAATATTTTATAAATATTCTTGAACCGAAATTTATAAAATCAGATAATAATGAAGATGACAATAATTTTCCCGATGAAATTCCTGCAGCAAAGAAAGACACAAAGCTTTCCCGTCATATTGCATATTTAAGAGACTTTTTCAAAGTATATAAGCCTGAACTCACAAGCGCACAGCTTGATATTCTTGAAATTATGTTAGTTGAAACATACAAACTGTTTCATATTACAAATAATACTGATTTTACAAATTTGAAGTCGGAAGATTTTCCGATTCCTTCCGACCTTTACAATACTGTTGAAAATGCATTAAACAATTATGATGATGTTGCACACAGGGGAAAAGAAATGATATATTTGAAAGACGATTGCAGAAAACTCCTTCTTGCACTCAACAGTCTTTGTGTAGGAACTGATTCAATGTTTTTTAACGGATATACAAATATTCCTAATTCAGAGCATGTTAATTTTATATTAAAAGATATGCTAAGTACCAATGAAAATTTAAAAAATGCAATGTACTTCAACATATTTTCTTTTATGCAGCACAAATATTTTTCAGAAGGAAACACCTCAGTATTCCTTGATGAATTGCATGAGATAATAAAGTCTCGAACAGTCGTTGATTATGTACGTTCTTTTGTAAAAAGAGGCCGTAAAAAAGAAAGCAATATTATTATTGCTTCTCAAAATATTGATGACCTTATGCTGCCGGAAATTATTGAATATACAAGACCTCTTTTTTCAATTCCTACACATAGGTTTTTATTTTTTCCAGGAATTGTTGATGTTGACGTATTTACACGAACAACTAATTTGACGAGTAGTGAATTCAATATTATATCAAAGTCCCATCAAGGTTTTTGTTTGTATTGCTGCGGTGACGAAAGATATCATTTACATGTTATAGTTCCGCCGTATAAATCTGCATTGTTTGGTACAGCAGGAGGCAGATAATGACTACAGCCGCAAAAGTATTTATGATGCTCAGAAAAAACAATACTGCGGGAAAAGTTATCGGAGGCATTGTTGGAGGATTTATTTTTATAATACTGGTAATCATAATACAAATTCAACAAGATACCAACACAAGAAGCTCAGCACTTGCCGAACAGGCAAAGACTGAGTTTTCTTATTGGCAAAAAACAACACCGGAAAAGGCCGGCTACACTTGTCAGGGTGAGCGATACTGCGGACATTTCAACGCAAGTGTAGTTGACTGGTGTTGTTATTTTGTGGGTACTTGTGCTGATAATGCAGGCTTAGATTTAGATGAAATAGGTTTTTCGTCATCTACTAACACCTGGGTAAGTAATCTTTCTGAAAAAAATAAACTTAGGACGGCAGGAACTTATAGTCCTCAAATAGGAAATCTCGTATTTTTCAACTATGACGGACGAAGCAATTATGCTGCTACCGGCTTTGTTGCTCATGTAGGTATTGTAACTGAAATAAGCGACAATCAAATTACCGTTATTGCAGGCAATGAATATAACGGAGCTACTGAAAACTGGGCAAATGTAAGTTATGTTAATAAATACACTTTAAGTATTGATGATGACAGCATTGCCTGTTACGGTGCAGTAGGAAGTGATATTGTGGCTCCTTCAGAGCTTTCTGAACTTACAAGAGATATCATATCGCATAATGAAATAGGTGTTTTATATTCGGAAGTTGACAGTCAATACGGTTCTGTCATTCCTAATGACGTTGGTGCTGTATCAGTCGGTGTTTACGGTTGGCACGGCATTAAGGCTTTAAGTATTTTACAAATTGCTTATCAAATAAACCCATTGCAGATTATCAGTGTAGCACAGTCTTACAGTTCCGGTGATTCTATTCTTAGTGATATTACATCTTCTGCAGATTGGTCGACATATATACCTAATTCTGACGAAAGCAACTGCATTAAAGCTATGTTGCTGACTGACGCAGGAAAACAGGCTCAGGATGAAACATCTATTGAAAATGCTCAGCAATACATAGATATATGCATGGAAAAGGGCTTGACAGACAATAAAGTAATAGCTTATTGCTCGGATATTCTTAATCAATATGGAGTTAACTCGTTTTCTGCAAACGTTTACGGTGCAGGTCATAACGGTGTTTTATACGGTGTTAATTCATTAACGACTCTGGATGATGTTTATAATTCAGGCAGAGCCTGGAGTGACAGCAATTACAACTATGAAGCAAGAAGAACCTGGACATATGAATATTTAAAAAATCAATAGGAGAACTTTTATGAAAAAATATTTAATTATTATGTTTGCAGTTATTATGCTGTTGCTTTGCAGCTGCTCTGTAAGTAAAAATACAGACAGTAAACCCGATACTGTCAGCACAGAGCAGGTACAATCTACAACAGCTAATCTTTCATCCGTGCAAAACGAAAATGATAAGCTCAAGAAAAACATAAGTGAAATGCAGAAAATTTATGATGACAGCTTAAATGAAAATATTAAAACTTACACAAGTAATTATCTGAGCTATACCGGTTCTGCTCTTAACAATATTAAGAAAATTAAAGATTGTGTTACAGATGATTATTATAATAAGTTGTCATCTAATGCAGGCCACGCCAGAAATACTAACACCGATTATCAACAATCTACTTTTGTTTCCGAACTTTACTATGGCGACAATTCAACACCTTCAAATAATATTAAGGTATTAGCTTTATGTTATCAGAGTGTTGTTAATAAAAACATTTCAGAAACACACACAATTATTTATATGTTTGATATGAAATATATAAATAATCAGTGGTTAATATCAGGTGTCGAAAAGCCTGAAAACTGAAGTATAAAAGGAGGAATTACAAATGTCAAAAAAACTTTACTTCAATAAAAAAATGTTAGAAGATAAATCGCTTTCAGATAATGAAAAAATGCAAACTGCTGTAATTTTAAAGAAAGTCACATTGCAGAAAATTGAAGATATTAAAAATGAACTGTCGCTTATATCAAGCCGTCCACAGGTTATTGAGGTTGCTGTAAATCATTTTTATGATTATGTTTTTTCAGGACAATTTGATGAAATGAAAGAAATAATCAGGAAAGATTAATGGGGTGATTAAATGAACAAAAAGCAAACGAGTGTCTCATTCTCAAAAGAAACACGAGATAAAATAGACAGCTTGCAAGCAATGGATAAATCAGCAAGTCGAAATAAAATAATTGAAAATGCGATTGACTTTTACTTTGCATATACAACCGGTGAAATTAATCAGGATTATCTATGTTCAGTTTACGGCAAAAAAGTTGAAGGTATTATCGGCAACAATACCGATAGGCTTTCTCGTCTTTTATTTAAGGAAACGGTAGAAATTAATTTGCTTACAAGACTTGTAGCAAGTCATTTTGAAATCGATAAAAACACTTACGATAAAATGCGGCTTACTGCAGTAAATGACGCAAAATCAACAAAGGGTATTATTTCAATTTATGACGCACAATCTTAAATTCAAAAGGAGGAGCAATTATGTCTTCAGGGGCAAGGTTTGTTTGGAATACACGATATTTTCATATTGCAAAACCCGGTGAGGAACATTCTAAATACGCAAAAAGCAAACAGGAAGTTATAAATCTTGTAGACTATGTAGCTACCCGTGAAGGCGTTTCATACAATATTGAAAATGATATAAATGAAGCAGCAGAAACATCTTTACAAAAAAATACTATAGGCTATTTGTTGGATAAATTTCAGAAAGAAAACATTAATGCAAAAGTATATTCTGAATATAATAATTACAAATTAAATCCCACAAGAAAAAATGCGTCGGAGTTATTAACCCGATTATCAAAAGAAATACTTACAAATGATGCTTTTGACAGCACCGCACGTGCCAGAGCAAATTTAGCAAAGAAAATTGTTGATCGTTACGATCCTGATAAACGTCAAGCAACAGAAAAACAAAAATCATTAATTAATGAATTAATTAATACGCTTGTACCTAAAGAAGAAAATCAAGAAGCATACTTAAAAGAAATTCTTGAATATAGTGATTATAAAGAAGCTCCGACAATTAAAAATGCGTCGGAGCTTATAAATTACCTTACAGAGCAGATACAAATGAGCGATTTGGCGTTTGATGAAGCTGCAAATCTTGTAGAATATGCAGCTAAAAGACCGGGTGTAGTTAAAATTGGTGAGCATGGATTATTTTCTTCTAATGATAATGTTGACTTAGAAAAGGCAAAGGAGGAAATATCTACGCACGAGGGTAATATTTGGACTCATATCTTATCATTACGAAGAGAAGATGCCGACAAACTGGGATATGACAGTCAAGAGCCCTGGAGAAACCTTGTAAAATCAAAATTAGATACTTTGGCCGAAACTCATCAAATTGATATAAAAAATTTGCGTTGGTATGCTGCCATGCATAATACAGGATATCATCCTCACATACATTTATTTGTCTTTAGCACTGACCCAAAAGAAGGATTTTTTTCTGAAAAGGCAAATGAAAGTATAAGAAAATGCAAAAGCAGATTTGCAACGCAAATATTTAAAGACGACAGATTAAATGACTATGTACAGAAGGATGTCTTTAAAAATGAACTTAACGAACAGGCACAAGAGATTATAGATAAGCTGTTAGATGATCCTACCGGATTGTATGATAAGGAACAACTCAAAGATATTACAAATAAAATGCTTGAATTGTCAAGCAAACTTCCGACACACGGGCAAAATGAATATGGATATATGAAAAAACCTATCAAAGAGCTTGTTAATGAAATACAAAAGCAACTGGTAAATGACAATCCTTTGTTGTCTAAGCTGTATATGCAATACTGCGAGCACAAATATAACATTGAAAAAACATATGTTAAAAACCCAAAAGAAGCTCCTATTGAGAGCAATAAAGATTTTATAACAATTAAAAATATGATTTTAAAACAGGCTGAAAATTTAAGAAACAATATAGAGCTAAACCGAACTGTAAAAAATTCATTACTTAATGAACCAAATGATAATTTAAATAACAATGTACAAACTGAAACAGAAAATACAGGTTATAATAGCTCATTTGTTATTGAAAATGCAATTACTGAAGTGTCCCTCGGAGGGACAGACAAAATAGAAAATTTTAATAAAAATGATTACAACACTACAACATCGTATGACTTTGCACCGGTACAAAAACAAAGTAAAAACCCTATAAATTATTATCTTAAGCACTATCCTAATCACGTTTTTTATTCTTATGAGCCGGACTACGCTGAATTTAAAAAAATTTTTACCAAATCTATTTTTAAAAGTGATAATGCAGATGTGCAGGTATTTAAAGCATTAAAAATACTTACAGATGATTTTGATACTCGTAATGGAGATATATGCTTTGAACTTGCCAACTGTTATAAATTTGGAATAGGTACAGAAAAAGATACTTCTTTAGCAATGATGTGGTATGGTATTGCATCAGATCAATTTAACCACGGTATGGCTTCATATCGACTGGGGCAAATGTACTTATATGGTGCAGAAGATATTGAAATTGATAAAGAACTCGGAAATGAATACTGTAAAAAAGCATTCTATACATTTAAAATGGAAATTAAAAACAGTGACTTTTTTGATGCTATAGAAGATAACATAGATAATATAAAATATTATCCTAACGTATCTAATGAAGATGCATACAAAGAATACTTAATGGGCCGTATGTACTTAAAAGGAGAGGGTGTTGAACAAAATTATTATAAATCATTGCAAACGTTTGGCCTTGCAGCAGAAAACGGTTACAATCATGCCAATTATTATATAGGAAACCAATATTATTACGGCTTAGGAGTAGAACAAAGCTATGAAGAAGCTATAAATTATTACACCAAAGCTGCAGAACAAAAGGATAGTTATGCAGAATACAAATTGGGTCATATGTACCTTAAAGGTGAAGGAGTAAAGGTCAATTTAGAAACTGCAAGGGACTATTTTGTAAAATCGTCTGATAGAGTAGTTATGGCAAACTATGAACTTGCAAAACTTTATGAGAATAACACTAAGACATTTGATGTGGATAAAGAAACTATTTATAAACTTTATAATAAAACTCTTGAGGGTCTTATAAAGCAGGAAGATGAAATACATGACGCTTTCACCGAAATTCGAATTGCAAATTTATATTTAACAGGTTCAGGAGCCGAAAAAAGTATTGATAAAGCTATAGAATGGTTTGATAAAGCTGCACAGCTTAAAAATCCTGACGCTAATTATCAATTAGGCTATATCTATTCATCTAAGGAATACGATCTGCAAAATGAGCAAAAAAGTCAAGAGTATTATTCTAATGCTTTAAAAGGTTACATAAAAGCTGAAGATGAAAATAAAAATGCTACAGCTGAGTATCGTATAGGAAAAATGTATCTTGAAGGAAAGGGTACAGAAAAAAACATTGATGAAGCTGTAAAATGGCTTAATAAAGCAACCTTTAACGGAAATTCAAATTCTGCCTACTCCCTATTTAAGCTATATTCCGAAGGAAAAGATTTACAACAAGATACTGAAAAGGCCAACTTATATTTAGAGATATCAGCAGAACTTGAAAATCCTTATGCACAATATGCTTTAGGAAACAAAGAACTTGATGAAGGTAATACTGACAATGGAATTGAGTGGCTAAAAAAATCTGCCGAACAAAATATTTCTCACGCTGCTTATAAGCTCGGCGATATTTATTCATCTAATGAATACGTGTTAAAAAATGATGTTATTTCAAATGAATATTATAAAAAGGCTTTAGACCTATATAAAGATAATTACAATAAAAAACCAGAAGATTTTATATCCTACAGAATTGCCCAGATGTACCTTAACGGTCAAGGAACAGATAAAAACATTACTGAGGCAGTTAAATGGTTTGAAAAGTCTGCACAGCTTAAAAATCCTGACGCTAATTATCAATTAGGCTATATCTATTCATCTAAGGAATACGATCTGCAAAATGAGCAAAAAAGTCAAGAGTATTATTCTAATGCTTTAAAAGGTTACATAAAAGCTGAAGATGAAAATAAAAATGCTACAGCTGAGTATCGTATAGGAAAAATGTATCTTGAAGGAAAGGGTACAGAAAAAAACATTGATGAAGCTGTAAAATGGCTTAATAAAGCAACCTTTAACGGAAATTCAAATTCTGCCTACTCCCTATTTAAGCTATATTCCGAAGGAAAAGATTTACAACAAGATACTGAAAAGGCCAACTTATATTTAGAGATATCAGCAGAACTTGAAAATCCTTATGCACAATATGCTTTAGGAAACAAAGAACTTGATGAAGGTAATACTGACAATGGAATTGAGTGGCTAAAAAAATCTGCTGAACAAAATATTTCTCATGCTGCTTATAAACTCGGCGATATTTATTCATCTAATAAATACGTGTTAAAAAATGATGTTATTTCAAATGAATATTATAAAAAGGCTTTAGACCTATATACAGATAATTACAATAAAAAACCGGAAGATTTTATATCCTACAGAATTGCTCAGATGTACTTTAACGGTCAAGGTACGAATACAAACATTTTTGAAGCAGCAAAATGGTTTGAAAAATCTGCACAATTTGGAAACGCTGACGCTTACTATCAACTTGGATATATTTATTATAAAGATGATTATGGCCTTAAAAACAATGAAACAGCTCAGCAATACTTTAAAAAGGCTTTTGAATTATACAATAAGAGGTTCAATGAAAAGCCGGACGGCAATATTAGTTATAGAATTGGTCAAATGTATAATTATGGCTTAGGAGTAGAGCGTGACATTGATAAAGCTGTTTCCTGGTATAAAAAGTCCTTGGAACTTGGAAATATGAAAGCACAGCAAAAAATAAATGAAGCAGAGCAAGAAAATCAAGTTGCTGCTATGGCTGTTGCAACTACAATTTGCCATTTGGGTAATATGATTAAAAATGAAACATCAAATATGTTTAAGAAACGGTATTATTCTGACAGTAAGATACTTAAAAAAGAAAAAATCCAAAAAATATATGCCGGCCAAGCTGTAGATGATAAACAACAAGACTTCGATTATTAGGAGCTGTACTTATGAAAAAATTAATAACAATTATTGCTTTTATATTGACAATATGTGCTCTGTGTTTTTTTCTGTACCCTTCAATATCAAATCAAATTGGTTTGAATACAGTAACCGATAAAATTAATACATTTAATATTACAGCCGGAAATATTAAAGACGGTTCATATGATGACGGTTTAAATAATAATGAAATAGACAAAGAGGGATATCCGATAGATGAAAAAGGCAACAGAATATCAGATATACCTATAGTGTATAAATATGATTTAGACAGACTATACAAGGACAGTCTTAAATATAATCAAAACTTACAAAGCAATCAACCTACAATACTTAATAAAGACTACGAGTACTCAGCATTAAACCTTAAAGATTATGGCATATATAACGGTATTTACGGTTATATTTCTGCACCTTCTATCAACCTTAATCTACCCATATATCTTGGTGCAAATGAAACTAATATGAGCTATGGAGCAACTCATTTATGTTATACCTCTTTGCCCATAGGCGGAAAAAACAATAACACCGTTATCTCAGGTCACACTGGTTATATAGGTCAGATATTCTTTGATAACATAACAAACTTGAACATATCCGATAATGTTTCCGTAACAAATTATTGGCAAACTTTAAATTATAAGGTTATTGAAACAAAAGTTGTTACAAAGACAGAAACTAAAGATATTTATATTCAAAAAGGAAAGGATTTGCTTACTTTAATGACTTGTATTTCAGACGGACACGGCAGCTTTAACCGTTATATTGTTGTATGTGAGAGAGTTTAAGGAGATGATAATATGTCAAAATATATACCATTTACTGATGAAGAGTTATACAAAGCTCATCATTCAAGTATTAAAGATTATCTCGAAAGTGTCGGTGAAACGGTGTTAAGATCCGGTACGGAATATATGTGGGAGAAACACGACAGCGTAAAATTCAGAGGTCATGTATGGTACCGTCATTCAACAGGAGATAAAGGTACTGCCGTGAATTTTTTAATGGAGTTTTTTAATTTCAGCTTTCAGGACGCAGTAATAACTCTTTTAAACGGCAATTACATAGCTTCTTCAAAATCAAGACCTGAAGATATAGCAAAAATGGATTTACCTGTCGTTCATCACAAGAAATGCAATATAATATTACCTCAGAGAAACAGCAATAATAAACGATTATATGCCTATTTATGCAGAACAAGACATATAAGATATGAAATTGTTGAATATTTTGTACGAAAAAACCTTATATATGAAGATAAAGACAACCATAATATTGTTTTTATTGCTAAAAATAAAAGAGGTACTGTTAAATATGCCGGACTTAAAGGAACGATGAATAACATACCCTTTTGCAGAGAACTTAATAATTGCGATAAAAAATACAGCTTCAAGCACATTGGTACATCAGATACCCTGTATGTGTTTGAAGCTTTTATTGATTTGTTTAGTTACATTGATTTGTTTTTATTAGATACAAACTGGAAATCGGAAAACTATATTGCACTCGGAGGTTTAAAGTATCAGCCGTTAAGACAACTGTTAGATGATTATCCGCATATAAAAAATATCGTTGTTGCAACCGACAATGACCTAAACAGCTCAGACGGCATAAATCATGGACAGGTATTTGCTCAAAAGGTAAAAAAATTATTGTCCGATACCTACAATATAAAAATTGACGTTCCTACACAAAAGGATTGGAATGAGATGCTTAAAAATCAAAGGAGTGAAAAACATTGAATTTATCAGCAATATTAATACTTTCCGCAGTTATTATAGCTTTATCCGTAGTGCCTATGATTTTATCCGGTAGGGGCAATCTGAATAAAATTAAAGCTAAAAAAACAGGTGACGGACAATACGGTACTGCTGACTGGGCGTCAAAGCAAGAATTAAAAAGGAACTTTAAAATAATAGACTACACACCTGAACTTTGGCGAAAAGGAATAAATATTCCAACTATACAAGGCATTATAGTAGGTTCAGAAAAGCACGGCAATAAAATTAAAGCCTATATTGATACCGATGATAACCATACTATGATCGTATCAGCTCCCGGAGGCGGAAAAACAGAATCAATCCTCTACCCTAACCTCGAATACGCTGCGGCTGTAGGTATGCCCTGTTTCGTTACCGATACAAAAGGCAATGCCTTTAATAAATATGCTCCCATAATTGAAAAGTACTATCACCGTAAACCTTATATTATTGACTTGCGTTATCCCTTTAAATCTGCACCTTATAATTTTTTATACTTAGTCAATAAATATATAGACAAATTTAGTGTAACAAATGATTTAGCTGATAAAGCACTTGCTGAAGCCTACGCAAAAAACATTGGCGATACTGTTATACATATGGACGGATTGAAGTCTGCCGGGCAAAACCAATTCTTCTACACAGCAGGCGAAGGTATCATTGCCGGCATTACATTACTTGTATCTGAATTATGTCCTAAACCGCAAAGGCACATTGTTTCGGTTTTCAGGGTTATAAGACAACTTATGGAAGTCGATCCCGATACAGTAGGTAAAAAGAATGTACTTCCTACTTTATATTTATCAAAGCTTTATATGTTACTTCCTGAAGGGCATATCTCCAAAGATTTATTAGCTCCTACAGCAACACAGGAATTTAAGACCGTTGCAAGCGTTATGTCAACCGCAATGACACAAATGTTAAAGTTTATTGATGCCGAAATTGAACAAATTATTTGCTTTGATGACGGATTTAATATTGATGACTTTATAAATAGCAGAGGAGTTATATTTTTTGTAATTGACGAAAAATCCAATACAAAAAACTTTATGATAAATCTTATTATTCGACAATCCTATAACGAAGCACTTAAGGCCGCCGAACAATATCCTGATATTAAACTTCCTGTAAGAACAGTATATTGGATGGACGAGTTCGGAACTTATAATAAAATCGATAACGTTGAGCAGATGTTTAGTGCAGGACGTTCCAGAAATATTATAATAAATCCTTTTCTGCAAAGTTTATCACAGTTAAATAAGAACTACGGCAAAGATGTTGCAGAAACTATAAAGAGCAGCTGTCAAAACTTATTATTCAGCTTTCAGGCGCCTTTGTCTGATGACGCAGAAGTCTTTTCAAAAAAGCTTGGTACAAAAACAGTTCAGTCGGGTTCTATTTCTCATAGGAGCGGTTACGGTAACTCCTCAAGTCAGACAAGTCTTAATATGGCTAAAATGCCGTTAATGACTGCGGATCAGATAATGGAACTTGAAAAAGGCCAATGGATTATGAAAAAAACAGGAATGAAGGCCGCAGAAATGAGATTATATAAAGCTACGGACTGGGGTATCAAATTTGAAGATAAACCATATGAAATTAAAAACAAAGCATACAGAACGGTCGAATATGCTGACAGTCAATCTCTTATGACTGCAATTAAAAGAAAATACAGCAGTTTTGAACCTGCTGAAATATCAATCGATAAAAAATTAATATCGAATGAATATCTATCTTAACCTGTTGCGTTGCAGCAGGTTTTTATTTTTGTCAAAATTTTTATTTATAAGCTAAAGGGGAATTTTTAAATGTGTAAAGAAAAAACATTTGAAGACATTTTGGAGCTTGAAGGAGTAAATTCTCAAGGCTACGGTATAGTATCTCAAGCATTTATGTTTGATTTAGATATGCCTATTCAATCAAAAGCTATATACGCTTATTTCTGCTCTTTTTTAGGCGCAGGACGAACTATTTTTCCAAAAAGGGAAACTATCCTGTCTGATTTAAAAATAAGCAAGAACGCTTATTATAAGTATTTTAAGCCGTTGCTTGAAAACGGATATGTTAAAATTTCTAAAGCTAAAGGATATAAAAATAAAAATGTTTATACCATTTGCAATAATCCCAAAAAGGTTAAAGAGCTTGCACAAAGAAATAAAAATGAGAGCTTACTTTTGCTGGACGGAATAAATGCACACGGTTATGGCTTTGTTCCAAAAATGATTATGTGCGATAAAAGACTATCCATAAAAGCAAAAGGTCTTATTGCCTTTTTTTATTCCTTAGCACAGGCAGGCTCTTGTACATATCCTCACAGAAAAACTATATGTACTTTTCTCTGCTTATCCAAGGAGGTATATTATAACGCTTTAAATCAGCTTATAGAGTTTGGATATATTACTGTAAAACAACGCCATAACTCAAACGGCAAATTTAATGTTAATGATTATATCCTCAACAGCAATCCTGAAGCAGTAAATAAAACAACTGATACAACGTCTGAAGAAAAATCACCGTGTCCGGGAAATGAAGACATTATAAAAAACCGCATAAATACTGAGGATTTACCGTGTCCGGAAAAAAGAGACATTTTAAAAAGCACCATAAATGCTGATGTTTCACCGTGTCCGGAAAATGATGACATTATAAATCGTAACCGTGTCAGGGAAAATGAGACATTACCGTGTCCGGAAAATTGCGACAATAATAACATTACCAATAATAACAGTAATATATATATATCTTCATCTAATCATAAAGTTATTTCTTATGCAACTAACCTTAAATCTGTTACTTACACTACTGACAAGAAAATGATTAGAGATATGATTTATAATCTTACCCGTTATGAAGATTATCTTGAAATGGAATCTGATAGCTTTACTAAGCTTTATAAAAAAGCTGTACAAGCGCTGATTGAAATGCTCTGCGTAGAAGACCATCACATCTATGCGAAACAATGTGTAAAAACAAAAGATTTGTTTGCATACTTAAATGATTGCATAGAAAAAGAAATTGACGGCTGCTCGTTAAGAGATTTGATTATGGAAGTAGTTTATCATTATCAGCTTGTAAGAAATAAATATAATATTTCAAAACCTTACGAATACTTAAAGGCATTAATTTGGCATCATATAAAAAATTTTAACTTGTAGTCATATATATTTTTTGTTCGTTTTTAGAATAATGAGTAAGGTAACTGTAAAAGTAACTGTTATAAAAAACCAGTTATTAACTTAATATTTTAAAAACATAAATGAAAAATGGATTGTTTTTGAAAAAAGTAACTGTAAAAGTAACCGCATTAAAACAGCCCACACTGTGGGCTGTTGTGGACGGAGTAATATTACTTGTAATATTACTCCTTTATCCTGCAAAATCACCTCTATGAGAAAGCGATTTTCGAGGGTAGCTGAAACGATAGCTCTTAAATTAATATAATTCTAATTTAGAAAAAACCTTTGCAAGTGAAATGCAAAGGTTTTGTTTTTCTCAGTGGTATAGTGGTATTTAAATTAAGTTTTAATTGGGACGCTATATAGTAAGCAAAGCGTCAGATTAAGAAGTGTAGCTTTCAGGCAATTATAATTTCACCTGGGCAGTTACTAAACGACACAGGCTTTCTCCGTGCCGGCTGTCGAAGCCCCCTAAAGCAGAGAAAAAAGAATTTTGTGTCCCTCGGAGGGACAGTTATTCTTCATCAGGAACATATTCAAGTATATCGCCTGGCTGAAGATTTAAGCATTTACAAAGGCAATTGAGATTATCGGCAGAAATCACTTGTCCATTTCTAAACTTTTGTAATGTTGATTCAGCAAATAATTTTTCTTTTCGTATTTTGTATGTTGTATACCCTGACTGTTTCAAAGCTTCAAGTACATCAAATTTATATTTTAATGACATTATAAAATCCCCCTTTATTTTTATTATTCAAAATTATAACAAAAATACACACGAAAAACAATGTACAAAATACACAATTATATACATTAATATTCGTGCATTTTACCAATTGAAAATTAACGAAAATTCGTGTATAATATATACATAAAGAAAAGAAAAAAATAAATTATTTTCAAAGGAGTTATTATTATGTCAAAAAACGCAGGAATTTCAATGAGAGGAGAACAAAAAACTATGAACGAGATTAAAACTATAACGGTTGGCGAAAATGTATTTGAAATTATAAATTATGTTCCTGTAGGTTATTCTATATGGAACATAGGGAGAAATATGATAGATGGATATTTACCGTTGTGTCGCCTTTCCCCCTATCAATCTTTTCCCGGAGGAAGAGAAATAGAAGCAGATACATTAAAGGCCATTAAGTGTGACGGAGCGCAAACAATTCTTGAGGCTATCGGAGGCGGTCAATGCACCGTTGAAGAATTTGAACAGTATATAAAACACTACCGAAATTCAAAGTCCGGAACCTGGTCTCACAGACAAGTAGAACGAATGAAAAGGGCGTTGCCATATATGAAACAAATTAAAGGTCTTTAATTAACTGATAATCAATCTAACTATTAAATATATTATTCAAAAATTTTTTAAAAAATTAAAAAAAAGGAGTTATTATTATGAAAATTGAAGTAAAAAACGGTACATTACCACAAGTAGAAATCGACGCTTATGTTGCAAAAATAAAAAGAGATAATCCGGGTAAGTACATTAAAAGTTATGTATTTACGGTTGACGGTGATTATGTTGATGTTGATTTTGAATACGACATAATACCTTTTGAGCGTATCAGAAGAATTACAGGTTATCTTGTCGGCGGTCTTGACAGATTCAATGACGCTAAAAGAGCAGAAGTCGAAGACAGATTAAAACATAACATTTAAACAAGTGTCCCTCCGAGGGACACTTGATATAAAAATTTATAAGGAGAGATAATTATGTTAAACAGAGTTACTTTAATGGGAAGGCTTGTAGCTGATCCCGAATTGAAAACAACCGCAAGTGGTATAAGCGTTACATCTTTCAGAATTGCAGTTGAACGCAATTATGCAAAACCCGGTGAAGAGCACAAAGCAGATTTTTTTAATGTTGTTTGTTGGAGAAGTTCAGCTGAGTTTGTATGCAAATATTTTACTAAAGGTTCTTTAATTGCATTAGACGGTCAGCTTCAAAACAGAGTATATCAGACTAAGGACGGCACAAAGCGTTACATAACAGAAGTTGTTGCTTCTCAGGTTTCATTTACTGGCGAAAGAAGAATTACTCAAAACAACGCAGGTCCTGTATCACCTGCCTCACCGACCCCCACCCAGGCTGATGTATCATATCCAACCCCTGAAAAAAATCCCGATGACAATTTAACAGTAGCTTCAGAAGCCCTGCCGGAGCAAATTTCGTTGCTGACATCATACACAAACCCGGAAGATATTCCGGATGATGATCTTCCGTTCTAAAATAAAAATTGCCCCTGTCTTTAGCAGACAGGGGGTTACACTTTTACAAAGAGTTTAGTTTTCTCTATGTGAAATACTGAAATTCCTAAAGCAGAGAAAAAAAGAATATTAAGTGTCCCTCGGAGGGACACATATACGACATATGTTATTGTTCCAAAATAAAATTTTATATGTCGTAACACTTTAAAAAATAAAAAGGCAAGCACATATTTCAGAACTTGCCTTAACTCTACTTTAAACAAATTAATTCCATACTATATCATGTATACTGATAAATTCAGGGTCTACTTCATCTTCTCCAAGTTGTTTACATTCGCTTGGTGTTAGCTCTGTAAAATCCGGATAGCACGCAAGCACAAGTTTTTTATTCAGCTCATTTGCGAGACTCTAATTTTGTTCAGGTAGCATATCAATTATTTTAACTATCTGTATTGTTTTATCCGACATAAAATCATTTCTTACTTGTAAATATCTCCGCGATTGCCTACTTCAATTATACGTACAATTAATAAATTATACTCAACTGTATAAATTATTCTGTAATCACCAACACGAAGTCTAAAATAATTCTCGTTACCCCTTATGGTTTTTATATCTCCTATATTAGGTAATTGGTAAATAGCTTTAAATATACGTTCTCTCTGTGGCTTTGGTTGTTTAGATATAAATTTAATTGCTCGTTTATCAAACTCAATTTTGTATTGCATTTATATCTACCTCACACATTTTGACAGCTTCCTCAAAACTTACAAATTCCCCCTTGTCTGTGCTGTTCTGATAATCTTCAAGAAGTTTAGCACAAAATTCATCATCTGAAACTTCATCAGCGTACAAGCCCTGTAAATAAGCGATAGCATATCCTAACTTGTAATCGGGTATCTGATTAATTAATTGAATTGCAAACTCTTTATTACTCATAATTTAAACCTCCGTATTAATTCATATTTTTCGTTACAGTTTTTTATTATTCAGTATATTCAATGGTGTAAGCTTTATCCAATTTAATTGGTTCTTACTATACTAAATAAATTTATATTGCAATGTATTATTACTCTATTTTATCACGCTTCATTGTTTCATCTATAGCACGTTTTACAAATCCGTTTACGCTTTCGCCTTTGCTTTCTGCGTGTTTTTTTATTTCTTCGTATTTATTTATTTGAACATCTAATGGGATACGCTTTAAATGTGTTTTTGCATATTCCATATCGTATTTCTGTTTCTTTAGATTTACTGCCATATTTTTATCACCTACTCCATTTACATAAAAAATAACTATTGAAATTATAACATAACATTGTAACTATGTACATAGTCAAATTGTACAAATAACAAGTACTTAGTTTGTGAACTTTGCCTATTAAATTTATACTATGTGCATAGTATAATATATACATAAAGACAAGGAAAAATAAATTAAGTGTCTCTCCGAGGGACAGTTATTTATTTTCCTTGAATAAAACCTACAAAGTCTTGCGTAGATGATATTTGATTTGGTATTATATGCGGTTGTTCTTGCTGATGAGCCTGTATGTACTCTTGGCACTTCTGTTCTAATAATAGAAAATTACAACTATTTTTTATAAGTGAGGGATTTTTTCCAAGAAGTAATCTTTC
The DNA here is from genome assembly GCA_947584595.1 of uncultured Clostridia bacterium. Classification (GTDB taxonomy): domain Bacteria; phylum Bacillota; class Clostridia; order Oscillospirales; family Acutalibacteraceae; genus Ruminococcoides. The sequence continues at coordinate 11,759 of CANPWP010000014.1, read as the reverse complement.
ATATGTTCGTTTTGCTAATTTTCTTATTGTATCTTGATTATTAATACAATATTTTAATTCTTGTGATAAAAGTGCTTTATATGACCTATCTTGTTCATTATCAATTCTTCTCTCACTAATAATTTCTAATGGTATAGGAAACATATAATTAAATCTTAACGAAGAAACCACATTTTTTTATCGCAAATTAAAAAATTATCTGACTTTTGTACTTTGTAAGACGATACAGGGACAAAATAATTTGAACTGTTTATTTCAAGAACGATTCCTCACAAAAATTTTTGTTTTCGGTTTTTACCATAGTTCAGATTTGGAACATGAGTAAAGCCACGTTCTAATTTTTCAGCATTTTGCAAATAAGTTACATAACTGTCAGGCACGGTATAAAAGTTAAGATTATTCATATATTATTCCTTTCAAAAACACAAAAGGGAACGATTGCTCGCTCCCTTCCGTAACATTATCACCTGCGTTCAGAGTAGCAGGGCACTCAACATAAATCACCTGCGTTTAAAGTAGCAGGGCACTCAACATAAATCACCTGCGTTTAAAGTAGCAGGGCACTTAACATTAGTAGATAATATCTACCTTTAATATTATTATACACACAATATTAAATTATGTCAACAAATTTAAATTTATTTATCTGTCCCTCCGAGGGACACTTGTTTATTTGCTTTAAATAAATTGTTCGAAGTCTTGCGTAGATGATATTTGATTTGATAATATTTGTTGTTGCTCTTGTTGATTGAATTGTTGCATTTCATTTATAAGTAATTTCTTAATGTCTGTTATATGTTGTTCTAAACGATTTGGAAACATTCATTCATATGAAAGGATACGCATTAGTTTATTTCTTATTACTTTTTGCTGCTTTGCATTAAGCAAAACTAAATGTTTTCCTTTTGATATGTATTCTCTTTCAATATATTTATCGGTTATTGGAAAACAATTACTAATCTTATATAAAGCTGGTTTGTTTGTATAACCAATATGATAATATGCCGAACGAATATCATTTTTAGGTAAACTTATGTATTTATTATACTTATCTATCTGTGCTTTGCTCCTATGTGATAATTCACTAGTCGGAATTGCCCAATATAAGTTATCTATAAATTTGTCTTTTATACAACAATAAATAGGACGCTCTTTATTATCTAAGTATCTTCCACCAATTTTCTTAATTAAATTAATAAAATCATTTTTAATTAAGTAAAACCCACTTTCAACCATATTTTACACACTTCCTATACAAAATAAACCTCTTACTATAAATAAGCAAGAGGCTATTTCTTCAAACTGTCTATTTAGGAACGCCGAACAGTAGGCACATTCTCTCAAACTGTCTATTTAGGAACGCCGAACAGTAAGCGTATTCACAGGAGTACATCTCCTTGTAATATTATTATACACAGATAAGTTAAATATGTCAAGAAATTAAAAATTATTTATGTGTCCCTCGAAGGGACAGTTACCCATTAAAATAGATGGTTGTCATAAATAAAAAATTAAAAATCAAGCTCTTTAAGAATGTATGTCCTCCATTCGCCATTAACATTACAATCTTTTAAATAACCTAACTTTTTTAAATCATCTTTCCAACGCTGTACCATTTCCCATGAGGCATGATCTATTTTTACCCCTGCATATGCTGCTTTTATCATTTCCTTTTTGCTAACATTTGGGCACCAATCTGTACCATTCTTTTTTGCTCCATTGCAAAATAATTCATATAAGTTTACAAGATATCTTCTGTAATTGCCTGCAGGATTATCTTTTTGTGATCTTAAATATTCAATTTGTTTATTTATTTGTTCTTCAGTCATTTTAATTCACCTTAAATAATTATTAGTGTACGATAATATTTTTATTATTTCCAATCTATTAAATAATTGAAAATATTTCACAATAACTGTTTAAATATAACTGTCCCTCGGAGGGACAGTACACAACAAAATTTTTAAAAATTTATTGCATAAAAATTTATAAAAAACTATTGACAAATTTTAGTAAATTTTTTATAATAGATTTAGCAATAAAATAAGCCTCACAGCTTATAAGTAGCGCCAACTACTTATAAGCTTGCGCCCCGAGTAAACCCAATACTCAAGACTTGTGAAGCTCGATATGCGTTATTTTAACGTTTATTGATACATTTCTCAAGACCTGTTCTGTTTGCCCGGGACAGGTCTTACTTTTTTGCAAATAAAATTCAATACATCAGATAATTCTGACGAACTGATTGTAGGCACGCGTTACAGTCCGTTATCAAAAAGAACGTGTAGGTTCGTACAGCCGCCGCAAAGCAGTGTACCGTAACTTTTTAATTTCTAAATTTCATATACTGAGCGGATTATGTAGCTTTATAGAAGCTATATAATCCACTCTGTATGGTGACCCATCGGAGATTCGAACTCCGGACACCTTGATTAAAAGTCAAGTGCTCTGCCAACTGAGCTAATGAGTCAAATATATGGGGTGGATAATCGGATTCGAACCGATGGTCTCCAGTGCCACAAACTGGCGCTTTAACCAACTAAGCTATACCCACCATAATTGGCGCGCCAAAAGGGACTCGAACCCCTGACCTACTGCTTAGAAGGCAGTTGCTCTATCCAGCTGAGCTATTGGCGCAAATCTGCTGTTATCAAGCTTTCTGTCAATCCCCATAAGCTTAACAGGTCAGCCTTTATATTATATTAACATGTCCCCTGTTTGTCAAGTCTTTTTTAGAAATTTTTTCAAAATTTCTTATTGAATAATTTCAAATATATGGTATAATTAGAGAACATTCAAGATTATAACATACTTAATACGGTTTTTCAATAGAAAAATTGGGAAAACGGTGCGATTCCGTTACAACCGCCATTACTGTATTTATCTGTAAGAAAAGCAATATGCCATTGGATTTTTCTGAGAAGGCGCTTTTCGGGTTTTTGCCGGATATAAGTCAGGAGACCGACCGTATTATTTTACGAAAACTTTTCTTGGGCAAGCGGGAGAAAAAGGGTTCATTACGGGATTATTCTGTATTTTTACGGTATAATTCTGTTCTGATATATCAACTGCTCCCTTATGGGAGCATATTTTTTAGGAGGAAATTTATGAAACAAACAAAAAAATTATTATCGACAGCATTAGTACTTTTAATACTGTTATCGACCGCAGCAATTTCTGCTTTTGCTGCAACGCAAAGCCTTACTGTTTCTTTAAGAATTGAGGGCGTTAAGGACACATTTTTTAACAGTAATGTGACTGTTGAAGATGATAATATTTCTGTTGCACAGCTTTTACAAATTGTTAATAACTCTTATGAGGATATAAACATTGTTGGAGCAGACACAGGCTATGTTTCTGAAGTAAACGGCGAAAAAGCCGCTCAGTTTGGCGGCTGGGACGGCTGGTATTTTGCTGTAAACGGTGTTGCACCAAGCGTAGGTATTGGTGACTACAATCTTTCTGACGGCGACAATGTAGTTATTTATTACGGAGATTACCCCTGCTATATTCCTCAGATAGATACTACATTATTTGAATCTAACGGAATTATTAAATTTTCAAGTACGGAAACCAATTATGATTATGATGAAGATACCGATACATGGACTGAAACTGTTGTTACCGTTCCAATTGCTGATATGACTGTAAAATTAGACGGTACTCTTACATATGTTACTGATGAAAACGGAGAAATCAATGTTGATGTAAATTCTGTAAACTTCACTTCTGATAAAATTAAACTTCAGGTTGAAAAATACAATGAAAACGGAGCTCCCGCAGTTTTAAGATATTCTCCCGATTTCACAATTGACGCACCTCGAAAAAACATTAATCTTAAAGGTGATGTAAATAAAGACGGTGATGTTACAATTAAAGACGCAACACTTATTCAGTTGTACCTTGCACATTTTAAAAATTTTGACGATAATACATACATAATCGCAGATTTCAACGAAGATTCAAAAGTTAATATTATCGATGTTACCTTAATTCAATTACATCTTGCTTTTGGAACAAAATAACTTATTAAGGATTTAAAATGAAGGCTTTTAGAAAACTCTCTGTTATCTGCTTATTATTTATTTTTACATTAATTTCATTTACTAATGTATTTGCTGCAAGTTATACAGTTAATGATATTGATAAACGAATTGGCAGTTTATTAAATTATGAATATAATTACACAAAAACAAATTCCATTAACGATTTTACAGAAAAATATCTTGCCCCGAATGCTGGGACAAGTGAAATCGACTGGTTTGTTATTTCTTTAAGCAGAAACGGCACAGGATTTAATAAAAATTTATATATTGACAGTTTGAACAAAGTAATATCCGATATTTATAAAAGCGGAGTGAAAAATGCAAAAATTACAGATTTACAAAGAATCGGACTTGCATACACAGCCTGCAATAAGGATATAAAAAATATTTCCGGTGCAAATTTGCTTGCAGACTGCACATACAACAGAGAGCTTTCTGAGTTATCCGCTCAGGGAATTATGACCCTTGACTATGCGTTGATTTTACTTGACAGCAAAAATTTTTCTGTTTCCCAAAATGCCGCAACTACCCGTAACGACATTATTTCAAAAATTTTATCTTTACAGCTTGACAACGGGGGATTTGCATTGACAGGTACTGCACCTGATACAGATGTTACGGCTATGACGGTTACCGCACTTGCACCATACATAAAAAATAACAAAAACGTAAGTAAATCAGTTGACAAAGCATTAAGCAGACTGAGCAAAATCCAAAAAGATGACGGTAGTTTTGCAAGCTACGGTAAACTTAACTGTGAAAGTACAGCACAGGTAATAGGTATGCTTACTTCTTTAGGGATTGACCCTGAAAATGATGAAAGATTTATAAAAAACGGCAGTTCAGCATTTGACTCATTGCTTACTTATCAGACATCAAAAGGCGGATTTAAACATTTACAAAACGGCAATGAGAATCAAATGGCGTCTTATCAGGCGTTTTATGCTCTAACAGCATACAAGCTGTTTATTTCAACTTCTCACAGATTTTATAATTTTTTAAATGAAAACAATCCTCAAAAAACTATAACCGAGCCGAAGACTAATAATTATAATAATAAAAATAATTCAACTAATTTATCCTCAAAACTTAAAAACAATAATAACAACAATAACAGCAGTAAACTAAATAATAGTAATAACAATTCTTCCCCATCTTCTGTATATGGAGGAAATGCTGTAACACCAAATAATCAAAATAGTGTTTCAAACAAAAACAGTTCAAACGGACATAAAACTCAAACAAAAAGTAATACTTCTCTGACTGAATCCTCTGTTCCACAGCAAGAAACTGCACCGACTGTTAAATCATCAGAGGGTATTTCTCTAAATAATACTGCAACATCTGATGAAATTCCGAAAAACGGTTTAATTTCAAATACAAATAACATTGAAGAAACTTTACAATATAACAATTTATATAGTGTTGAAAGTCTGACAAATGAGGTTATTTCTGTATTTATTCTAATTTTAGGATATTTGGCTTTATATATTTATTTTATCAAAAAACATAAAATTCCAAATAAAGGCAACAGCGAAAAGAGCAACTAACATGAAAAAACATATATCTTTAATTATTATTTGTCTGTCATTTATTATGACATTTTGCTCCTGTTCAATTAAAAGCACTGAGGGTTACTATAAAACCGAAGAAACGAAAAGTACCTATACAGTTAACGTTAAGGTTGACTGCATTACAGCTTTATCCTCTTTGCCCGAAAAACTTAAAAGCGGAAATTACATTCCCGAAAACGGAATTATTATAGATACTGCCGTTGAATATGAAAACGGCGACACCCCATTTACCGTTCTCACCAAGGCGGCAAAAAAAGATAAAATTCAGATTGACTATAACGGAGAAGGCACAAGCGTTTATTTAAGAGGAATATCTAATTTATATGAATTTGACTGCGGAAATCTTTCAGGCTGGATGGTATGTGTAAACGGCAAATTTGCAGATGTTGGTGCAAACTGCATAAACGTTAAGCCAAATGATACCGTAGAATGGCGTTACACCTGTAATTTAGGTTCTGATATTGGCAACTCATATAGCGGAGAATAAAAATGAAAGCATTTTCTAATTTTCATCCTGTCGTGATATTTATTTATTTTATAGCAGTGTTTTCTGTATCTATGTTTATACAAAACCCTGTTTATCTTTTTATATCAATGACAGGAAGCTTTTTATTTTTATGTGTTTTAAATACCATTAAAACCACAATAATCAGTTTTTTAAAATACATACCTTTTACTGTACTTATTACAATTTTAAATCCTCTGTTTTCTCACAACGGAGCTACTCCGCTGTTTTTTATTAACGACAACGCTTTTACCTTAGAGGCACTCATATACGGTTCTGTATTAGCGCTTATGATTTTATGCGTTATTTTTTGGTTTAAATGTTTTAATATAATTTTTAACTCGGAGAAAATATTATTCCTTTTCGGAAAAATCAGTCCTAAAATAAGCCTTATATTCTCTATGGCTTTACATTTCATCCCCAACTTTTCAAAATATTTCAATGAAGTTTTATCGGTTCAGAAAAAGATGAAGTCAAACTCCAAGTTAAAGCTGTATATAAACTGTTTTTCCGCAGTTATTACCCACAGTTTTGAGACTTCTGTTGATACTGCGGATTCAATGTCTGCAAGAGGTCATTCAACAGGTAAGGTTACTAATTTTGGAAGATTCAGGTTTAAAACAAATGATTTTATTTTGCTGATAAGTATAATAACTTTAATTATTTTAACTTATATTGCAATCGTTGCTGATAACACAAAAGTTGTTTATTATCCTGTTATAATATTTTCAAATTCTGGTATTTCTGCTTTTATTTCTTATATATCTTTTGCTGTATTGTGTTTTCTGCCGGGAATTTATGAAATTAAGGAGGATTTAAAATGGAAGTATTCAATATCAAAAATTTAAGCTTCAGCTATCCGAAGTCCTCCGAGAAAGCATTGGATAACATCAATTTTACCGTTGAACAAGGTGATTTAATTTTGCTCTGCGGTGAGTCGGGTTCGGGTAAATCCACCTTGCTTAAAATGCTTAAACCACAGCTTACTCCAGAAGGAAATATTGCCGGGGAAATAATTTTTAAAGGTAAAAATTTAAAAGAATTGTCAAAAAAGGAAAGTGCAGAAAAAATCGGCTTCGTTATGCAAAATCCCGACAGTCAGATTGTAACAGATAAAGTATACCACGAGTTATCATTTGCTATGGAAAACCTTGCTTATGACAAAGAAAAAATCAGGCTTAAAACTGGTGAAATGGCAAGCTTTTTCGGACTTTCAAATGTTTTTAACAACGATACAAACAACCTTTCGGGAGGTCAGAAACAACTTCTAAATTTAGCATCTGTTTTAACATTACAGCCTGAGATTTTAATTCTTGACGAGCCTACAAGTCAGATCGACCCTTTATCCGCCCAAAATTTTATAAATATTCTTAAAAATCTTAACAGAGATTTTGGTATTACAGTTATAATTTCCGAACATAATCTTGAAGAAGTTTTTGACTTTGCAAGTAAGGTTATAGTTCTTGAAAAAGGAAAAGTCTGTGCCTGCAATACGCCCGATAAAATTCTAAAAGAGCTTAAAAGAAATAATGAAAATCACCCGATTATTAATGCTCTGCCTGTATCTTTAAGAGTATATAATATTCTTAATAAGAATATAGATGATAAAGTCCCTCTTAATATAAAAGAAGGCAGAAAATTTCTGCAAGAAAATTTTAATGCCGATATAAAAAAATTACATGAAACAGATTTGATTGATAACAAGAAAAAAAATGCCGTTATTACCCTTAAAAATATCTATTTCAGATACGAAAAAAACGGAAGTGATATTCTTAAAGATTTTAATTTAAGTATAAAAAAGGGTGAAATTTATGCTGTTTTAGGTGCTAACGGAAGCGGTAAATCAACTGCCGTTAAAATAATAAGCGGAATTTTAAAGGCATATCACGGAAAAGTAAAAATATACAAAAATGAAAATGTGATGTATCTTCCTCAAGATCCTTTAACTTTATTTATTAAAGACAAAATAATTGATGATTTTGAGTTATCTGATAATAAGGGTAAAATTAATGAAACTTCTCATATTTTAGGTATTGAGCATTTGCTTAATAAGCACCCCTATGACTTAAGCGGAGGAGAAATTCAAAAGGCCGCTCTTGCAAAACTATTGCTATTTAACCCCTCTGTTCTGATTTTAGATGAGCCGACAAAAGGCATTGATGCATTTGCTAAGGATGAACTTAAAATCATTCTTAAAAATCTGCAAAAAGAAGGAGTAACAATTATTATTGTTACTCACGATACAGAATTTGCCTGCTCTGTGTCAGACAGATGCGGACTTTTATTTAACGGAAATATTATTGCTGAAAATTCTACAAAAGAATTTTTTGGCGGAAACGGATTTTATACTACTTCTGCAAATAAAATGAGCAGGGGTTTTTATGAAAATGCCGTACTTTTTGAAGATATTATTAAACTTTGTAATCTGAACGGAGAGAAAAATGCTGAATAAGATTATTAGATATATATTTATTCTTTGCGCTGTTCCCGTAATTATATTAACAGGAAGCTTTTTATTTCCAGAAAAAAGCTATGCTGTTATTTCTGTTTTACTTGTAATTTTTGCCTGCATTCCCTTTTTTATTTCCTTTGAAAACAAGAAAACTTCTACAAGGACACTTGTAATTATTGCAATTATGACTGCTCTTTCCGTTGCAGGAAGATTTATATTTTCACCTATTCCCTTTTTTAAGCCTGTTACCGCACTTGTAATAATTACTGCTGTGTATTTTGGCAGTGAAGCAGGATTTCTTACAGGCGCTTTATCGGCTGTTATATCAAATTTTTATTTCGGTCAGGGACCGTGGACTCCTTTTCAAATGTTTGCTTGGGGCATTGTAGGATTTATTGCAGGACTTTTAAGCAGTCAAATTCTTAAAAATAAGATTATTATGATATTGTATTCTCTTCTATCGGGTGTAATTTATTCTTTTGTTATGGATATTTGGACTACTCTCTGGTCAGACGGTTATTTTAATTTAACAAGATTTTTAGCTTCATCTGTGACCTCTGCACCGATTACTGCAATTTATTCAATATCAAATTTAATTTTTCTGCTTATTCTTTTAAAACCAATCGGCAAAAAGCTTGACAGATTTAAAATAAAATATGGCATATAAAGGGAATTTTACAATTTTGTGTATATCAAAATTAATTAATATTTTTCAAAATTTATTATCCATATATTTTGCAAGTTATTTATTGACATTGAACATTCAATATGTTATAATTCCAATGTTGCAATTTTGAATATTGGGCTGTCGCCAAGCGGTAAGGCAACGGACTTTGACTCCGTCATCCGTGAGTTCGAATCTCGCCAGCCCAGCCATAAAGAGACAATAAAAAAGATATTGTCCCCGAAAAGCCCGATTTTATCGGGCTTTTCGGCGTCTTATGGGGCTTTTTTTCGAGAGTCAAAATCGTAGATGGAAAAAGGCAATTTTCCATCTATGAGAAGACTCGAACCCCCGTGAACAACTGAATACCGCAAAAGTCAAGATCAGCAGGCAGGTGAAAACCCGCCTGCTTTTCGTTTATCAGAGCCAATCGTTTAATTCAAACGGTCGGCTCTTTTTTTATTTCATCAGAAAGGAAAGAACACTTGTGGAGTACCGAAACGAAAAACACCGCACAGTCTTCTCTAAGGCAGTCAAGCGGATGGAGCAGAAGAACAAGACACTTATGGCGGCGCTGTACCTGCTGACCGCTGACCGTCGGCTGTGGTTGGCGTCAAAGCCGCTTATAGAGCAAAATGAAATCAATATGAACGCTATCCGAGTAAAGGATTGTGACGAGAACGCCTATACCCTCCTTTGTGCGGCAAAGGACTTGTATCTCGGCGCAAAACATCTGATGGTCAGCGTCCTTGCCGATACTGAACTGATTCCGCCGAAGCTGTTTGCCCTGATTTATAACGCCATGGCAATCCGACACTTCGGTCTTGGGGCGATCCAATATGAAGAAAGGAAATTTAAAAATGATTAAACTCAAAATCGGGAACGGCGACCGCGAGACGGATATCCGTTTTCCCATCAGCGAAAATGATCTGTACAACAAGCTGGCTGCAATTCACGCGATTAACAGCACGGACAAGCAGCAACCGGTCACCGTGACAGGCATCTACTGGCCGGAAGAATTTTCCGTTCTGGAAGGACATCAGGTCAATTTAGATGAGATGAATTACCTTGCCAAGCGTTTGGATAGCTTTGATACACAGGAAATGGATCAATTTCTCATTGGGATTTCGATGCTGGAAGAGCCTTCCCTCAAGAATCTCATTAACCTAACTTTTAATATTGATCACTTCACGCTGGTGCAGGATGTCAGCAATTACGGAAAAATCGGCAGAGCCTATGTCATGAATACGGAAGGAGCTGTCCCGGCGAATGATGAGGACGATCCGAAATACGCAGCTCTCGGCAAAAGACTCATAGACCGTGGACTTGCGCGGATCACGGCAAAGGGACTGCTCATCTACGACCCTTTCGATAAACTGAACGAGGTCTACGACGGGCAGACTTTTCCCGAATATTACTATGATAGCACACTTGCCAGTGCAGAAGTCAGCTACAACGGACACACGGAACTGCTTCTGCTTCCCGATGAGGAATTGGCAATCAAGAAAGCCATTGCACGGCTTGGCGCACCTTCCAACAGTGACTGCACATTCTCATTCTATTTCAACTATATAAAAAATGATGCTTGAGAGGAACGCATGGACGGCATTATCCACAGCGAAGGAATTTATGAGGCAAACAAACTGCTTCGGTCTTTAGACATAGACAACATGAATTGGGATAAACTTTCTGCTATCGTGGAAGTTGCTGATGCACAAAGCGCATCGCAAATCGTCTCCATTGCCGAACACTTGGACGATTTTGACTTTATTCCAAAAGTCTCTGATGCGGAAGAACTTGCTCATTATCTTGTGGATTATGAGGATGTATACAGCATGAATCCGGTAATGGAAAATTATTTCGATTTTTCCGGTTTCGGAGAACAATTTGTCGAGGAACACGGCGGGCAATTTATAAACGGAGAATTCCTTTATTGCAGCGGATACGACTCCATATACGAGTTGTTGGCGGATATTGAAAATGAAGATGAGGGCATGATGATGGGAGGAATGTGAACATGGCAGAAGAAAAGAAAGAACGGCAGCCGCTTTCCATCAAAAACCTTGCCGATTTGAAACGGCATATCCAAGTCGGAACCGAGTTGGTGGCGACGGCACACCAATACCATCCCGATATTGTCGGCTTGACCCGTGTGGTTACGAAGGTTCAGACCAACGGCTTCTATTCCAAAATCAAGGATCAGCCGGAGCATAAATGGTCTACTTGCAATTATGGGAAAGGCGGTTGGACGCCTTTCGGAAAAGCGTCCGACTACCGCTTCAACGGATCAGAAATACAGGTATTGAATCGCCGCAAAAATGACGGCAGCGTCTTGTATGCAATCGAAATATACGGTCAGGAAAATCAAATGAGCGAAACAAACAAGGAGGAAAACAGCATGAACGAACGGGAACGCTTGCATCGACAAGCAGAACGGTGCAGTTCAACTGTTGTGAAATGACGCCTGTTCAGTTCTTCCTTTTTCAAGTACTTGAAAAAGCACTCCATAACGGCATTG
>CANPWP010000013.1 GCA_947584595.1 uncultured Clostridia bacterium | reverse complement strand
TGCTGATTATATTAACGCCTTTCTTTCTACCAGCGAAGTTTTCTAATTTTGTAACACATCATTGACAAACCTACATAACTCATAATCATATTTTATAATTTGTAGGTTTACAATAGATGCGTTACGAAAGGTGTTAATTGTGGAATTGTGTAAAACTGCGAGCAGTTTACACACAATACCACAATACTGCTACTGCTGCTATTTCCACCGACCGTAAAAAATTAAGAAAAAAAAGAATAGCAAATAGGAAGATTCTGTGTTATAGTTAATTTGCCAAAACCCAAAAAACAGAAAGGAATCCTATTTGCTATGAATACTATAACACAAAATATGATGTTTCGTCAATCATTAATTACTCCGAAAAATACGGTGTTACAAAAGCTGCAAGAGAGTACAAGGTAAGTCGGCAGTATGTTTACCGATGGAAAAATCGGTATGACGGTACGCTCCAATCATTAGCAGATAAAACACATCGTCCTTTACATCATCCAAATCAACATACCGAAGAGGAAATAGAATTAATAAAGAATATGCGAAGAGAATATGCGAAGAAGAAACCCTAATGCCGGTCTTGTTGTGTTTTGGGTCAAACTAAGGCAAAAAGGATATACAAGGAGCATAACCGGTTTATACCGTATGCTTAGAAAATTGGGAGAAGTAAGACAAACTTTGCCAAATCCAAAATATATCCCTAAGCCCTATGAAAAAATGTATTATCCCGGTCAAAGAGTTCAAATTGATGTTAAGTTTGTGCCTTCAGCCTGTATTGTAGGTGATTCAAAGGGCGAAAAATTCTATCAGTATACAGCTATTGATGAGTATTCTCGCTTTAGGTATATTGAAGCTTTCAAAGAACACAGTACTTATTCCTCAATGGTTTTTCTTGAGCATATGCTGAGGGCATTTCTTTTTAAGGTGGAATGCGTTCAGACAGATAACGGTTTAGAGTTTACAAAACGATTAATAAAAGGCAATAATTTGACTTTATTTGAAACCAAATTGAAAGAATTGGGAATAAGACATAAGCTTATTAAACCTTTTACACCTAGGCATAATGGTAAAGTTGAGCGTTCCCACAGAAAAGATAATGAGTACTTTTATGCAAATTATAAATTCTATTCATTTGAAGATTTTAAAAAGCAATTAGCTGTTAACAACAGAAAATACAATAACTTCCCTATGCGTCCGTTAGGTTGGAAATCTCCCAAAGATTTTTTAAATCATTTCCTTCAAACCGGCGAAGTTGTTTTCCCTTAATTGTGTAACACATCATTGTCAAACCGGCATATCAAATTTTTTCTTCATAAAATTTGAAAGTTTATAAAACGTTGATTTTGTCTTCCAATTTTTTTGGGGCACAGAATAAGAGGGACAAGTCGTTTACATCCTTGCCCCTCTTGCAATGTTGCAGTTTGTATTATGCGTAAATCGGTTCTGTGTTGACGACCTCTGTTACAGCGGAACAGATATTGCTCATCCGCCCGATCCATTCAATTTTATTTTTCGCTTTCAGTCACTCCGTCACACCTTGTTTATCGGCGTATTCCTTTACCAGCTGGGAAAACAGTTCCTCTGCCTGCTTGTCAATGTCGGCAAGGTGGCCGTTCAGATTGCAGGGAGTCAGAAGATTATAGTACAAGATGCGGTGATTCTCCTTCAAATACCGCCTGTGCCGCTGTCCCCAAATCCCGATAGGCCGTTCCTCCTCGGCGGGTAATGCAAGTTTGGACAGATAATAGTTGGCTTGCAGGGTATAGCCGATACCCGTCTTTTCATCAATAATTTGTCTGTTCATCGTGTAATCCTCCAAAATAAGTTTTCACTTCAGAACCCATTCCACTGCCATAAAACACGATTGTTTTCTTTTTTGTCCCTATCTGGTATAACTCATGTGTTACAAAATTAGAAAACTTCGCCGGTAGAAACAAATGCATTAATATAATCAGCAGGAGATTTCCAATTTAAAGGATACATATGGAATTTATTATATTCTCTGTTGTGAACAGCAAGTTGCTTTTTAAAATCATCAAATGAATAAAACTTATGAGTAGCATAAAAATATTCATTATCTTTTCTGTGACTTCTCTCAACCTTCCCGTTATGTCTTGGAGTGTAAGGTCTGATTATCTTATGCTTAATTCCATAATGTTTGAGGCGAGCCTCAAACAGGGTTTCAGTGCGTTTTTCAGATACACACAACCGTTTTGTAAATTCCATACCATTATCGGTTTGAATACAATGTATGGGAAATTTAAAAGTTTTAACGAGTTGGTCAAGAAAAAGAGCAGATGAATAAGAACTATGTTCCTTAAAGGCAGCTATATATCTGAAACGAGAATATTCATCAATGGCAGTGTATTGGTAATACTTTTCCCCTTGAGCTTTGCCGACAATACAGGAAGAGGGCACAAACTTTACATCTACTTGTACTCTTTGCCCGGGAAAACTCATCTTTTAGGGCACACCATAATATTTTGTGTAAAAACTATTCCATCAAGCAATAATTGAGAATGTGGATTGCAATCAATCGGTGTGATTGATTTGCCCCGTATCAACCATGATTCCCGTTTGAGCAATGTTATTCGCGCACCAGCGTGAATAACGTTGTGCGGACGGGAAATTCTATTTTCATGGGCAAACCAGGCATTTATCCTGCCCTCGAACATTATCGAAAGCTGACTGACAACAATATCCCAGTTTCGACATCTCTGTGTCCAGCGTTCGACAATCTTTTGTGACACTAAATATAACATTTTGTGCAGGCTGTCGTCATTAGTAAACGACGGCTTGTTCTTTGTAATCTGTCTAACCTGTCGGTTCAAGCCCTCAATGATGTTAGTTGTATATATTATCTTACGAACCTCGGGTGGATATGCAAAGAAAGTTGATAGTATATCCATCCCAATTTTCTTCCCAGATTTTTACGCAGTACGGATAGATTTTCCCCATTTATCCTTAAACAGAGTCAGGTTGTTCATAGCTTCTTCGCTGATAGCCTGATATACTGTCTTGAGATCTGCCATCAGCTGTTTAATATGCTTGTAACTCACAAATCTTGTGCTTGAGCGAATCTGATGAATGATACTGGATGTATACTAAAAAAGTAGACAAGTGTGAAAAAATAGAGGACAAGGAAAGGAAGGATAAAAATGAGTAGCAGAAAAAGTCCGACAAAATACAGCGAGGAGTTTAAGAAAACAATCGTAAATCTTCACCAGTAAGGGAAATTTTACGCAGATATTCAGAAGAAATACGGCATATCATAATCGACATTATCCAATTGGGTTAGAAAATATTCTCAGGTTCGTATGGATGATGATACAGTTCTGACAGGAAAGCAAATAAAAGCACTTCAGCGCCGCAACGCAGAGCTTGAGGAGGAAAATTTAATATTAAAAAAAGCGATTCCAATATTCACGCCACACTCAGACAAAGATTAGAAGCGGT
Source organism: uncultured Clostridia bacterium (assembly GCA_947584595.1). Lineage (GTDB taxonomy): Bacteria > Bacillota > Clostridia > Oscillospirales > Acutalibacteraceae > Ruminococcoides. The sequence continues at coordinate 46,389 of CANPWP010000013.1, read as the reverse complement.
TCGTATTCTGTCAGGTCAGCATTCAATCACTATTCTTTGCAGGGTTTTGAATGTAAACAGAAGCACTTACTACAAGTTTTTAAACCGTGAACCATCCTGCCGTGAGCATGAGAATACTCAAATCAAGCAAAAGATTCTTGAAATCTATGCAAAGGCAGATAAGAGAATAGGATTCCGTAAGATAAAAATTTGTCTTGAGCGTGATTATTGCATAAACATCAGTGAAGGCAGAGTGTACCGCCTGATGAAAGAAATGAGCCTGCCAAAGATGAGCACTGTCAAGCCTTTGAAACAGAAAAAGCATTCTGAAAACGGTGCATGCAAAAATGTTCTTGCACAGAATTTTGATCAGCCAAAACCGAATATGGTTTGGGTATGCGATTTTACATATGTAAGAGTTTCAAACAGATTTTACTATGTCTGTGTAATATTGGATTTGTATTCAAGAAAGGTTATTGCATGCAGAATTTCAAATAAAATTGACCGCATTCACATAATCATGGTCTTTCTCCGGACCAATTTGAAAATATTTATTTTTCGTGATTTTTCTTGTCCACCTTATTGACTATAATCCATATTCATAGCGAATAGTTCCCTCCTGTTGCTTTTATTTCTTGCAACTTAACTGTAACACAGAGGTTTTCTATTCGCTACTCTTTTTTCCTTACTGTAATACATCAATTGTAATCCTACAATAATTTTTTATTATTTCGTGCGTATTTTATTGCGTTTTCAGTGCGTTTATGTTATTTTTATTGAAGATATTGATTGACTGCAAGCTAAAAATAAAACATTTAGGAGCTAACAAATTTCCGGTTCATTGTGACTAAAAAGCCGTCAGAAACAAATTTTTTACTTAAATACCTTACAAAAATTTGTTATTCCTGCGGTGCGATTTTAAAATATTATTAAAATTAAGCGAGGTAAAATATTAATGGCAAACTTTACGAGAAATGCAATAAAATCCTCCTTTTTAAAGCTGTTAAATGAGCGGCCGCTTACTCAAATTACAGTAAAGGACATTGTATCTGACTGCGGTGTCAACCGAAACACTTTTTATTATTACTTTGAAGATATTCCAAGGTTAATTGAAGATATCGTAGTAGAGGATGCAGAGCGTATTATTCAGAAATTTCCATCAATTGCAATGATCGAGGATTGTCTTAACGCAATGATAGAGTTTGCGCTAATGCATAAGCGGGCAGTATTACATATATATAACTCAGTCAACAGAGATATTTATGAGCAATACCTTTGGAAAATATGCGATCACACAATAAAAACATATCTTGACACGGCTCTTAACGGGAGAAAAATCAGTGAAAGTGACGAGAATATCCTCAGTGAATATTTCGGTTGTGTTCTGTTTGGTGTTGTATCCGGCTGGCTTAATAAAGGTATGAAAGAGGACATTCAATTATCCTTCAATAGAATTTATGAATTGCAAAAAGGAATCGTGGAGGAAACGATACGTCGTTGTGAAAAGGACAATTAAATGAATCAGATATTCTTATTTATTTGTCCGTATTTTAGTCATTTAGCGCCCCGTGCCTAAAAATCAGGCACGGGGCGTTTTCTGTCTGTATTCAGAATAGAAACACAGGAATATTATATAACCGTAAAATAAAATAGGAGGTTTGACTTATGAAAATGCGTTCTGTAACACCAATGCGGATTGCAAAGATCGGATACGTTGTAATGTCTGTTATATTCTGTATTACAGGTATCCTTTTTATTGCAATACCCGACATATCAACAAAGTTTATCGGCATTTTTGCGGGCATTTCAATGGTCGTATTCGGCATTGTAAAACTCGTAGGCTATTTTTCCAAAGATTTGTTCCGATTGGCTTTTCAGTTTGATTTGGAATTTGGTATCCTGCTTTTAATTTTAGGATTGGTCATACTAACAAACCCGGAGCATTTAATGACATTTATTTGTATTGTACTTGGTATTTCCGTTTTGACGGACAGTTTGTTTAAAATTCAAATTGCTCTTGATTCAAAACAATTCGGTATCAAAAGCTGGTGGCTAATTTTATCTGTAGCGATTATTACAGGTTTTATTGGTGTACTGCTTGTAATATTCTCTGCAAGAAGCGCTCTTCTGTTGACAGAATTGCTCGGTGCTTCTCTTTTTGCAAACGGCGTTTTGAACCTTTGTACTGTAATTAACACAGTACTTATTGTAAAGCACCAGAAACCTGATGTAATTGACGTGGATTATTATGACATCAAATAAAAGGATTGGTGATGATTTATGCATTTTTCAAAAGCGGTCGTAAAATACCGTATACCGATTTTGATTGCAGCCCTTGTATTGATGATACCGTCAATATTTGGAATAGCGGCAACAAGGGTCAACTACGATATGCTTACTTACCTGCCGGAAGATATGGAAACTGTTATCGGACAGAACGAGCTTTTAAAAGACTTTGGTAAAGGAGCGTTTTCTTTTATTATCGTGGAGGATATGTCCTCAAAGGATGTGGCTGAGCTTAAAGAAAAGATCGAACAGGTAGACCATGTAGAATCGGTTCTCTGGTACGATTCGGTCGCAGATATTTCCATACCGATGGAAATTTTGCCTGATAAGCTTTATAAAGAATTTAACACGGAAAACTCCACCATGATGGCTGTGTTTTTCGACACATCCACCTCCTCGGACGTCACTATGGATGCAATTCGGGAAATTCGCAGTATCGCCGGCGAGCAGTGTTTTGTTTCCGGTCTGTCGGCTCTTGTTACAGACCTGAAGGATCTGTGCGAAAAAGAAGAACCGATTTATGTAGGTATCGCCGTACTGCTTGCCTGTGTTGCAATGTTATTCTTCCTCGACAGCTGGCTTATTCCGTTTGTATTTCTTGCCAGTATAGGCATGATGATACTTTTGAATCTCGGAACAAATTATTTTATGGGCGAAATATCCTATATTACAAAGGCATTGTCGGCTGTTTTACAGCTTGCTGTCACCATGGACTATTCAATTTTCCTATGGCACAGCTATAATGAACAGCTGACACGAAATGATGACAACAAGGAAGCTATGGCGGTCGCTATCAAAGAAACGCTGACCTCCGTGGTAGGCAGTTCCATTACAACGGTCGCAGGATTTATCGCACTTTGTTTTATGTCCTTCACAATGGGTCGTGACCTCGGTATCGTCATGGCAAAGGGAGTGCTGTTGGGCGTTCTTGGATGTGTAACGGTTCTTCCTGCATTGATACTTGTGCTTGATAAGCCCCTGCAAAAAACAAAACATAAATCCTTGATTCCCAATATGAACAGGTTTACAAAGGGCGTCGTGAGAATTTTCCCGGTATTTCTCATTATTTTTGTAATGCTGATTCCGCCGGCTTATTACGGATATACAAAGGCAAACGACGAGGTTTATTATGATTTGACTCAAAGCCTGCCGGAAGATTTGGATTATGTGATTGCAAACAACAAACTGTCAAAAGATTTTGATATTGCATCCACCCATATGCTGCTGGTTGATTCAAAGCTCCCCTCAAAATCTGTTCGTTCCATGATTAACGAAATGGAACAGGTGGACGGCATAAAATATGTTATCGGACTCGAATCGGTGGTCGGTTCCCGTGTGCCGGAGGAAATTCTTCCTGAATCGATCACCAATCTTTTGAAAAGCGATAAATGGGAACTTCTTCTCATCAATTCCGAATATAAGGTGGCAAGCGATAATGCAAACAGCCAAATCAACACACTGAATACGATCCTCAAAAAATATGATGAAAAAGGTATGCTTATCGGTGAAGCACCATGCATGAAAGATATGATCGACACGACTTCTCATGATTTTCAGGTCGTTAATATCATTTCAATTCTTGCAATTTTTGTAATCATTGCGCTTGTGGAAAAAAGTATTTCCCTGCCGTTTATTCTGATTTCGGTTATTGAACTGTCCATTTTTATCAACCTTGCATTTTCCCATTTTCTCGGGCAAAGCCTGCCGTTTATCGCACCGATATGTATCAGCACCATTCAGCTTGGCGCAACCGTTGACTATGCTATTTTAATGACGACCCGATACAAAAAGGAACGGATTCGAGGAAACGGGAAAAAGGATTCCGTGCGGACTGCACTTTCTACATCCATTCCCTCGATCATAGTATCAGGTATGGGACTATTTGCCGCAACCTTTGGCGTCGCACTTTACGCAGATATAGACATGATCGCTTCAATTTGTATGCTGTTGGCAAGAGGCGCCATTATAAGTATGCTTTCAGTAATCTTCATTCTCCCGGCGCTCCTGCTGCTGTGTGACAAACTTATCTGCGTCACAACTTTGGGAATGAAAAACAAAAATCACTTTCCAGGCGATTCCGCTCATACCGAAACACCGTTAGAGTCAGAAAAATTGGAGGTACTTACAAAATGAATAAATCTATTATTAAACCCCTTTCTATCTGTCTTTGCATTATGCTGCTTGTAAGTTCCAGTATTGCCGCATACGCACTGACAAACGGAAATAGTGAAGAAACAAAACAACTGCAAGCTGTTTCATCCGAAAAAGCTGTGGAGGGACAGGTAAATACGAAAGATGAAACAGTATATGTCCTTGCAGGAGCAGACGGTTCGGTGCAGAAAATCATCGTCAGCGACTGGATAAAAAACACACTTGGCAGCAATACTCTAAGTGATAAGAGTGAACTGACGGATGTGGAAAACGTCAAGGGAGATGAAAGCTATACCCTCGGCAGCGGAAACACTCGTGTCTGGGATGCACAGGGCAATGATATTTACTATCAGGGCAACATTGAAAAGGAACTGCCTGTGGGATTGTCCGTTTCATATAAACTGGACGGAAAAACAGTATCCCCTGAGGAACTTGCAGGAAAGAGCGGTAAGGTAACGATTCGCTTTGATTATTTCAATCAGCAATACGAGTATGTAGAAATCAACGGAAAAAAGGAAAAAATCTATGTGCCGTTTGCTATGCTGACCGGTATGCTGCTCGATAATGATATTTTTACAAACGTAGAGATTTCTAACGGAAAACTTATTAATGACGGTGACCGCACTGCCGTAATCGGAATTGCTTTCCCAGGCTTGCAGGAAAATCTTGCAGTTCCTACTGAAAAATTTGAAATACCTGATTATGTGGAGATAACCGCTGACGTCAAGAATTTTGAACTTGGTATGACGATCACTCTGGCAACCAATAAGTTATTTAACGAAATGGATGAGGATAATCTCGACTTCACCGATGATTTGAGCGGGTCGCTGGAAGAACTGACAGATGCTATGGATCAGTTAATAGACGGTTCTTCTCAACTTTATGACGGTCTTTCCACTCTGCTTAATAAATCAGGAGAACTTACAAAAGGCATCGACAAGCTCGCCGACGGTGCAGATTCCTTAAAAAACGGTGCTTGGGATCTGGATGACGGTGCTTCCAAACTGAAATCCGGTGCGGCACAGCTATCCGATGGTCTAAACACCCTCGCTTCCAACAACGATTCACTGAACGGCGGTGCCAAACAGGTATTTGAAACCTTGCTTTCTACCGCAAACACCCAGCTTGCCGATTCAGGATTAGAGGTTCCCTCTTTAACAATCAATAACTATGCTGATGTACTAAACGGTGTAATCGCCTCACTGGATAAAAACGCAGTTTATGAACAAGCGCTTGAAACCGTCACATCAGCGGTTGAAGCACAGCGTTCTTACATTGAGGAGCAGGTAACGGGTGCAATTCGTGAGGAAGTGACTGCAAAAGTAACGTCAGCGGTCGAAGAACAGGTCAAGGCTCAGGTAACGGAAGCCGTTCGTGAAACTGTAGCAGAACAGGTCATTTATACCGCTGCCCAAATGGATAAGGAAAGCTATGAGACCGCAGTTGCCGCCGGCATGATAGACGAAACAACACAGACTGCTATTGAAAACGCAATTGAACAACAAATGCAAAGTGAAACAGTATTGCAGACGATTCAAGCAAAAACGACGGAACAAATTACTTCTGAAACCGTTAAGGAAACAATTTCCTCAAATGTGACTGAGCAAATGCAAAGCGATTCAGTAAAAGATATGATAGCCTCTAATACAGAATTGCAGGTGCAAAAGGCAATCTCAGACAATATGGCTTCTGATGAGGTGCAGTCACAGCTAACCGCCGCATCGGAAGGTGCGAAATCCGTAATTTCGCTAAAGGCTTCTCTTGACAGCTATAATTCCTTCTACCTCGGTTTGCAGACCTATACGGAAGGCGTTTCTCAGGCGGCTTCCGGTGCCGAAGAACTGAAAAACGGCACCAATGATTTGAAAAATGGCACAAGCAAGCTGTATTCCGGGACTTCAGAACTCTACGACGGAATTCTTACATTAAAAAATGGGGTTCCCGCCCTTGTAGACGGAATTACTCAGCTTCGGGACGGGTCAATGCAGCTCTCCGACGGTTTAAAGGAATTTAATGAAAAAGGCGTACAAAAACTTGTGGACGCTGTTAACGGAGATTTAGCAGGGCTAACCGAAAGGCTGCGTAAAACAATAGAAGTATCGAAAAATTACCGTTCTTTCTCAGGCCTTAGCGATGATATGGATGGTCAGGTTAATTTCATTTACCGCACCGACTCTATTGAACAATAGATACGGATGTAACAACTGAACATAAAACTGAAAATGTTTTAAAAGAACGGTTTTTAAGCATTTATAGAACAGCAGTTTCCTATATAGGAAAAAGGAACTGTCTCAAAACGAATTAAGTTTTGAGACAATTCCTTTTTTAGGTGTTGTATAAAACTAAGGAGAAATTATTTAGATATAAAAAGTATTAAGATATTGTACCGTCAGCACTGCACTTTATTGTAACAGACATCGAGTAATCTTTAGATAATGTAGTTCCTTTGCAGGTTGCAACACATTTAGTAGTTGCTGAATTACCGCTTTTGCTTGACGATATACTTTTTATAGACCAGTTTGAAGCCGGTGCAGAGGCGCTGTGAGAACAGCTTGTGCATTTTGAAGTACTGCCGTTATATGTAAATGTTGCTTTGATTGTAGCATACCAAAGTACGGTACCTGCACTGTTTTTATAATATTTGGTTTTAGATTTTGTTATTGTTTTAGTAGTTGCAAGGGGAGGAATTGCATTATTATTTGTTTCGTCGCTTATAACTGTTTCTATATAGTCTCCGTTTTCAAAATATTCAATTTCTATAAGAGTATCCTTTGGTGTTTCAACTGCATTTGCAGGAATGCTTCCCACCAAAGCAACTGCAATAATAAAGGTTAATAATAATGATGTAAATCTTTTCATTGTAAATTCACCCCTATTCAATTACTTCTTCAGCAATTACAGCCTCCTGTCGAGCCAATAATTGATATTCATAATAGTGAATAATGCAATATGTTGAAGTTGCGATAACTGCTAAAGCAAGAATTGCTATAATAAATGCTTTTATGTATTTTGAAATACGGATTTTTTTAATTATGTTGTTCGTATCAACAGAGGAATAGTAGTCATTTACCACATCATGGGGGTTTCCGTAGTTCTCATATAGCTCCTGCTTAGAGGTGATATCTGCCTCTTCACAGTAATTTTCTATATTTAATCGTAATTTATTAACATATTTTCTCTCATCTTTTCCCATAATCGGAAAAAAAGCTTTTACTTCTGAAATATATTTTTTACATATTTTATTCATTTGTTTTTTCCCCTTCCTGAGCAAGTACCGCAATTATTTTTTGAACTCCATCAGTTGTATTTTTATAACTTTCTAAAAGTTCTTTCAGATATTCTGTTCCGCTCGGTTCAATTTTATAATATATTCTGGTTCTTTTCCTGCCCACCCGCATTGAATATTCAGTTATTTTACCCTCATTTTCAAGCTTGTAGGTTGCAGTGTATATACTATTTTGCGATATTGTCAGCAAACCCCCGGAGAAGTCGGTTATTGATTTAACTATTTCATACACATAGCTATCGTGCTTGTCTAAAACAGACAGAATCAATAGTTCAGTTATGCCGTTCATAAAATAATTTTTATTAGCCATAAAAACCCCACATTTTTATTTCACCAACATCATACAATAAAGGTTTTGATTAGTCAATATTTTGTTTTAAAAAATATTTGTTGACAAAATAATTTATAAATGTTATATTAATTATAAGATATACTCGTGCGAAAATTGTCGAAAAATCGGTTGCAGCAATAGATTCAAATAATACTTTATCGGTTTTCGATGACGGGGCCAGTAATTATGAAGTGAACAGTGTTAACGTTGCAGCCCCGGGCTCAAGCGTATATACTACATATATTGGCGGAAGCTATGCATATTTTAGCGGTACTTCCGCAGCAGCACCTATGGTTGCCGGTGTAGCGGCACTTGTAAAAAGTAAATACCCCAACCTGTCAACTTTAGGTGTAAGAACTGCGGTAGTAAGAAATGTAGATACACTGAGTTCCTTAAATGGTAAGGTTAAATCAGGCGGAAGAGTAAATGAGTGTAAGGCATTGACCAATGTTACTAACAGAACATGTACAGTTGTATATAATAAAAATGGCGGCAGCGGTAGCAACATGAGCAATACTACCGTTACATACGGAATGGAAACAACCCTACGCAATAATACATATACTAAAACCGGATATATATTTAACGGTTGGATACCAAAAGAATGTCCGATAGTAAATGGTTGTATTACAACGGTACTACTCAGGCTTGGTATCTTGAAGGTCAACAACCGAGCGGTTATACAAAATATTATTACGGAGATCAGGCTACAGTTGCTAAAACATCTACAGTAAATAATGATATTGTCTATATGTATGCTCAATGGAAAATCTTCTTAATTACGAAAAAGTCAGTGCTTGGGTATTAAATATTTTAGCATATTATGGTATATTATGGTATCAAATTAAATAATAAAGGAGATAAAATTATGAAAAAATTATTATTTACACTATTATCAACAATTGTAATAATATCTATGATTTTTACAGTAACAGCAATTACGGCATTTGCTGCAGAGGCAACTGCGGATAGTCCGAAATTTGCTTTAGGTGCAACTCCTGATAGTCCGGGCATGGACACTGAGCGCATAGAGGCTCGTGAAAGAATTAAAAATATGTCACCTGATGATTTTAATTTTGCCGATAATATAATAATTGTGACGCTTTATAAAGGCGAAAACCCAGATAATTATAAATTGGAAACATTTGAAGAATACGGAATAATAAATATAGAACGTTTATATAATATAAATTTTCTTATTCTAACACTTGATAGTAACGATAAACAAAATGTTTTAGATGTTTGTTATGCGTTATACGACATTCCTGGCATCAGGTTTGCTGAGCCAAGTTATTATCAATATCCGGATGATGTAACTGAAGACGCTGAACGCATAGAAGCTCGTGAATATATTAAAAATAATGTAACAGTCGATCATGAATTTGTTGATAATGAGGTGACTGTGTTGCTTTATGAAGATGAAAACCCCTATGATTATACATTGGAAACATTTGAAAAATACGGTGTTATTAATGTAAAACGTTCAGAATATAATGAATATCATCTTCTTTTAACCCTTGACCGTCATGATAAACAAAATGTTTTAGATGTTTGTTATGCATTATACGACATTCCTGGCATCAGGTTTGCTGAGCCGAATTATATTGCCAGACTGGATGATCTAATTATTACTCCTACAACAGAGCCTACAACATCACAACCGACTACAAATATTGCAACACCGGATACCCCTCAAAATTCTAACGGTAAAACAGATAACTCAACCATAGCAACCGGAAATCCATTCGAATCTATGTATTTAGCCGGCTTAGCTGCTGTATCGCTCCTTTTCTTAATAATATTTAAGTATAAAAAAAGAGTTTAACATTTTATAAAACTTGATAGCTTGTATAATTTTAATATAGAAGACCGCCCGAGCTCAATACTAACTCGGGCGGTCTATTTTATCAAATATTTTGTCTTATCAACTTATTTATTCTTTTTACTTATTTTATTTATAAATTTTTTAATAGCTGATTTAATTCGGTACAAATAAGATTTTAACCACAAAAGAGCAGAACGAATCAGATAAAAATTGCACCACAAATGAACATAGATACGATACCTTCTATCTGTTACCGGCGTTTCAACGCCGTCACGCACAAAAGCTGTCATTATGCCGATAATATCTTTATCATTAATGTCATATTCCTTATACCGATTATGGTCTCCGCAAATAACATAACCGTTGGGTAAAACCTTTAAAATACGGTGTAAAATATATTTGTTTCTACGTCTATACATTACCACATCATACTTTTTACATCTGAGCGGTTTTCCGTTTTGGTCAACGGGTCGGCGTTCAATGACCGACAGATCTCGGTTCTGCCTTAAAAGAGGCATCATGCTTGTACCTACATTTGGAAATATAACTCGCCCGTGCTTTGCCAATGCCTCTTCAAGTGTTATGGGCGAGGATGTCACATTATTATATTCGATCTGATTTGTCACACGATCGCCTCAATGCTGCGCAGCTTATCAAGAATATCACGAACATCTTGTTCGGCAATTTCTCTGGATACGTCATATTCTGACATAAGACTGTCTACAATAGCGTCCTCCGTAGTATCTGTTTTCAGACAATTAACAATAAATGCGGCGGTCTCGTTGGAACGTATAAGTCCATGAAAGCTCTTTGCCGCTTCACCTGCGGCTACCATCATCTGGGTGTCTTGAATAGTATGAGTTATAAATCCTTCTTTCAGTCTCATAAAAACTGTCCTTTCTAAAGCATATTTATTTATGAGGTTGTTTAACAAAACGTTATTTGTTCTTCATCATCAAAAGTCTGTTGCCCTAAAAATCTGTTGTATTCATTTAATACCTTTAAGCGTAATTCTTCCTCAAATTCTTTTCTCTCCTCAGGAATACAGGTTTTTCCGGATGGGCACTTCTTCAGTCGAATACATTCCGCATAGCAAGTGCAGCCATCACATTCATGACCGTATGAAATTTTTTCCTTCCAGCTATTTACAACACCTTCGTCACGGTTTTCGCTGTTAATATGTCCGAAAATTTCTTTTTCCGAAAAGTGTTCGCACCGTCCTAATTCCCCTCCGGGTAAGATGGTAACAGCTCCGTCGTTATCTGCCATACAGCCATTCAAAAGCATCTTATGCCTTAAAGGGGCAAAACTTTTAGAACTATGAAATTTCTTGTCAATATGCTTCCTCAGCTCCAACAACTCGCCGTAAAGAGCGGCATTCTTATTCCACCCATATTCCCCCATATCGGGATTTTCCTGTTCAAGTATAATATTAGTATATACATTAAATCCCTTTTTATCTTTAAAACGCTCTGCAAGTTCATCTACCAATCGATATAAGTCTTTTCCGTTGTATGCTCCCAAGTTCAGGCGAACAATTACTCCTATACCGGAATCCAGAAGTTGTCCGATGTTATTCATCACTCGTTCATATGGGTTTTCTACAGAATTTATATATGCCTTAGTGCGATTGTATATTTCCTCAGTACCGTCCAGAGTAATCTGTACACGTTTTAGCTTCCACAGTTCTGCGGCTTTTTTTATCATTTCTGCGTCAAAAAGATATCCGTTGCTGGTCATTCGTGAGCGGTAGTCAATGCCTGCCTCTGTTAGACCTTGGCAAATTATATCTATCACTTCAGTATTATAAAGTGGTTCTCCCCCAAACCAATGAAGATATACCTTTTCTCCGCCACAATTTTTTATAATGTATTTTACAGTTTGCAAGGCAGTTTCCCTACTCATAGATGACCGAGTCCGTCCTCGTTCAAAGCAGTAAAAGCAACGGGCATTGCAATCCATAGTTGTAAATATTGTATAGGCATTAATTGTTTTTATAGGATTTCTTAAACAAGAGGCAATTTCACGAAGTTGATCTGCCAAAAGTCTATCATTCTGATTTTTGGGAACAAGAAACCATTTTGCAATCAGCTCGTCAAGCTCGTTTATGTGTTCCTTTTCCTCAGGAGATAAAAGCAGCAATTCCTTTGTCATATTATTATAAAGCAGCAGCCCTTCCGCCACAGGGCATTGCACGCAATGCTCTAACAGACGGTATACCACATCAGGCTGCCGCTTTTGTTCTCCGAGAATACGCCGGGACAGAACGTCCGCGGGAAGGATTATTTTCATCTGTATGCTCCTCCGTTTTCGGCTATTGTTTTATTAAATCCTGTCGAGCAGAAATATTAATAAAAATTTATTTTTCATCTTGTATTGTTATTATAGTCTAATTGTTTTGCATTCCTTCATATGATATGAACGCAGCCTCAAGTTCTGTATTGCATTTTAAACAATACAAATTGGTACTTTGGGTTATTCGCTCAAGCAGTCCCAATATCTTTGCTGTAGAAGATATTGACTCGGTACGGTACACTTGTTTTAACAACGAAGGAAAGGCTTCCTCTGCGGAAATCGGCGCAATAGAATTGGCAGTATCCCTCCTTAAGAGACATACTGCCTTCAAAGGCACGGAAATATTGCTTCCCAGCCTGTGTTTTCCTTTCCATGGTGAACCGAAAACCGTTACACCGTTCTTTGTACATTTAAGCAACGGTCTGTCGTCATTAATCATAACGGCACGATCGCCAAAATGTTGTCGCCATAAGCGTGTATGAGTGCTTTTCCCCGTTCCGCTGGGAGCGGCAAATAAATATGCTTGTCCGTCTACTGCTACTGCGGAACCATGAAAAAGCAGAACATTATAGTTAGGCATATTACTTGCAATCTGATGGTAAATCCATTGTTCCTCAAGGGCATTCTTGGTTTGCGGATACGCTTTACCCGGCTCAATCATTCTGTTAAGAGCGGTTATTTCACGCTCACGGTCCAGCTCCGAGTCCGTTACTGTAAGAGAAAATACAGGCTCATCTTCCGTTAGATACTCCCGAAACGATTCCTTCGTTTTCTCATACATTGAGGATATTCGTATTGTAATATCCGCCAGCTTTACCGCAAAATGCGTCATTTATACACTCTCCACAAGGCAGACCCCCCGATCTGCCAAAATTTATATGCATGGTATTACTTAAATAGTTTTTCTAAGAATTTTCATTTAAAACTATAACTCTAACAGCATACAATTTTACACTATAAATGGTAAAACAGTTACAGCATTAATAAGAGTTAAAGATATAATATCAATGTTGCAGATTTAAAAGATTAATCTCATGCATTATAGGTTCCAGTACATGAATCAGTATCCCAATCGTAATTACTACCACACGCAAAAGGATCTACAACCCCTTCTCCACCATAACCCATACATTCGGGACTTGATGCAGTAAACAATAGGCCTAAATTGTCTTCAAAATAGTCGATTTCCATTTTCGGATGCTTATATTCTTTCATAATTATGACAAAACCTCCCCGTATTTGTCTGTTTTCATACAACTATATTTATAAAATATATGTATAAAACGAGACTATACTTCTAATATACATTATACTTAATAATTCAAATATGTCAAGCAAAATAATATAATTTAACAAATTTGATTTACTTTGCCACATAAATATAATATAAATTTGTGCATAATAACACACTACTTTATAAATAAGCGTAAATTGCTCAGAAATTTTAATTTCACAATTGCTGTTTTTTAGTTGTCTGATTTTTATCTTATTTCTTATATTTTATAGTATAACATAGTTGTCTAAAAAAATCCACTATTCTGTGCAACATATTCGTAAATAAATTGTAGGATTACAATTGACAAACCTTTAATTTTTAAAAATGACTTGTTAAAAATACCATGAATTGATATAATATAGAAAAACTCTTTTAATTTAAAATTTCAGATTTTCGATTAACCCTTATAAAGGAGAAGGTCAAATGTCAGGAAAGGTTACAAAAAACATAGTTTGCCCAAAGTGTAACGAAATAACACAAACAGAGATATATACCAGCATTAATGCATTTAATGACCCTGAATTGAGAGAAAAGGCACTTGACGAAAGTCTATTTAAATGGCGGTGCGAATCTTGCGGTCACGAAGCAAGACTTACATACCCTGTTTTATATAACGATATGAAAAACCGCTTTATGGTTTATCTTATTCCGAGAATTGAACGTTTTCAGCTTGCAGACCGTGAACTTGAGGAGGAATTTGATAATTTAAAAAACATAAACAAACGCCTTGTACCCGATTTTAACACATTTAAAGAAAAAGTATTTATATTTGAATCAGGTCTTGACGATATGGCTGTTGAGATTACAAAGCTTGCAATCAGCGAAACTGTTGCAAAAAAGCAAAATCTCAACGAAGTGACGGAAGGGTATCTCTCTATGTATGACAGAGAAACAAACACAATGGGATTTACTTTCTTTTTAGGGGAAAGCAAGGAACCTTACGTTCAAAGTGCAAGGCTTGAAATTTACGGAAAATCAATGAGCATAGTAAAAGAATTTGCCGTTAAAGACAAAAAGCTGAAAGGCTTTATAAAAATTGACCGTGAATGGGCAGAAAATGTGCTTTACAGATATAAACGTTCAAAGCATCATTTACAAAACACAGAAAATGAAGCAAAGCCGACTATTAAAAAGAATGAACTTGAAAAGAAGAAAATAAATATTGAAATTATAAATCCTCAGAAAAAATCGGAAAAAGAACAAAAATAAAATATAAAAATCAGACTTTACGTTTTTGTTTTTTCTGTTTATAATAATATAAATAATAAAACTGAGCAGCTCTGAATTTTCAGAGCTGCTCAGTTTTTAAATCATTCTTATTATTTATTTTACAATTTTTTAAAAACCAAAGAGGAAATAAATTCTCCGAAAATGACCCCTAAAATACAAAAAACAACAGTTGTAATAATATACACAACTGAAAGTACGCTGTGGCTGTTTCTGAAAAGGGTTACAACCTCAAGAGACATTGTAGAAAAAGTGGTATAACCTCCGCATAATCCTGTTTTCAGAAACAGTATAAGCTGAGAATTTATATTTGGAAAAATACCGGCCGCACCAACTACAAAGCCTATAATCACAGCACCTGATATGTTTACAAAAAGGGTAGCAAACGGAAATTGAGCTTTTAAGGGGATCAAGGTTACTAAATATCTTAATATTGCACCTGTAAATCCGTCAAGACCTACAAAAAGGCAATCCTTTAAAATCTGCATAAATCATCTGACTTTCGGGCGTATTTTAAAAACAGTTATTGCTTTTTAATCTGTATCTAATTTTAAAACCGCCATAAATGCTTCCTGAGGGACTTCTACTGTTCCTAACTGGCGCATACGTTTTTTACCTTCTTTTTGCTTCTCAAGAAGTTTCTTTTTACGGGAAATATCACCGCCGTAGCATTTTGCAAGTACGTCCTTGCGCATAGCTTTAACAGTTTCTCTTGCAATGATTTTTCCGCCGATACAAGCCTGTATTGGTACTTCAAAAAGCTGTCTGGGTATTTTCTCCTTGAGCTTTTCCGCCATTTTTCTTGCTCTGCCGTAGGCTTTGTCAGCATGAATAATAAATGACAAAGCGTCTACAACGTCGCCGTTAAGCATTATATCAAGTTTTACAAGCTTGCTTTCCTTATATTCCTTAAGCACATAATCGAATGACGCATAACCTCTTGTTCGTGATTTTAAGGTGTCAAAGAAATCGTATATAATTTCAGCAAGAGGCAGTTCATAGTGAATGTCAACACGATCAGAGTCTATATATGTCATACCAACAAAATTTCCACGTCTGTCCTGACACAGTTCCATAATGTTTCCTACATATTCCGATGGGGCATATATATGAGCGTCCGTCATTGGTTCTTCCGCCTTCGCAATAAGGGCAGGGTCGGGGTAATTTGTAGGGTTATCTATCATCTGAACTGTTCCGTCTGTCATTGTAATTCTGTAAATTACGCTGGGAGCAGTCGTTATAAGGTCAAGAGAATATTCCCGCTCCAACCTTTCCTGAATAATTTCCATATGCAAAAGACCTAAAAATCCGCACCTGAAGCCGAAGCCTAATGCAACTGATGTTTCAGGCTCAAAACTTAAAGCGGCGTCGTTTAACTGCAATTTTTCAAGAGCGTCTTTTAAATCGCCGTATTTTGCACCGTCAACAGGATAAATTCCGCAGAATACCATTGACTGAGCCGCACGATAACCCGGCAAAGGTTCTTTTGCAGGATTTTTTGTAAGGGTTACAGTGTCGCCAACCTGAGCGTCGCTTAAAGATTTGATTGAGCCTGCTATATAACCAACCTCGCCTGCGTAAAGACCGTCTGTAGATTCCATTGAGGTTGCGTGCATAAGACCGCATTCAACAACATTAAAGACCGAACCTGTTGACATAAGCTTAAATTCATCCCCGGGGTGGATTTGTCCCTCTTTTAGTCTTACATATATAATTACGCCCTTGTAGCTGTCGTAATAGCTGTCAAAAATCAATGCTCTTAAAGGTGCGATTAAATCTCCTGTTGGCGCAGGAATATCGGAAACTATTTTTTCAAGCACAGAGTGAATGTTGATTCCCGCTTTTGCAGATATTTTTGGAGCGTCCTGTGCAGGAATTCCTATAACGTCTTCTATTTCGTTAATTACTCTGTCAGGGTCAGCGCTGGGCAGGTCGATTTTGTTGATAACAGGTACAATTTCAAGTCCGTTGTCAACTGCAAGATAAGTGTTCGCAAGCGTTTGCGCTTCAATTCCCTGAGAAGCGTCAACTACGAGTACTGCTCCCTCACAGGCGGCGAGTGAACGTGATACCTCATAGTTAAAATCCACATGACCGGGAGTATCTATAAGATTAAATAAATAATCCTCGCCGTTATCCGCCTTGTAAATAACAGAAACAGCCCTTGCTTTTATTGTAATTCCTCTTTCACGTTCAAGCTCCATATCGTCAAGAATCTGAGCCTCCATATCTCTGCTTGAAACAGATTGGGTAAGCTCTAAAATTCTGTCGGCCAAAGTAGATTTACCGTGGTCAATATGAGCAATAATGCTGAAATTTCTTATTTTATCCTGTGAAAAAGACAATGTCATCACCTTTATATTGAAAAGTATTCTAAATTATGTTTTATTTGAATATTATAGCAAAAAGTTATAGTTTAATCAATACGAAAGTTAAGCATATATCTTGAAAACAATTTATATGATGTTATACTTAATTATATTAAACAGAAGGAGAATTGACTATGAGTACAAAGGGAGATATGGCAAAACAGTATTTTTTAGAGGGATATAACTGCTCACAGGCAGTTTTACTTGCGTTTGCAGAGGATTTGGGAATAGAGAAAAAAACTGCTGTTATGATATCTTCCGGATTTGGCGGAGGAATAGGCAGAATGAGAGAAGTATGCGGAGCAGTAAGCGGAATGGTAATGGCAGCAGGATTAAAATATGGAAGTGACAATCCCAAAAATTTTGAGGCAAAAAAGGAACTTTATAAAAAAATTCAAAAACTTGCAGAGGAATTTAGAAAAGATAACGGCTCAATAATTTGCAAAGACCTTTTAGGGTTATCTGAAAAAGAAAAAATCACATCAACACCTGAAAAACGAACAGCAGAATATTATAAAAAACGTCCTTGTCCGGAACTTGTAAAGTTTGCGGCAGATTTAGTTGATAAGTTTATAAAAAATTAAAAATAGGTTTATAAAAGTTTAAAGCGGTACAGTTACTTACCTGTACCGCTTTGACTATGTTGAATTAATTATCTTTATTCTCGATTATACTTTGGAGGTTCGGTTTCATAAATGTTATTTCCTTTGCTGTCAATTACAACTATACAGGGGAAATCTTCAACCTTATATCTTCTTATTGCCTCTGTGCCTAAATCTTCATAGCATAAAAGCTCTTCGCTTTTTATGCTTTTTGCAATAAGCGCCGCCGCACCGCCGATAGCGGCAAAATAAACTCCCCCGTTTCTTACAATTGCGTCTACAACAGCTTTATTTCTTGCGCCTTTGCCTATCATTCCCTTTAGCCCGTTATCCATAAGTAAGGGAGTATATTTGTCCATACGGTAGCTTGAAGTAGGTCCTGCAGGGCCTACCGCATAAGGCGGCTTTGCTGGAGCAGGGCCGACATAGTAAATAGTTTCTCCTATAATATCAACAGGCAGTTTTTCGCCCTTTTCAATAAGTTCAAATAAACGCTTGTGAGCGGCATCTCTGCCTGTTATCATTGAACCTGTTAAAAGTACGCTGTCGCCCGCTTTTAAATTTTTAATATCTTCATCTTTTAAGGGAAGTGTAATTTTTTTCATAGTATCCTCCTGCATTTCTTAAATTACCGCACTTTTATGGCGAGCGGCGTGACAGCAAATATTAACTGCCACAGGCATACCTGCAATATGAGTGGGGGCAGTTTCAATGTTTACTCCGATTGCAGTTGTATTACCTCCCAGACCTGCAGGACCGAATCCCATTTTGTTGATTTTTTTAAGCAGTTCTTTTTCAAAATTTGCGTATCTTTCGTCGCTGTTTTGTGTATCAATAGAGCGGAACGTTGCCTGTTTTGCAAGCTTTGCACATACTTCAAAATCTCCGCCGATTCCAACTCCCACAACAATTGGCGGGCAGGGATTAGGACCTGCATTTCTCACCGTATCAAGAATAAACTGCTTAACGCCCTCAATGCCGTACGAGGGAGTAAGCATTTTAATTGCAGACATATTCTCACTTCCGAAGCCCTTTCCTCCTGCAAGAAATTTAATCTGATTTCCGTTTACAATTTTGGTGTGAATAACTGCGGGGGTGTTGTCCTTAGTATTTATTCTGTCAAACACAGGGTCACAAACAATGCTTTTTCTAAGATATCCTTCCTCATATGCTTCTCTTACACCCTGATTTACAGCATCTTCAAATGAGCCGTCCTCAATAACAACCTTGTCCCCGTATTCAACAAACAAAATTGCCATACCTGTATCCTGACAAAGAGGTATCTGCTCATCTTTTGCAATTTCATCATTTTTAATGATTTGATTTAAAACGCTTTTTCCCACAGGTGAGGTTTCCGTTTTCTCTGCGTTTTTAAGAGCAGTCATTATATCGTCTCCGATAAAATAATTGCAGTCCATAAAAAGTTTTTTAACAGTTTGAACTATCGTATCCGCCTTAATTTTTCTTATTTCCATTACAAACCCCCGAAAAACAATTTGTTTTGATTTATTAATTATAAAATATTTCTTAATCTATTTCAATAATTAAAAAAATATGTTATTATCAGAATAAAGAATATAATTTTATTAAATTTAAGAAAATGAACATATTTTTATCACATACAAACATTATTTTTAAACTAAAAAGGTATAAAAATATTTGCGGCGGAGGTTTAAGATGAGTAAAATATTAGTAGTTGATGACGAGGCAAGAATTAGAGAAATAATAAAAAAATATGCTGAATTTGAAGGACATACGGTTTCAGAAGCAGTAGACGGAATGCAGGCAATTGATGTATGCAGGCAAAACAGCTTTGATTTAATAATAATGGATGTTATGATGCCTGAGCTTGATGGATTTTCCGCTTGCAGAGAAATAAGAAAATTCAGTAATACACCAATCATAATGCTGTCTGCAAGAGGAGAAGAATACGATAAAATTCACGGCTTTGAGCTTGGAACGGACGATTATGTAGTAAAGCCGTTTTCTCCCAAAGAGCTTATGATGCGTGTAAACGCAGTAATAAAAAGAAGCAGCACAGATTCAAACACCGTAAACGATGTATTCAGCTATGAGGGTTTGTCAGTAGATTTCAGCGCAAGAATCGTTACAATAGACGGAGAAAGAATAGAGATGACCCCAAAGGAATATGAGCTGTTTTTCTATATGGTAAAAAACAAGGGCATAGCATTAACAAGAGAAAAGCTTATCAGCGAGGTCTGGGGTTACGATTTCTTCGGAGATGAAAGAACCCTTGATACCCACATTAAACTATTAAGAAAAAGTCTTGGAGAATACAGCAGATGTATCGTAACATTGCGAGGAGTAGGTTATCGTTTTGAAGCAATTTAAATGGAATTTGCATCCCCTTAAATATAAGCTTGCAAAATATTTTCTTGCAATTGTTTTTGCAACAATAATTTTGTTGTGGTTTTTTCAGATAGTTTTTCTCGAGGGTTTTTATAAATCCATAAAAACAACGCAAATAGAACAAGGTGCAAAACAGATTTCCGTAAGTATAAGAAATAACAGCAACATATCTGATGTAATTGATTCTGTTTCACGCAGTAACAGTCTGTCTGTGTATATATATGATACATCTACAGAGATTTTTAAAAAAATGTACTCCCGTGATTATAACAACGCTGTGTGGAGAATAGATTATCAGGAACACCAGGCTTATAAATATTACAGAGAAGCATACAACTCAGGGGGAACATATCTGGGAACTGTAACAGTAAAAACAGATGCTATGAATATGGAGGAACTTCAGAGAAATCTGTATAAGTATACAAATGACTCTCAGAAAGACGCACACAATAACGTCAATTCAGCTACAGCCGGCGATTACTCCAAATATGAGAGCTTAGTCTATGCGGAAATAATTCAGGCAGACGAAAATACTCAGTATTTTATGCTGATAAATTCAATGATCACTCCGGTAAGCTCAGTTGTGGATACTCTGAGAGTACAGCTTATGATAGTCTCGGCAATTGTAATTATACTTGCAATCGGACTTTCCTTCTATGCATCAAGAAGAATTTCAAAGCCCCTGTCAGATATGAGCGAAACTGCAAAAGAGCTTGCAAAGCAAAATTATGATATTGAATTTAAAGGAAACGGTTATCTTGAGGTAAAAGAACTTAGCGATACTCTTAACTATACCCGCAGAGAACTTTCAAAGGTAGATGAGTTAAGACAGGAGCTTATCGCTAATATTTCTCATGATTTGCGTACTCCTCTTACAATGATAAAGGGATACGGAGAGGTTATGAGAGATTTGCCGGGAGAAAACACTCCCGAGAATGTGCAGATTATTATAGATGAAGCAAGCCGTCTGAGTAACCTTGTAACTGATTTGCTTGATTTGTCAAAGCTTCAGTCGGGAGTTTTATCTTTGGATATAGAAGTGTTCAGCCTGACAGACAGCATAAATGATATTTTTAAGAGGTATTCAAAGCTGAAAGAACAGGAAGGCTATAACATTATTTTTGACAGCCATCAAAATGTGTTTGTTAAGGCAGATGAGCTTAAAATTTCACAGGTAATTTATAACCTTATGAATAACGCAGTAAACTATGCAGGAAAAGATAAAACTATTATTGTAAGCCAGATTGTTAAAGGCGATACGGTAAGAATAGAAGTTACCGACCACGGCGACGGAATCCCCGCCGATAAGATCGAATATATCTGGGACAGGTATTATAAGGTTGATAAAGAGCATAAGCGTGCGGTAATAGGTACGGGCTTGGGACTGTCAATTGTTAAAAACATTCTTGATTTACACCATTCTAATTACGGAGTAATTAGTGAGCCCGAAAAAGGCAGTACGTTTTGGTTTGAACTGGAATATGTCAAAATAGAGGAAACCAAACAGTTGCCCTGAAAAATTTTCTTTAAATAAAATTATAAATTTAAATAAACCCCATATATCAAAAATGTCGTCAACTTAAAAGAAAACAGATTATTTTAAATTTCCGCAGAAAAAAGGTTCCCTTTGACAAGGGAACTGTAAAAACGAAAATTTTGACTGAGGGAAGATATTCAAATAATTTAAACGTTTTAATTAAACATTGTAGTATATAAAGCGTTTTCTTTCCCTCCGTCTGCGGATTTGCCGCAACCACCTTTTTCTGCGAAAACGGCAACCCTTTTGTTGCTTCGTGACATTTCCTCTTGCAGGGGAATTTCTCGTCAGAGGGAGGCAATATGTTACATAAATATTTAATCTTATTTAGTGTAGCTTAAGTTGATGACATTCGTTTATCAGGTGATATGATAAAATATTTGATAAATGGAGTTTAAAATCTTTATAAAAAGGAAAAACACCAAACCCTTGCGGAAGGCTTAGTGTTTCCTTTGTTCTTAAAAAAATGAGGGGTACAATCGTAAATCTCTATTTCGATTTACAATGAGGAGGGTAGAACAATATACTCGGGCAGTTGCGGTTCCGCCCTTGAGTATACTAATATTAAACAACATATATGTGACAATTGTGTGAACAAAAATGAGTTTTTTGAGAAAAAAGTAAATTTTACAAAGAAATATACACATTTTTATAGAAATATTGACAAATTTGTAATAAATGTGAAATAATTTTAGCAAACAAATGTTTGATTTTTTTGGATGTATATGATAAAATATAAAAAAGGTTTATAAATTATATTTTTGTGGGGGATACTTATGAAACCTTTAAGCAAAAGTCAACAGAAAATTTATGACTATTTGGTAGAATGTTCAGAAGAGGGCAGAGTTCCGTCTGTCAGAGAAATTTGTGATGCAACGGGGTTAAAATCCACATCAACAATTCATCTTCATTTAAATACTCTTGAAGAAAAGGGCCTGATTAAACGTGAGCGTGGTGTAAACCGTTGCATTAAGGTAGTAGGAAAAGGAGAAAAAAGCACCAATGTTCCTGTTTTGGGCAGAGTTGCCGCAGGTATGCCTATTCTTGCAGTAGAATATATTGAGGATTATGTGCCTGTACCCGAAAGCGTAAGAAGAGGCAGAGAGCTTTTTGCACTTAGAGTTCAGGGTGAAAGTATGATAAATGCAGGCATTTTAGACGGCGATATTGTTGTAGTTCACAGAACTCCAGTTGCAGACAACGGGGACATTGTTGTTGCATTGGTTGAGGACAGTGCAACCGTTAAACGTTTTTATAAAGAAAACGGACATTTCCGTCTCCAGCCTGAAAATGATGATTTCGAGCCAATTATTGTTGACGAAGTTATGCTGTTGGGAAAGGTTATTACACTTGTAAGGAATTACTGATATGATTAAAGGCGCAGTTTTTGATATGGATGGTCTTATGTTCGATACAGAAAAGCTCGTGTATAAGGTATGGCAAAGAACAATGGATGAAAACGGGTATACATACAGCTTTGATATTTATAAAAATACTGTGGGCAAAAGAACAGCAGAAGTAAAGCTTTTTTATAATGAGCTTTATGGCAAAAACTTTGATTATCAGAATATAAGGACAAAGGCTAACATTTATTTTTATAAATGTATAGAAAATTATGGGGTCCCAGTAAAAAAAGGACTTTTAAATATTTTGAAATATTTAAAAAATAACGCAATAAAAATTTCGCTTGCAACCTCCACAAGCAGTAAAACAGCACTTGATTTGCTAAACAGAGCCAATGTTACGCAATATTTTGATAAGTTTGTATGCGGTAATATGGTTAAAAACGGCAAACCTCACCCGGAAACATTTTTAACAGCTGCCAAGGAACTATCTTTAAAGCCGTCGGAATGTGTTGCATTTGAAGACAGTATTAACGGAATAAAATCTGCATATAATGCAAAAATGAAACCCGTTATGATACCTGATTTATTACAGCCCACAGAAGAGATTAAACCGTTAATTTTTGCTTTGTGTAAGGATTTAGACGAGGCAATAACGGTTATTGATAAGATGTAGACTTTTTAATAATAATTAACCAGCCTCCCTTTGATAATGAGGGAGGCTGGTTTTGTTATAAATATTTTTGTTTTAGGGTTATGATAATTCTTTTTGTTTTTTACGTTAAAATAAAAATAAGGGGTCAAAATTTAAAAATTTATCGTTTTATTTTTAATTTAAATTATTATAAATTGTTGCAAAAAACATTTAACGCAACTAAAATATCACTCCTCATAATCCGCATAGATAAGCCGTTTTTGAGCAATTTAAAATCACAAAATCATTTGGCATATTTTGATATTTGTGAAACAATAAGGCAAAATTTTTTGTAAAAATTTTTCTTGATTTTGGCCCCTCATTGACCCCTTGTTTTTAATTTTTTTCTTAAAAAATGCTAAAAAAAGCTAATTATAATTTGATTTTAAATCCATAAAAGAAAAATAAATAATTTTTTTAAAAAACATATTGACTTTTTTGGTCGAAAAGTGTAATATATTGATGAAAAGAGGTAAAAAAACAGCAAAAAATCGTTTTCTGGAAATACCGAAATTCACGAAATTTTTTCCTTTTTTTGCCAAAGTCGATTTATGTCGTTTTTATTGTATTTTTAGGTCGAAAAAAGAGAGATAAAGTAAAAACACAGCATTAAATAAACTTATTGAAATGCTGTTTTTTAATATTATATACAAAAATTTAACCAATTTTAAGTTTTGTAAGGAAGTGATAGGAAAATAGGGAGAAAAGAAAATTTGTAAGGCTAAAAGAAAAAGCAAAGATGTTTTTTCTTTCTGAGTGTCGAAAAATCTATAATACAAAAGCAGAGGATAAAAAACTTTCTTTGCAGAAAATGTCGTCAACTTAATGGGAAATGAATTACTTTAAATTTTCGCACAAAAAGGCTCCCCTTAAGGGGAGCTGTCAGCGTAAGCTGACTGAGGGGTGCATAGCTGAACATTTCTACCCTTCCGTCACGACTCCGTCGTGACACCTTCCCTGTTAGGGAAGGCTTTTTCTCTCAAATGTTCAGCTTTAATCTAACCTTTTCATTACCCTGACAGGAAAACTACTCGTCAGAGGAAGGCAAAAACTCCTTTGACTAAAGCAGGTACTTTTCGACAGTCAGAAAGAAAAAGCATAAAAGCAATTTCTTTTACCTTATCTTAATTCAACCTGAGTATGGAATACTCAACTACAATTTAATATTTTTAAAAACAAAATGTGAAGAAAATATAATTTTAATTCAGGTTCAAAGAGAAATTAATTAATAAAAATTGATTAATTTAATGAACATAATATCAAAAACGAGTAATTAATTTTCTTCCAAACAAAACAAAAACAAGAAAATTTTTAGAAAGAAGGAAAAAATATGAATGCTATTAAGCATCAAAAAAAGCTGTTAAGCATAGTGCTTGCACTTACAATGATATTTAGTATTTTCAGTATTATGCCTTTATCAACGTCCGCCGCAGAAATAGACTCTACATTTGAAAAAGACGGACTGACTTATACCGTTACCGGTAATACTGAAGAGTCATACACTGTTAAGGTATCAGGCTATGACAGCGCTAACCCCGAGGTTGTTATACCTTCCACAGTTGAAGACAGCGGAGTTACATATAATGTAACAGAAATAGCCGCTGCTAATGAGGCATTTCAGACTAATACTACTATTACTTCTGTAACTATTCCGGGCTCTGTAAAGCTGATCCCTGCCAACTGCTTTAAAAATTGCACATCATTGGCAACGCTTACTTTAAATGACGGAACACAAGAAATAGGTAGTGCTGCTTTTTACAAATGCCCTATAACAGCAATTGAATTTCCTGAAACAATTAATAAAATTGGTAACCAGGCATTTGATTCGGCAAAAATTCAAGAAGTAACTTTAAAAAATGTGACACTCCAAGGAGCATTTGCTAACAACACAAATTTAAAAAAGGTTAATGTATATGAAAATGTTTCATTCCATCAGTACGCAGCTCCATTTAGTGGCTGCACAGGAATAACAGATGTATATTTTTATGATAAAGATACAGTAATTTATACCTCTTTATTATTTGGTTTAAGTAAAGATATAACTGTACATGGTTATGTTGGAAGTACTGCAGAAAAATATGCAACAGATAATAAATTTAAATTTGAAAAGCTTGCATCTTCAGATCCTACACCTGAGGCTACAGGCACTGAATTTACAGTAGCTCCATTCACATATAAAGTTTTAGGTAATATTGGAGGCACACTTGCCGTTTCAATAATAGGCTTTGACAACTCAATAAAAGAATTGAAATTTGAACCTGTTGAGTATAAAGACTTTACATATTCTGTAACAGCAATAGGAGACTCAGTATTTAAAGATAATACAAATATTACCTCTGCAATTTTCCCTGAAACTATAGAAACGATAGGTAAAAACTCCTTCCAAGGCTGTACTTCATTAGCAACAGTTACATTGAATAAGGGACTGAAAGAAATAGGCAACTATGCTTTTGAAAAAACTGCTATTTCAAGCATAGATATTCCAGGTACTGTAAGTAACCCGGGCGCTTGGGCATTCAAAGATTGTGCTTCATTAACAAAAGTAACCTTAAACGATGGATTATATATGCTTAATTCCGGCGTTTTCCAAAATTCTGCTATAACAGAAATTAAATTTCCTGAGTCACTTAAAAGCCTAGGTTCAGCCACATTTTCAAATACAAATTTAGAAGAAGTAACTTTAAAAGATATACAACTCGATTCAAATACTTTTTTAAAATGCGTAAAATTAAAAACAATAAAACTTGAAGGTAATGTAACACTTATTAATTCCTCTCCATTTTCTGGCTGCACTGCAATAGAACATGTATATTTTTATAATAAAGATATGAAAATCCCCGAAACATTACTTAAAAATACTAACGAAACCTTGACAATACACGGTTATTGGGAAAGTAGAGCTCAAAATTATGCGTCAGACAATGGTTTAAAATTTGACCCGTTTGATCCACCCGAAACACAACCAACAGAACAAACAACAGCTGCAACAGAACAAACAACAGCAGCAACAGAACAAACAACATCTGCAACAGAACAAACAACATCTGCAACAGAACAAACAACATCTGCAACAGAACAAACAACATCTGCAACAGAAAAGACAGATCCTACAACAACACCTATTGACACTCAGCCGACTTCTAACCCTACTCCTGTTTATGAAGAGTACATTTTAGGCGACGCTGACGGCAACGGAGTTGTAAATGTCAAAGACGTAACATACATTCAGCTTCATCTTGCAAAATTACTGAATGAAACAGCTAATCCAATTCCTGTTCTCTCAGCTTGTAATGCAGACGGAGACGGAGAAGTTACTATTAAAGACGTAACTCAGATTCAGCTTTGGCTTGCTAAGTATAAAGTAGATTTTAAAATTGGCGAACTTGTAAAGAATGAACTCAACCCTGTTAATCCTACAACTTCTCCCGCAACAGACCCTGCAACAGACCCTGTTCCGACAACGGCAACTGAACCTAAAACCGACCCAACGGAAAAAACCGACCCAACGGAAAAAACCGACCCAACAGAGCAGACAGATCCGACAGATAAGACAGAACCTACATCTGAAAAGCCAACCCAATCAAATGATATATACCGTGTAGCAGGCGACTTTGTTTCACCTACTTGGTCTCCGGATGAAGGTCCAAAAATGATATTTGGAACATATAATTACGACGGTAAATCTTATGATTATAGGTATATAAAGAGAGACGTTTCCCCAAATTCTTATGCGTTCAAAATTGTTAAAAACGGTTCATATGATAAAGGACAATGGCCTGCAGAGAATTATAACTTTACTCTTAATACTGAGGCGGATGTAACAATTTACTTTAGCTCTTCAACTAAAGAAATAGCAGTAGACTCTGCCGGTTTAGGCACATGGAAACTTGATTACATTTGTGCAGTAGGAAACGGTTCAGGCACATGGTTAAACGGCGCAAGCTGGGACCTTAAAGCTAAAGATAACAAAATGACACAGGTTAAACCGGGAGTCTGGGAAATTACGTATAGTAATGTAAAGGCAGGCACAGACTATGTGGTTAAATTTGCTTGTAACGGCTCATGGCAACCGTATAACTGGGGTATGGACGGTACACTTGATAAGCAAGACCCTCAGCCCAAAAATACTGTAGCAAAAGACGGTTCAACAGTAACGCTCAGAATAGATGTTTCTGGCTTCGATTTTGCTACAAAAAAAGGTACGGTAAAACCCGAATTTATTGTAACACCGCCGTCAGCCTGATTTGACAAAAATTTATTATTGAAGTTTAGCTTTTAAAACATATATGTCCGACCTTGTTTTTAAATGCATAGTTTACTTGTTACATTGTTTTTAAAAACACAAGGTATATATAGGGATAAATAATAAATAATTTTTATTGTTTAGCTATCTACTTATTTTTCCTATACTTCTTAAAAATGCCAATGCCCCGACAGAATAGTCTGTCGGGGCATTTGGCTTTGTGTCTTTAAAAGTACACGAAGAGGTAATATGTTATGTTAACTCTATTGTTTGTATTAAATCAAAATTTTATTTAAAATTTGAACCAGAAAACAATTTTGCCATTTGAATATGTTGCTCCGTATTTGAATTTATGCAGGTTAAATATGCTTTTTACTATAGCAAGCCCTAAACCGTGACCGGGTTTATTGCTTTGTTCCGCTTGCCTGTTGTATGGCTGCCACATACCGTCTATTTCTGTTTTTGTTACACTTTCAAATGGATTGCTTACAGTAAACAAACCGTTTGTTATTGTAACTTTTATTTCCCCGTGAACAGTTGTGTATTTTACTGCGTTATCAATCAGATTTTCAACAGCGGATTTTATTAATCGCTTATCAGCATTAATGAATACATCTTTGTCACATTCAAGGTCTATTGCTTCCATAAAATAGTTATTTATGATTTTTTGAGTCATTTCTGTAAGATTGAACTGCTCGGTATTGAGCTTCATTCCCGTCCAGTCAAGCTTTGAATAGTCAAGCATTTTTGAAACAAGCCTGTTGATAGATTTGGATTTTTCTAAAATTACATTTGCATAGTGCGTTTGCTTATCGGTATTAATGTTTTCTATAAGATTTTCAGCGTAACCTCCTATTACAAAAAGCGGTGTTTTTAATTCGTGAGCCATAGAGTTTGTTATTGTTCTAAGCTGGTGCTCTTGTATAATCTGTTTTTTAAGGGTATGCCATGTAACAGCTCCGATAATTACACCTACAATTAAAAAGACACCGAAAATATATATAAACATTAAAATCAGTCTGTTTATACAGCTTTCAAGCACATTGAATTTATGGGCATATTTAATGTTACATGAAAGTAAATCATAATCGTCTTTATAAATTGTGTATTCATAATTATTTTCGATTATTGTAGGTCTATTATAATATAAACTGCATTGCTCATAAAAAATATAGGTAAATGGGGCTATACTGTAAAGATTATTATAATTATTTGTAATCATATTAACTGAATCTATTGAATAATAAGTAACTGTATCGGAGTCGGAATTTTCATAATTTTCTTTAATTTGAGTGGCAATTTCTCCGATTAAATCCTCTCTTTCATACTTCCCCAGCACAAAGTTAGTATCTATGATATTTCTGTTCATTTGTCCGATATTTTCAAGAGTAGTATCAATATTTTTATCAATAACAGGATTAAGCTCAAACCTCTCTACCAATTCATCCTGAACATACCATGAATGAGCATCGTCAGTCAGCAAAATATCTACACGCTTTGGATAAACAAATTTGCCTGCATAATATTGAGAACAGGAAAGAATATAGTATTTACCGCCCTTTGTTTTTTTTCGTGTTAAATATTCGGTAATTTTTTTATATTGCTCATCAGTCATTGAATTTCTAAAGTCGTCAAATTTAATGGAACTTACAGCCGTTAATTCTTCATCATCATTATAAAAGCTTACGCTGATTGCATTTTCGCTTTGAGCAATAACATTATCTTTTTCGTCTGTAATTATTATCTGTGTGTCTTTGTCTTCAGCAAAATCGCCTGTAAATTCATAAAATTCTATATTTCCGTTTATATTGTCTGCAATGAGTCTCATTTTATCAAAATATGCAGAATAAGCGTTCATGGTGAGCAGTTCCTTCTCTGAATTATATGTAATAACCGCAAAGGCTGAAAAAACAATAAGGCTTAACACTAAAAGTGAAGAGGCTATAAATATAAACAATCTGCGTTTTTGTTTAATTAATTTCTTTTTCAACTAAATCCCTCCGATTTTATATCCACGTTTTATAACTGTCTTTATCAGCTTTGCGTTATCTCCCAGAGCTTTCCTGAGATTTTTTATATGAGTATCAAGGGCGCGGTCGTTTATATTTTCATCATATCCCCAGGCGTGGTTAATGAGCGTTTCACGCTGAACGACACATCCTTTGTTCTCAAGAAGGGTTTTAAGTATAGAATATTCCTTTGCCGGCAGGTCAATTTCTTCTCCGTCTGATATAACAATTCCGTTGTTAGGGTTAAGAGAAAGTGTTCCTGCTGTGAGCAAAGCAGACCGTACAAGTCCTTTTGAACGCTTTATAAGAGCGGTTACCTTTTTGTAAAACACAGGCAGAGAAAAGGGTTTTACTATATAATCATCACACCCGAGAGCGTAGCCTGTTAAAATATCCTCCTGATCGCACCTTGCGGTAATAAACATTATAGGAACATCACTTAACCGGCGGATTTCCTTGCAAATTTCAAATCCGTCAAGATTGGGAAGCATTATATCAAGCAAAAGCAGGTCGTAAGCGTTTTCGTATGCTTTTTCAACGCCTGACTGTCCGTCTGCTGCAGTATCTATTTTAATTATGTTACCGCTTTTTTCAGAAAAATAATCGCAAAGCATTTCACGAATGTTAATGTCATCTTCCACAAGTAAAATTTTATACATTTTTCCACCTCCGCAAAAAGTATATCAGGTCAATCTGTTTTTTATCTGTTGTAATTTTACATCTATTTATAGTAATTTTTACAATTAATTCTGTTGTAATTTATAACTTTGTAAAAACATTATTAAATAAAAATTATAACCCATAATTGTAAATAAAATTAATAATTTAACCCGATTGATTTGTTATTAACAATCTAATCGGGTATTATATTTTAAAAATTATTAAATTTTATTGAGTTTATTTGTTTACTTCCATTTTATCCGTCCTGAAAAGAAGATAATCTATTGATACATTGAAATAATCGGCAATGGCAATGAGAGTTTCGTAATCTGCCTGTCGTGTGCTGTTTTCATATCTGCTGATTGCGTTTTGGTTCATATTTAAATCCATTGCAAGCTTTAGCTGGGTTATGCCCCTTGATTCACGCAGTTCTTTAATTCTTGTTTTAGCCGCCAATTAAATCACCCTTGACAATAATATACCGTTATGGTATACTATATTATCCCAATTTGGTATATTTTATACCGCTTTAATCATTACAATATATAGAAATATATTTTCGAAAAAATTGTGATATAATTATAAAAATTTTTTTAATTTATAGGTACTGTTCGGAAACAGTCGGGCATAAAAGGTTGTTAATATATGGTGCTGTCTGGCCGGATATGGATAGCCACCGACTGCTTTTTTACAGGGAAAGGTGTTATTTATGAAAAAGACTTTATTAGTTATCTTAATAATCGTTATTAGTTTATCATCTTGCAGTACATACAATAATACAATCAGTCTGTCTGTTGATGATGGTTTTAACTTTATGTCTTATGAAAATTCGCAGGATTTAAAGACTATTAAACAGCTTGATTTAGGCGGTAGCTTTTCAGAAAAGTGTATATCCTATAAATTTACATACATATCTGATTATTATGAGGTAGTAGGATATATTTCAATTCCTCTCGACTGTATAAACAGCAAAACTCCTTTTAAAGTTATTGTTTATAACAGAGGAGGAAACGGAAGTTTTTCAATGCTTAATGATACAGATACCGCACAAATCTGTTCATATACAAACAGAGTGGTTATTGCTTCCAATTACAGAGGTTCAAGCGGAAGCACAGGTAAAGATGAATTTGGCGGAGCAGATTTAGATGATGTTATAAAGCTTATTGATTTATGCGAAGACTTTGATTTTGCGGATATGACCGACCTTTGTGTTGCAGGTGTTTCAAGGGGAGGAATGATGTCTTATTTATCTGCAAAGACAGAAGACAGAGTAAAAAGAATAATTGCCGTATCAGCTCCTACAGATTTGATTGAAATGTATAATGTGAGAGAAGATATGAAGGATGTGTTAACAGGTTGTATCGGCGGTTCTCCGAAAGATTTGCCTGAAGAATATGAAAAACGTTCCGCAGTATATTGGGCAAATGAAATCAATGTACCTGTTTTGATTATCCACAGTAAGGGTGACGAAACAGTATCTTATAATCAGGCAGAGGAGATGGAGAAAAAGCTGAAAGAGTATAATAAGAATTACAGTTTTATTTCTTATGATGATAGTATTCACGGCTTACACAATAAGGACTTAGAAATAATAGTTAAATGGCTTAACAATGAAGACATAAGCGAATACACAAACAAATAACTAAGTTATTAATGTGGTATAAAGCCACAAAGCAAATAAATTATTTGAACAAGGGGGTTTATTACAATGATTTATGTTGAAAATTTAAGGAAAGAATTTAAAAAGACGATTAAAGATCCCGGTGTAATCGGCAGTTTAAAAGCACTTTTTCATCCTCATAATGAAAAGGTTATTGCTGTTGATGATATCAGCTTTAATGTGCCTGAGGGAGAGGTTATGGGATTTATAGGTCCCAACGGTGCAGGCAAATCGACTGTTATTAAAATGCTTACGGGAATTTTGACTCCTACATCAGGAAAATGCACCATAAACGGTAAAAACCCTGCTGAGGACAGAAAAAACTATGTAAGGGAAATCGGGGTCGTGTTCGGTCAGCGTACTCAGCTTTGGTGGGATTTGCCTTTAAGAGAAACCTATGGTGTTCTTAAGGAAATTTATGAAGTTCCCGACGATAAATATAAAAAGCGTATGGCTTTTTTAAATGAGGTTCTCGACCTTGAAAGTTTTATCACAAGTCCTGTGCGTACTCTTTCTTTAGGACAGAGAATGAGAGCGGATATCGCCGCTTCACTTTTGCACAGTCCAAAGGTTCTGTTTTTAGACGAGCCTACGATCGGTCTTGACGTTGTGGTTAAGGATAATATAAGAAATGCTATTGAATACATAAACAAACAGGAAAATACAACGGTTATTTTAACAACTCACGACCTTGCAGATATTGAGCTTTTATCAAAAAGAATTGTTATGATAGACAAGGGCAAAAATGTTTTTGACGGTACAATTTCAGAGCTTAAATCAAAATACGGTCAGATAAGAGAGCTTCATTTTGAAACTGATACTCAAAATGCAGACAAGGTGCTTGCTTATAAGGAACATTTCGGTTTTGTAGATGATGATATTTCCATAAAAACAGAGGGAACAGGCGTTCAGGTACGGTTTAATTCAGAGGTTGTTCCTGTTTCTGAAATGCTTTCTTATACATTAGGAAAAATAAATATAAATGATATAAGCGTTAAAGATGCAGATATTGAAGAAATAATCCGCAGGCTTTATAAACGAGAGGTATAATATATGAAAAGGAAATTAAGAATTTACTTTCCGTTTATAAATGCAGGCTTGCAGGAAGCAACAACATACAGGGCCAACTGGTTTTTTATGATATTAGGAAATGTGCTTGGATGTTTTGTTTCTTACTTTATCTGGAATGCTGTGTTTTTATCAGGCGGAAACGATACAATGAACGGTTTTACCATGCCGCAAATGGTAGTTTACATATTTTTAATGTTTTTAACATCAACTCTTATATCAAGCGGCGGAACATACGATATAGGAGAAGAAATCCGTGACGGTTCAATTTCAATGCGAATGATTAAGCCAATCAGTTATAACTCAACATTCCTTTTTCAGGAACTTGGCAATAAAATAATGACCGTCTGTATTTTGATTATTCCCCTTGTGTTGGGAGTTGAAATTTGCAGAACGATTTTTACGGGAGAAATTCAGTTTAATATTATAGGATTTCTGCTCTACATAATAAGCTGTGTATTTGCTTACCTTATAAACTTTTTCTTTAATATTTGCTTTGGATTTATAGCATTTGTCATTAAATACTTATGGGGAGCAAATATGATGAAAAACTGTATAGTCGGTTTTTTGTCGGGTACAATGATCCCCTTTACATTTTTGCCTGATTTTCTTGAAAAGCTGTTTTTGTTTTTACCCTTTGCGTCTTTAAACTATACTCCTGTTATGATTTATATGGGAATGTACAGCGGAACGGAATTGTTGTTCTATATGGGATTACAGCTTTTCTGGGTGCTTGTATTCTGGGGACTGTCAAAGCTATTGTGGAGAGTCGCAACAAAACACCTTTGTGTTCAGGGAGGTTAAGTTATGAAGAATATAAAAAGAATGTTAAGAATGCACCGCATATTTGTTTCTCAGGAAATTAAGAGAATGATGGAATACAAGGGTGACTTTATTGTAGGTATAATCGGCTTTTTGTTAGGTCAGTTTTTTAACCTGTTGTTTTTATGGATAATATTCAGCCAGATTCCAAGCCTTGTAGGCTGGACATTGGAGCAGGTTATATTTATTTACGGGTTTTCACTTATTCCAAAGGGGCTTGACCACCTTTTGTTTGATAATCTATGGTCAATAGGTCATTTTACCGTAAGAAAAGGCGATTTTGATAAATATCTTACTCGACCTATAAATCCGCTGTTTCACGTTATGGTAGAGAAATTGCAGATAGACGCTTTAGGTGAGCTTATAATGGGAATTGCTTTAATTTGCGTAACGCTTCCAACCCTTGCAATTGAGTGGAGTGTTGTTAAAATAATTCTTATTTTGCTTGTAATTCCTTTTGCAACACTTATCTATACGGCAATTAAAATTGCGACCGCAGCAATAGCGTTCTGGACAAAACGAAGTGGAAATATTACATATATGTTTTATATGGTAAATGATTTTGCAAAGTACCCTGTTACAATTTACAACAACTTTGTAAAAGCGGTAATTACATATATAATACCATTTGCATTTACTGCGTTTTATCCTGCAAATTATATTTTAACGGGAGAAAATCCGCTGTTTAATATAGGTTTAACGGTTGTAATTTCTTTAGTTTTGCTTGTAATTTCAGTTTTAATTTGGAACAGAGGCATTAAAGCCTACGAAAGTGCAGGTTCATAATTAAATTTTTTATCACAGCCTTTGACGGTAAATATTAACTAAATCGTAAATTATATTGCAAGTGAAAAAAACTTCTGTTATAGTGATAATAGAGGATGTGATTTTTAATGCAAAAAGTTTATAAAAAGGCAACAGCACTGTTTTTAGCAATTACAATGTTGCTGTCCGGTATTACTCTCTTTAATGTATCGGCAGAAAGTATTTCACCTGATTTTGAAACAAAAACAGACACTTTGCTTTTAGTCGATTTAAATACAGATGAGGTCGTTTTTGAGAAAAATGCAGATGTTGTAAGAGCGCCTGCGTCTGTAACAAAGATCATGACCTATATAATTGTTGCCGAACAAGTAAAGGACCTTGAAAATACAATGGTTGAAATAAAGGGTGATGTACTTAAGGAATTAGAGGGAACAGGCAGTTCCGTTGCAGGACTTGAAAATCATATCGGTGAAACGTTTTCCGTATTTGAACTGCTTAATGCAATGATGATACCTTCAGGAAGTGACGCCGCTTTGGTTTTGGCTGATTTTGCAGGTGGCAGTACAGATAAATTCAGTGAAATGATGAATGAAAAGGCAAAAGAGCTTGGATGTAAAAATACCAATTTTGTAAATTCATACGGTCTTGCAGGAA
The DNA here is from genome assembly GCA_947584595.1 of uncultured Clostridia bacterium. GTDB lineage: Bacteria > Bacillota > Clostridia > Oscillospirales > Acutalibacteraceae > Ruminococcoides. The sequence goes on along the minus strand of CANPWP010000013.1, from coordinate 10,937 downwards.
GTGATCACTATACAACTGCCAATGATCTTTACAAAATAGCAAAATATGCTCTTACTATGCCTTATTTTGAAGAAGTAGTTAATACAACTTCTTATACCTTGAAAGGAGATACGGTTCCTCTTTTTACAACAAACTATCTTATAGATAGAGTAAACGGCGGACAGTATTATTATCAGTATGCTAAAGGAATCAAAACAGGCTCAACTGATGAAGCGGGGAAATGTATTGTATCAACCGCTCAAAAAGGCGTCAGCAGATATATGTGTATTGCTTTGCACGCTGAAATGGATACAGTAAACAATGCAATGATTGACTCAAAAAATCTGTATGAATGGGCATTTGATAATTTTACCGATAATATTGACATATCCGTTGATACAAGATTTAAATCGGTTCAGATAGGTGAAAAAATACAGGTAAATACAAATATAGAGAACAGCAATATTTCGGGAGCTCCTCAGATTAAGTGGACTTCATCAAATCCAAAGGTTGCATCTGTTGACCAAAACGGTGTAGTTACAGGCGTATCCATGGGAGAAGCTCAGATAAAAGCAGAAACCCAAACAGGAAATTTTGATATTTGCAGTGTTTCCTGCGGATATTATTCGGGAATTGATGTATCATCCCGCAGCGGTGACTACACAAGCGGCGAGAAAGAGCCGATTGATTGGCAATCTCTTAAAAAGCAGGGTATAGACTTTGCCATAATTCGTGCAGGCTGGGGCTGGGAGGATTACCCAACGCAAAATGACGAGGATTTTGTGAAAAATGTAGAGGGAGCAGTTAACAACGGCATTTCATTTGGAATAAACTTCATTTCTTATGCCGTTGATAAAGAAACCGCAAAGCTTGAAGCCGAATACTTATTGAAAGAGCTTAATGAATACATTCCCGAATATACAAAATATATGGCACTGCCTGTTGCCTATAATATGAACGACAGCCATTTTGAAACAAATACTCCTGAGCAGAATAACGAAATTGCTCTTGAATTTGCCAGTATTATGAAAGAAAACGGGTATAATACTATGGTTTATGCCGACAAAACAGTTTTTTCAAATATGAATTTATCTGAACTGAAAGATAACGGAATCGGTCTTTGGTATGCTTATTATCCGTATGAGGTTGATTTTTCCGAGAAAATAACGATTCCGGGAACAGATATTACTCCAGATGTATGGCAGTACAGAACAGATTGGTATCTTCCTTTTGCATCGGAGAACGGCTATGCAAGGCAGAACCTGATTTATATGTTCAGTTCTGTTTATATAAAACCGTCACAGAAGATATCCGGTGATGCGGATAGTGACGGCGAATTAAATATAAAAGATGCAACATACATTCAGCTTTATCTGGCTGATCTGTTAGATGAAACAGAAATCGACTTATCTGTATGTGATATGGACAACGACGGTTATATTAATGTTAAAGATGTAACATATATCCAGCTCCGTATTGCAAACCTGCTATAATACTAAATTATTAAGCTTAATTTTATAAAGTGATATAATAAAAACTGTCTCATTTTTTGTGAGGCAGTTTTGATTTTTTAAATAGAAAACACTTTTCAAATATTGCAGGAAACATTTATTTCCATATATCAAATTTTAATCATACTAAGTGATAAGGAATGTCTCAAACTTCAATTTGTTTTGAGACATTCCTTTTTAATCGTTTGTAATAAATAGTAATTAAGAAAATAATATACATAGAAAAAATGTGAAACAAAATAAAACAATAGTTAAGTTGTTACAATGAAGCAATAAAAAATGTATATTTTACACAAAAATAAAATTTATATTTGACTTATTATACTCAATATAATATAATTAAAGTAACCGATAATGTCGAAATTTATCAGTTAATGTCGGAAAAATTTTTAAGGAGGGAAAGGCAAAATGTCAAAAAAAATTATAAGCATTATTCTTTCGCTTGTTCTCGTTTTAGGTATGTGCTGTATTTCAGCATTTGCGGAAACAGGCGACAATGCGCTTCTTGGTGATGTAGACAGTGACCGGGAAGTAACTGTTAAAGATGCAACACTATTACAGTTGTATCTTGCTAAATTTAAAGGTGATAGCGATATAGACTTGAGCGTAGCCGATTATAGTCAGGATGGATATATAAATGTATTAGATGTTACATATATCCAGCTTTATATTGCTAACCTTTTACCGCAGAATCCTGTTGATGATATAGCTTATCATGTAGCAGGTGACCTTGTTGAGCCTACATGGGATCCTGTAGGCGGACCTTTAATGATTAAAGGTGAATATGAATATGACGGCAATTCTTATGATTATTCATATGAAATTGCAAATCTTGAGGCCGGCAGCTATAACTTCAAGATTACAAACGGACGTTCTTGGGATACAGACGATAAGGGAAATCCTGTTGATCCGCTTGCAGAATCTTGGGGTAACGGTGAATCAAACTATAACTTTACCCTTAGTGCAGCTTGCCCTGTAACAATTTATTTTAATTCACAAACAAAAGAAATTGCAGTAAGTGCTGAAAACTTAACTAATTTCGAATTTGAGTATATTACTGCAGTAGGCGGAGGCTCAGATTCATTCTTGAACGGTGCAAACTGGGTTGTTGACGATCCGTCAAACAGAATGACTGAAGTAGAAGGTCAGCCGGGAGTATATGAAATTTCATATGAAAATGTATATGCAGATATTTATCAAGTTAAATTTGCATGTAATGGCAGCTGGTCAGTTCAGTGGGGTGCTCCTTCAGGTGAAACGTATACAGGAAAAGAAATTAAATTTATAGGAGAAGGCGGAGATAATCCGAGCAACATCAATTTTGATGTAGCGGAAGATGCTTCAAAAGTAACACTCAGAATTGATCTTTCCGGCTTTAACTTCAGCACAAAAGAGGGCGAAGTTCCAATTACAATCCTTGTAAAGGGACCTAACGACGCAGATACAGAGCCTACATCAGAGGCAACTCAGCCTACATCACAGGAAACTCAGCCTACATCACAGGAAACAGAGCCTACATCAGAGGCAACTCAGCCTACATCACAGCAAACAGAACCTACATCAGAGGAAACTCAGCCTACATCAGAGGCAACTCAGCCAACATCACAGCAAACAGAACCTACATCAGAGGAAACTCAGCCAACATCACAGCAAACAGAACCTACATCAGAGGAAACTCAGCCTACATCAGAGGAAACTCAGCCTACATCAGAGGAAACTCAGCCTACATCAGAGGAAACAGATCCACCTGTACCAGAGAAAAAATACTATGTGGCAGGAGATATGAAACTCACAGGAGCTGAATGGGACGCTGACGCAGAGGCAAATTTAATGACAAAGGGCGAATATACATATAAAACAAAAACATATGATTACATTAAAGAATATTCAAATATTCCCCTTGGCTCATATGCATTAAAAATAACAGACGGTCAATTTAATACTGATAATTCAAAGGATCACGAATGGGGTGCAGGAGGCATTAATGATTCTCAAAATGTATCATTTAATACCTCTGCTTCAGGATATGTGAAAATTTACTTTAACTCAACATCAGGCGAAATTGCTGTTGATGCCCAGTATGCATCAAGCTTTAAGCTTACAAAAGTTGTTGCAGTAGGCGGCGGCTCAGGCAAATGGTTAAATGGTGAAAGCTGGTCTGTAAATTCGACCAAAAACATAATGAAAGATGACGACGGTGACGGAGTATACGAAATCACATACACAGGTGTTTCTGCAGGCACTAAAGAATTTAAAATAGCTTGCAACGGCTCATATACTTATAACTGGGGTTCACCGCAGACAACAGCTTATACCAATAAAAATAATTATATTAAGGGACAATTTAATAGCGGCAACAATATTAAATTTACAGTATCATCAGCAAACTCAACTGTAAAACTTGGAATTGACTTTAACAATTATAACTTTGATAAAAAATCAGGCTATGTTGTTATTAAAATTATAGTAAGGGCCCCCGGAGATGAAGATCCCGAGCCAGATCCAAGCGAACTTAAGAGAACTATCTACTTTGATAATAGTAAGACTAAATGGAGTTCAGTATATCTCTACGGTTTTGCTTTCGGCCTTAATAATGAATTTGTAAAGATGGAAAAGGTAGATGAAGAAAGGAATATCTGGGCATATACATACGAATATTCTTTACCTGTTGATGGTCAAGAGGGATTAATCTTTGTAAACAAAAATTCATGGTCAAATCAGTACCAAACAAAGAATCTTGCAACCCAAGCAGGCAAAAATCTTTTTGTTCCAAGTTCAACTACCGGTACTTCTATCTCCGGTACATGGGATGTATATACGCCCGCTGAATAAATAATTGTTTTTACTTTTAATAATTAACATTTTATATGAATAATTAATGTGCGAATGCCCCGACATAGTAATCTGTCAGGGCATTTGCTTTTTAACTTTATAGGAAACTGCTCGGAAACAGTCGGGCACAAAAGAGTGTTTATATATGGTGCTGTCTGCTCGAATAGGGCTAACCACTGGCTGCTTTTTAATTGGAGTTTTATTATGTAGGTTTGTCAATAATGAGTTACAAAATTAGAAAACTTCACCGGTAGAAAGAAAGGCGTTAATATAATCAGCAGGAGATTTCCAATTTAAAGGATGCATAGGGAATTTATTATATTCTCTGTTGTGAACAGCTAACTGCGTTTTGAAATCTTCAAAGGAATAGAACTTGTGCGTAGCATAAAAATATTCATTATCCTTTCTGTGACTTCTCTCAACCTTGCCGTTATGTCTGGGCGTATAAGGTTTAATGAGTTTATGCATAATACCGAGGTTTTGTAAGGTAAGTTTAAAGAGAGTTTTCTTATCGGAGCATTGGGCATTAAGTCTGTTGGTAAATTCGCCGCCGTTGTCTGTCTGTACACACTCTATAGCATACGGGAATCGATTGACACAGTGTTTGATGAACTCTGATGAAGAAAAAGAATTATGTTCCTTGAATGCTTCCAGATAACGGAACCGGCTGTATTCGTCAATGAAGGTATATTGGTGTAATAATAACCGCCATTTTCCTTGGCTTCCTCGGCAGCGGCGCCGACCAGACAGGAAATAGGGACGTATTTAACGTCAATCTGAACCTTTTGCCCTGGATAATCTGCCTGATGATACGGTTTTGGAACATATTTGGGGCTAGGTAATTTTACCGCCATCTGCCCTCTTTCCCTTAAAAACTTGTACAGACCAGAGACGGTTCTGCTGTAACCCCGCTGCTTTAACTTAACCCAGAACACAACAAGCCCTGCATTTGGATTCCGGCGGCGCATGTCGTCGATGAGCTTGATCTCATCGGACCGGCGCTGATTCGGGTGGCTGTGGGGCCGGTGCGAACGGTCCTCCAAAGATTGCAGTGCTCCGTCGTACCGCTTTATCCAACGGTAGATATAATGACGTTTCGTACGGTAACGTATTGCTGCTTTTGTTACACCGTGTTTCCTCGCATACAAAATTAGGACATGCCTATATCGGGCTGTTTGTGTTATCTTATTCATAGCGAATAGAGGTACATCTGCCTTTCGGTTTTTATTGGCAACTTAACCTTAACACAGTTACCCTCTATTTGCTATTCTTATTTTACTTCTTGTCACAGATCATTGTAAACCCTACAGTGAGAACCGCTTGAAACTCACAGACTTTGTTGTTTGTATTTAATATTGGCTCTATAATAAATGTTGGAGTAACAAATAGAGCCTACAAAAATAAAAATAATAAGAAAGCAAAAAAAGTAGAGCATATTTTAAACAAATCCGTTAAACTGGAATTGACAATAAACCAGAAACGGAGGTTTAAAAATATGCTCTACAAACATTTTACCGAAAAACTCATAGTATTGCAAGACATTGAGATAGAAAAAATTGAGGAATTTGATAATTCTATTCATCTTTTCTGTCATTTAAAACGGAAACCTCATAAATGTCCTTGCTGTGGTGAACTGACTGATAAAGTTCATGATTACCGTGAACAAGTTATAGAAGATATTCCTGCTTTCGGCAAATTCTTTTATATTCATCTCAAAAAAAGACTATATAGTTGTTCTTGCGGCAAACGCTTCTTTGAGAAGAACTCCTTCCTTCCAAGATATTATCGTATGACTAACAGACTTTGCTCGTATATCATTGACAAATTAAGAAATGAAGTATCTTTTTCAAGCCTTGCCAGAGAGGTTAACCTCTCCGTCAGCACTGTTATCAGAATATTCGATTTAGTTTCCTATTCTCTAAAAGAACTCCCTGTGGCTCTTTCTATTGATGAATTTAAAGGAAATACAAATGGAAAAAATACCAATGCATTCTCACAGACCCTGTTAACAAAGTTGTTTTAGATATACTTCCTAAAAGATACGCAAATACAAAAACAAGCGACAGCTTGATTTACTATCGCTTGTTTATATCTAATTCTCTTTTTTCGGGTTTACCCCAACTATTGACATAGAGCCTTAATATTAAGTTTTTAACATTATAATATTCTGAAACATACGCTCTATATCAATACTAAAAAAGTAAGTAAAAGCGATAAAATAATCTAAAATCTAAAAGTATCTCTTATCCCCAACCATTTCTGATCTTTATCGCTTAAATTAAGCGGTGTACCGTCAGAAAGCGTATAACCAGCAGCTGAGGCTGAACCGTTATAAACACCGCAAAGTTCAGGCCATTCTATACCAATTAATGGATCATTCCACGCAAGTCCGCCCTCATCGTTCGGATGGTAAAAATCAGTAACCTTATAGCAAAATTCGGCGGTATCAGACAAAACAAGAAAACCGTGTGCAAAGCCTTCAGAAATATAAAATTGCTTTTTGTTTTCCTTGCTAAGTTCTACCCCATACCATTTGCCATAGGTTTTGCTTTCTATACGTAAATCAACAGCTACATCAAAAACTCTGCCCTTTATCACACGCACAAGCTTTCCCTGCGGATACTGCTTTTGAAAATGCAGCCCTCTAAGCACGCCTTTTTCAGACATACTCTGATTATCCTGAACGAACACCATATCAAGTCCTGAGTCCCTCATATCGTTCTGATTGTAAGTCTCCATAAAATATCCGCGACTGTCGCCATGAACAGTCGGTTCTATAACATAAAGCCCATCAATTGGTGCTTTTTTCACTTTAATTTGTCCCATATATACATCCCCTTATTAGAACTCAATAGCCAATTTCTCTTAAATATCTCTTTAACGCATCCTGCCATATTGGCAGGGGTGTAAAGCCATTTTCTATCAATTTGCTTTTATCAAGCCTGCTGTTAAACGGACGAGCTGCCTTTGAATTGCCATATTCCTCTGTCGTCACGGGAATAACTTCTGTTTTTATACCTGCCTGCTTAAGTATTTCACAGGTAAAGTCATACCAGGAAATATATTCACCCTCATTTGTCACATGATAATATCCGTATTTGTCACTTTCAAGCATATCGACAAGCAAACGTGCCAAATCAAAAGTATATGTTGGCGTACCGATTTGATCATTAACTACTTTTACACTGTTGTACTTCTTGCCGATATCCAGCATAGTTTTGACGAAATTTTTTCCGTTTACTCCAAATACCCACGCAATTCTTACGATAAAGTATTTATCCAAAATATTACTGACGGCAAGTTCTCCTTTGAGCTTTGATTTTCCGTATATATTGAGAGGGTTATAGTCCTTACAGTCAGGCTGCCATGGCTTGTTTCCGTGCCCGTCAAACACATAATCAGTACTTATATAAATCATCTTGCAATTGTTATTTTTGCAGGCTTGCGAAATATATTTAGTTCCATCAGCATTTATTCCGAAAACCGTATCTCTTTTATCTTTGTCCTCTGCAAGATCAACTGCTGTCCATGCGGCGCAGTGTACAACAGCGTCGGGTTTGATTTTTGCAATAACCTTTTTAACAGCCTCTTTATCGGTAATGTCGAGCTGAACATAAGTATTTTTCGAGACTTCGGAATTTCTGTACACATAATTGAAAGCAGGGTGAATGTCGCTGCCTATTGCCTGATGACCCCGTTTATTCAATTCATTTATTACATCATACCCAAGCTGTCCTGAGACTCCTGTTACAAAAATTTTCATATTTTATCCTCAATTTAAAACTAACAGATCATTTGATATTAAACTTTTTTTCGTAATAACTTTTGTACTCTCCGCTTATAATGTTTTCCCACCACTGATGATTATCGAGATACCACTTGATCGTCTTTTTTATTCCCTGCTCAAACTTTGTTTCAGGAAACCAGCCTAGCTCTGAATGAATTTTTGTAGGATCTATTGCATAACGCATATCGTGACCCTTTCTATCTGTCACATATGTTATGAGACTTTCAGGCTTATTCAGCTCCTTGCAAATAATTTTAACAATATCAATATTTCTCATCTCGTTGTGACCGCCGATATTGTAAATTTCTCCGACCTTGCCCTTATGAATTATCAAATCTATTGCCTTGCAGTGATCCTCAACATAAAGCCAATCCCTCACATTAAGTCCCTTTCCGTAAACAGGCAGAGGTTTATCGTTGAGTGCGTTTACGATTGTCAGTGGTATCAGCTTTTCAGGAAAATGGTATGGTCCATAGTTGTTACTGCACCTTGAAACGGTAACTGGCAAACCGTAGGTTCTGTAATATGAGAGCACAAGCAAATCTGCACCTGCCTTTGAACTGCTATATGGACTGCTTGTGTGCAAAGGTGTTTTCTCCGTAAAAAACAAGTCTGGTCTCTCGAGAGGAAGATCGCCGTAAACTTCGTCAGTGGAAACCTGATGATAGCGCTTTATTCCATGTTTTCTGCACGCATCCATTAAGGTTGCAGTGCCTATAATGTTTGTTTGCAAAAATATTTGGGGATTATCAATAGAGCGGTCAACGTGAGATTCCGCTGCAAAGTTGACTACAATATCAGGCTTTTCCTCTTCAAAAAGCTTATATACGGCACTTCTGTCACATATGTCTGCTTTTACAAATCTGAAATTTTTGTTATCCATTATTGATTCAAGTGTAGATAAATTACCGGCGTACGTCAGTTTATCCATGCAAACTATACGATAATTCGAGTATTTTTTTAACATATAAAAAACAAAGTTAGAGCCTATAAATCCTGCTCCTCCTGTCACAATTATTGTCATATACATCATCTCTCCTTATGTATTTCTTACATTTAATATTTCAACGCAGACCATCCAGGTATTTTCCGTCAAGTACATCTTTAAGATATTTCCCGTACTGATTCTTTTTCAACCCTTCATAAATTATATAGACATCCTCTCTTGTTATCCAACCGTTTAAAAAAGCAATTTCTTCGATACAAGCTATTTTTCTATGTTGATGTTGTTCTACTGTTTTTACAAATTCCGTTGCCTCGGCAAGACTTTCATGTGTACCCGTATCAAGCCATGTAAATCCCTGACCGAGTAATTCCACATTCATAGCATTATTATTGAGATATATTCGGTTTAAATCAGTTATCTCAAGTTCGCCTCTCTCAGACGGTTTTAAGTTCTTTGCATATTCTACAACATTGTTATCGTAAAAATAAAGTCCTGTTACGCAATAATTACTTTTGGGATTTTTAGGCTTCTCCTCAATTGATATCGCTCTGCCATCTTTGTCAAATTCTACTATTCCAAAGCGCTCGGGGTCATCGACATAGTAACCGAAAATTGTAGCAACCTTACCGCTTTCAGCATTATCAACAGCTTTCAGCAAACGCTCCTTTAATCCTTGTCCGGCAAATATATTGTCACCGAGAATCATTGCAACGGAATCATTTTTTATAAAATCTGCACCAATTATGAAAGCCTGAGCGAGTCCGTCGGGGGATGGCTGTACTGCATACGAAAGAGCAACTCCGAATTGTTTACCGTCACCGAGGAGTGTTCTAAATCGTGGTGTATCCTGAGGAGTAGAGATAATTAAAATATCACGAATTCCTGCATTCATCAAAACTGACATTGGATAATATATCATAGGCTTATCATATATGGGCAAAAGTTGCTTTGATGTTACCTTTGTTAATGGATATAGTCTTGTGCCGGAACCTCCGGCGAGTATAATTCCTTTCATTATATCACCTTCAATAAACCAATTTATATAAATTTTTTAGCTGATAGGAAGATATATTTTCTTTCATTAAAATATGCAGACTCTATTTTTATAGGCATTAAAAAAGGCTGTAGAAAATAAATTCTACAGCCTTCGTGGCTCCCCCAACTGGGCTCGAACCAGTGACATCATGATTAACAGTCATGCGCTCTACCGACTGAGCTATGGAGGAATATACAATTTTCTTTGACTTTTGCCAAAGATTTTTGTTAAGACTGCGCAAAAAGCAATCTTTTTCGTTGCTTAAATCCCCGGTAGCGGATTTAAACAACATATTTAGTTGTTCCTCAAACTAAGCAATAGTGTCGGGTATATTTGTGTACACTCGCTCTACCGACTGAGCTATGGAGGAATATATCGCAAAACACCCTATTGGGTGTATCGCATTGTGTTGGCATCTTCCTATTTTCACAGGCCGTCGCCAGCCAACTATCTTCGGCACTACTGAGCTTAACTTCTGTGTTCGGTATGGGAACAGGTGGACCCTCAGCGTCATCAACACCAACTATTATTTTCTTCTTCTACAATTTTATGCACAATGAATCCCTTTTATGAAAACTTCTGGTGACTCGTGCGGGAATCGACCAAATGCTTCGCATTTGATGGCTCGCACACCGAATTTTCGGTACCGTGCTCGCCGCTCTTAGCTAAAAATGTTTCACCGAAACATTTTCTTTACTCTAAGACCCTCTCGGGTTCGATTCATTTTTCCCTATAACTTAATTACCTTTTCTTTAGGTTCTTCTTTTGAAAAACTTCTGGTGACTCGTGCGGGAATCGAACCCGCGTTGCCGGCGTGAGAGGCCGGAGTCTTAACCGCTTGACCAA
>CANPWP010000012.1 GCA_947584595.1 uncultured Clostridia bacterium | reverse complement strand
TTAACTGTAACACAGAGGTTTGCTATTCGCTACTCTTTTTTCCTTACTGTAACACATCAATTGTAATCCTACACAAACAATGCAGATAGATTATTTTTTATACTTGTTTTTTATTGGACTTTTTTGTATAATGACAATGTATGAGTATTTTTTAATAAAGAAAATTAAAAGGATGATTATGATGAGGAAAGGTTATCGTGGTTTTTTTGCAATTTTTGCAGTTCTAATACTTTTGTCAGTTTCTTGCTTTTCGGTATTTTCTGCTGAAAATCATTATTACATAAAAGAACTCAAAATGAGTGTGGATTTACCCGATAATATGTCTGCCATTACAAGAGAAAGTCCTGAGACAGACAGATTTTTTTCTCTTTTCGGTTTGGACTACACTACAACTATGAACAGTTTTAAGAGCAACAATATTTATTTACAGGGCATGTACGAAGACAATTCAAAAATTTTTACTGTAACAATGATATCTGATAAAAACAGCAAAAGTGTAGGTAATTACAGTGATTTAAGCGATGAACAGCTGATTGATGTTGAGAACTCTTTCTTAGCGGAAAAGGAATATACAAGCTGTACTGTTCAAAAATATAACGATTATATGTTTATGAAGTTACAGTTTAACGCACAGTCAGACGGACAAACTGTTAATGCAACCCAATGTAACACGATCATTGACGGTAACAATATAACCTTAACCTTACAGCCTGAAAAGGGCAGTGAACTTACAAACGAAGATTATCAGTCTATTGACAGCATTCTTCAAAGTGTAGAGTTTGACGGCCACGGAATGTTTGAACCGCAAAATTTAATTAATAATCCTACATTGTGGATAGTTGCAATAATGGCAGTTTTCATTATTGTGCTTTTTGTTTTATTATTAATAAATAATAAGGTAAAGAAACGTCGCAAGGACATAAAGAGAAAGGATAAAAAAATTAAAAATCAACAAGTTTTAATGGAACTTGCCAAAGAATATTCATCAAAGCCTGTTGTTTTGAAAAAAAATCATACAAATGATGTACTAAAAACCGCACAGATATCGGATACTCCGGTCTCTGAAAGTGGAGAAACTGTCGAAGATGTTATTACACAGTTTAGAAGCTCAAAGGATTTTGAAGAAATAAACAGAAAAAATGTTGTTTCTGAAAATGAGAAGTCGGAAAAAAAGAATAACACAATTACATTTAACGCAGAAGACAAAACTGTTTTAAAAATTATTACTCCGGAAAATGAAACAAAAACAAACATGACAGAAGAAAACACATCAGAAAAAATAAAAACGGAAGTTCAGCAATCCGATTTAAATAATTCTTCCGATGAAATTACAAAAGAAACTTATCAAAACGAGTATGATTTTTCCGAAGACGAAATTGTGCAGGAATATAAAGAATATGATGAAGATGAACAAGACATTGAATATATGGAGGATAATCCTATAATCGGCAGTGAAAAAAGCTTTGACCAAAGTGAAGACTATTTTGACGAAACATTGGATAATGATATATATTCAAGAAAAACTGTTGATGATGAAGATAATTATGAAAAAAATTATGTAAATTCCCGTATTAACAGGATAGACAAGGAAACTGTCAGAAAAAAGGCAAAAACAGCAGGGGCAGTAATTCTTAACGGGATTTTAATTTTCTTAAACGGAGTAAAAACTTTCTTAATTCACTTAGGATATTTCTGTACAAATCTTTTCAGATTGATTAAAAGAAATATTAAAAGGTACAGACAGAGAAAAGCTGAAATGCTCAGACGCCGTCAGCAGGAAGAAGCTAAGCGCAGAAGAGAAGAGAATTTACTAAGAAAACAGCGAAACGTATCAAAGGACGCTAACGGTCTTGTTAAGGTTCACAGCAGAAACGAGTATTCAGGAAAAAGTCATCAAAGATAATAAAAACAATTAAATTGGGGAAAACCTATGAAAGATTTAATAATAAAAGGTTCAAGAGTAATTGACCCTTCACAAAATATGGATTTTCAGGCAGATATCTATATTAAAGACGGTATTGTTATGCAAATCGGGGGAGAAGTGCCCGAATGTGAAAATATTATTAACGCAGAAGGGCTTATTTCTGCTCCGGGACTTGTAGATATGCATGTTCATCTGCGTGATCCGGGTCAAACTCAAAAGGAAGATATTATAACAGGCTGTAATGCGGCGGCGGCAGGAGGAGTTACGTCCTTGCTTGCAATGCCGAATACTGTTCCCACAAATGATAATGAAGAAATCGTAAATTATATTTTGGATAAAGCAAAAATCGCAAACAGCAAGGTATATGTTGCGGCAAGCATAACAAAAGGGCTTAAAAGCAAAGAGCCAAGCAATCTTAAAGCTTTAAAATATGCAGGTGCAATCGCATTTTCTGATGACGGCAGACCTGTAGAAAACACCGCAATGCTCAGAGATGCAATGAAATTTGCGGATGAAAACAAATTGACGGTTGTTGCTCATTGTGAGGACTTGTTTTTAGCAGGCAAAGGCAAAATCAATGAAGGGGAAGTTTCAAAACAGCTTAATATTGCTGGGATTCCCGCAGCGGCAGAGGATTGCGGAACAGCCAGAGAAATTGCACTTGCAGCGGCAGATAATGTTCACATTCACATATGCCACGTCAGCACAAAAACATCTGTTGCATTCATTAGAGATGCAAAAAGGCGGGGAGTAAAGGTTACAGCCGAAACTGCTCCTCATTATTTTACTTTTACGGAGCAGGAGCTTCTAAAAAAAGATGCAGATTTCAGAATGAATCCGCCTTTAAGAACGGAAGCGGATAGGCAGGCTATAATTGAAGGTTTGCAGGACGGAACTCTTGATGCAATCGCTACTGACCATGCGCCCCATACGTCTGATGAAAAAGCAGATTTTGTATCTGCGCCAAACGGTTCAATCGGAATGGAAACATCCCTTTCAGCAGGAATTACAAACTTGGTTGCTACAAATAAATTAAGCATAAATCAATTAATTGAAAAAATGAGTACAAACCCTGCAAAAATATTAAAAATTTGCGCAGGCACTCTTAAAACAGGCGCACCGGCAGATATTGTGATTTTTGATATAAATGAAAAATGGAATGTTGATGTTGATAAACTGCATGGCAAAAGCAAAAACACACCATTTAAAAATATGACCTTACAAGGCAAGGTTAAATATACAATAAAAGACGGGGAAATAGTTTATAAAAATTAATTAACGGAGGATAACAATATGGCACAAAAAGGAGATTTACTTTCAGTAAGAAAGGACATCAGAGTTGTAGACGCTACAATTCGTGACGGAGGACTTTGCAATGATTTCAGATTTGACGATAAATTCGTCAAGGATTTATATCATGCAAATGTAAAGGCCGGAGTTGACTATATGGAGTTCGGTTATAAGGCTTCAAAAGAAATTTTTGATGAAAAAGACTTCGGAAAGTGGAAGTTTTGCAACGATGACGATATCAGAAAAATAATTGGCGATAACAAAACAAAACTTAAAATTGCGGTAATGGCTGATGTAGGAAGAACAGATTTTGAAAAGGATATTATTCCCAAAAAGGAAAGTCCAATTGATTTAGTAAGAATTGCTACATATATTAATACAATTCCTGCCGCAGTTGAAATGATAGAAGACTGCGCAAAAAAAGGTTATGAAACAACTATCAATATTATGGCTGTTTCAAAAGCTAACACAGAGGATATAGTAAAGGCTCTTCAAATTCTGGGAGAAAGCCCCGTAAATGCTTTTTATATTGTTGACAGTTACGGTGCTTTATACCCTGAGCAGTCACGCAGACTTGCAGAACTTTACTGTGAGATTGCTGATAAATACAATAAGAGCGTCGGTATTCACGCTCATAATAACCAACAGCTTGCTTTTGCAAATACTATTGAAGCTATGACGCAGGGCGTAAGCTACCTTGACGCAACTGTTGACGGAATGGGCAGAGGTGCAGGAAACTGTGCTCTTGAGCTTTTGCTGGGTTTTCTTAAAAATCCTAAATATAAAGTTAATCCTATTCTTAAGGTTATTGAGGAGCATACCCAAAAGCTAAAAGCCGACGGAGTAAAATGGGGATATGATATTCCTTATATGCTTACGGGTCAATATAATACTCATCCACGCCCGGCAATTTCTTATATAAAAGAAAACAGAAAAGATTACTCAAAATTTGCAAACGAGCTTTATGATATAATCAATAGCTGATTTTAAACAGAAATAAAAATGATTTAAAACGCTTGAAGTAAGAAGGCGGTTGATGAAAAAACTTTCGATATTATTTATTTTGTTTATATAAAAATTTTTAAAAAGAAAATACACAGCGAAATTGAAAAAATAATTATTACGCATAAATTTCTTGATAACTGGACTTATCCGCTGATTCAGCCAAAACTTATAAAGCAGGCTGAAAAACTGGGATTTGTATAATATTGAAATTGCCAAAAAAGCCTCCCCTTTAGGGGAGGTGTCACGGTGTAACCGTGACGGAGGGGTAAAGGTTATCAGCTTTAGGTATAAATAAATTATGAAAATTCCAAGAAATAAAAATATGCTGCAAAATGCGAGAAAATTAAGAAAATCAATGACACCGCAAGAAAGACATTTATGGTATGATTTTTTAAGAAACTATCCTGTTAAATTTCGCAGACAAGAAATAATAGGAGCATATATTGTTGATTTTTATAGTCATAAAATCAAGTTGGCAATAGAATTAGACGGTTCACAGCATTATGAAGAAAACGGGTTAAAACATGATAGGGCAAGAACAGATTTTTTATCAAAATTAGGTATTAAAGTATTAAGATTTAGCAATCATGATATAAATAAAAATTTCTATGGTGTATGTACATATATAGATGAATATGTAAAAAAATGTTTGAGAAATACCCCTCAGTCAGCTAAAGCTGACAGCTCCCCTAAAAGGGGAGCCTAAAGACAAATCAGTAAAGGAGAATTAAGATGTCGCTTGACAGACTTATTGAAAAAATTGCAGAAAAACAAAATCCTACCGTAGCAGGCCTTGACCCGAAACTTGATTATGTTCCTGCATATATTAAAGAAGAATGTTTTTCAAAATACGGAAAAAATCTTGAGGGTGCATCACAGGCACTTTTGCAGTTTAACAAAGGATTGATTGATAAGCTTTATGATATTGTACCTGCCGTAAAGCCACAGGCGGCATACTATGAAATGTATGGTTGGCAGGGAGTTAAAGTTCTGGCTGAAACAATTAAATATGCAAAATCAAAAGATATGTTTGTTATAACAGACGGAAAGCGCAACGATATCGGTTCGACAATGGAAGCCTATGCAGCTGCTCATTTAGGCGAAACAAATGTTGAGGGAGAAACAATAGAAGCCTTCGGAGCAGATGCTTTAACCGTAAACGGATATTTAGGCAGTGACGGCATTAAACCCTTACTTAATATTTGTAAAGCCAAAGACAAAGGAATTTTTGTTCTTGTAAAAACTTCAAATCCAAGCTCAGGAGAACTTCAAAACTTAACATTAAGTGAAAACGGAAAAACAATCTATGAGCATATGGGTAAAATGTGCGAGAACTGGGGAAAAGAGCTGACCGGCAAATACGGTTATTCGGGAGTCGGCGCAGTTGTTGGTGCTACATATCCCGAACAACTTAAAGAGCTTCGTGAAAAATTAAGCACAACTTTCTTCCTTGTTCCCGGATACGGCGCACAGGGCGGAGGCGCAGATGACGTTAAATTTGCCTTTGATAAAAACGGTCTTGGTGCAGTAATTAACTCAAGCCGTGGAATTATGTGTGCATATAAAAAACAAGATGTCAAAGAGGAAGAATATGCAGAAGCGGCAAGAAATGAGGCAATTAAAATGAAAGAAGAAATACTTGATGTAATTGGGAAGATTAAGCTATGAACTCCAATACTTTAGAACTAAATAATTTTAATACAAATAAACAACGTCTTGACTATCTTGATGCGGTTAAAGGAATAGGAATACTTCTTGTTGTTTTTTATCATGTTTATGAAAATCAAACTTTTTGGTTTACAAAATGGTTTTCTACTTTTATGCTACCTGTGTTTTATGTAGTAACCGGAATTCTGATAAGTTATAAAAATGAAGGTGGAGGGGTAAAGCGCTCATGTAAGCAGATTGTATTAAATAATATACAATCATTACTTTACCCGTATTTTGTTTTTTCGTTTTTATATATTATTTTTTATCTTTTTAAAATTATGGTATTTGGAAAAAATGAAGATATTGTTGGAGATATAATTAATGCAATTACACTTTATGGGTTTAGTGCGTTGTGGTTTTTACCGTCTCTTCTGTTTTCAAAGTTATTATTTATTTTTTATATGAAAAAATTAAAAAGATTTAGTGTTGTATTTATTTTTTGTTTGGTAATGATTTCATCAATAGTATCAATATTTGTGTCTGATAACCCCATATTTACAACTTCTGTTTGTTTTATATGGATTCAAAAAAGTCTTATTATGCTGGGAAGAATATCAATTGGTACAATCTTTGTTTTTTTAGGATATTATTTCTATAGTATAATAAAAAGCAAAACATTTGTACAAAATAAAAATACGATTTCGGTAATAAGCATTATTCTGTTAATTGGAATTATTTTTCCATGTAATTTTAATTTTGGAGTAAGCATTATGAATTCATCAATTGGAAATCCTTTTCTTTTTTATTTAACATCCGTTATAGGTTCTATATCTTTAGTTATAATTTGTTATTCTTTATTTAGTAAATGTAAGATAATTAATTTTTTTGGTAAAAATTCTTTAATAGTATTTGTTACACATAGCGGCTTAATATTTTTTGTTAGATTATTTACAGACTTATTATATAAATTTGCAGAAGTTTATGTCAGTACTTCAATAACGGTTATGATACAGTATATTTTAGTATTGATTATAGAAGTATTTATTGTAATAGTTATAAATAAAATTTTTCCGTTTTTTCTTAAACCGACTATAAAGAAAAAATAAAATTATTTAGTGATAAACAATTTGTATTTTACATTTGAGATATTAAACAGATATATTATGTATGTATTTATTGACTTTGAAAAATATTAGAGTTATAATCTTAACATACGGCAAAAAATATTTTATATAGGAGAGTTTAGAAATATGTCAAGAGTTTATAATTTTTCAGCAGGTCCATCAATGTTACCTGAAAGCGTACTTAAAAAAGCAGCCGCAGAAATGCTTGATTATGAGGGCAGTGGCCAGTCAGTAATGGAAATGTCTCACAGAAGCAAAACCTATGATGCAATTATTAAGGGTGCAGAGGCACTTCTTCGTGAGGTTATGAGTATTCCCGATAATTATAAGGTTTTATTCCTCCAGGGCGGCGGTTCAACACAGTTTGCCATGACAGCATTAAACCTAATGAATAAAAACAACAAAGCAGATTACATAGTAACAGGTCAGTGGGCAAAAAAGGCTGCTAAAGAGGCAGCCCGTTACGGTGATGTAAAAATCGTTGCATCTTCAGAGGATAAAACATTCACATACATTCCTAAAACAGATAAATCAATGTTCCGTGATGACGCTGACTATGCATACATTTGTATGAACAATACAATTTACGGTACAGTATTTCATGAACTTCCTGATACAGGGGATGTTCCTCTTGTAGCAGATATTTCTTCATGCATTCTTTCAGAACCTCTTGATGTAACAAAATTCGGCCTTTTATTCGCAGGCGCTCAGAAGAATATGGGACCTTCGGGCGTTACAATTGTTATTATCAGAGAAGATTTAATAGGCAACGCTATGGATATTACTCCTACAATGCTTAATTATAAGACACACGCTGATAACGATTCTTTATTCAACACACCGCCTTGCTATGCAATTTATATTTGTAAGCTTGTTATTGAATGGGTTAAAAATGAAATCGGCGGTCTTGATAAAATGAAAGAGCTTAACGAGAAAAAGGCAAAACTTCTCTATGATTTCCTCGACAGTTCAGAGTTATTCAAGGGAACTGTTGTTAAAGAGGACCGTTCACTTATGAATGTTCCTTTTGTAACAGGCAATGCTGATTTAGACGCTAAATTTGTTAAAGAGGCTACTGAAAACGGCTTTGTTAATATTAAAGGCCACAGAACAGTTGGCGGTATGAGAGCTTCTATTTACAACGCTATGCCATATGAGGGTGTAGAAAAGCTCGTTGAGTTTATGAAGAAGTTTGAAGCAGAAAATAAATAATTTATATTAAATATTAAAAAGGGTTGGTTTAAATGTTTAATGTTTTAACTTTAAATAAAATTTCTCCTGTAGGAACAGAGCGATTAGGAGATAATTACACATTTGGCGATGATGTTGCAAATCCTGATGCAGTTTTAGTTCGTTCTGCTTCTATGCACGAAATGGAAATGCCTGAGTCGCTTCTTGCGATTGCAAGAGCAGGTGCAGGAACAAACAATATTCCTTGTGACGATTGTGCAAAAAAAGGAATTGTAGTATTCAATTCTCCCGGAGCTAACGCAAATGCTGTTAAAGAGCTTGTTATTACAGGACTTCTTTTAAGCTCAAGAAAAGTTGTAGACGGTATCAAATGGGCAGAAACATTAAAGGGTAACGGCGATGCTGTCGCTAAAATGATTGAAAAAGGCAAAAGTCAGTTTGTAGGTCCTGAAATTATGGGCAAAACCCTTGGCGTTGTAGGTCTTGGCGCTATCGGTATTTTAGTTGCCAATGCGGCTATTTCGCTTGGTATGAATGTTATAGGCTTTGACCCGTTTATGTCTGTAAATAATGCGTTAAAGCTTAACAGACACATTGTTTTGAAAAACAGCGTTGAAGAGGTTTTAACAGAATGTGATTATTTAACAATCCACGTTCCTCTTACAGATGATACAAAAGATATGGTAAACGCTGAAATTCTTGCAAAAATGAAAGACGGCGTACGAATTCTCAACTATTCTCGTAACGGTCTTGTTAATGAAGACGCAGTACTTGAAGGCTTAAAGAGCGGTAAGGTTGCCGCATATATAACAGACTTCGGCGACGATAAGATTTTAGGTCAGGAAGGCGTAACGGTTATGCCTCACCTTGGCGCATCAACTCCGGAAAGTGAAGATAACTGTGCTATTATGGCTGTTGACGAAATCAAGGATTATCTTGAAAACGGCAATATTGTAAATTCGGTAAACTATCCGTCGGTTACAATGGCAAGAACAGGCGATGTTCGTTTCTGTGTAATGCATAAAAATACTCCTAACATTCTTACAAAGGTTTTAGGTGCAGTTACTGAAAACAACGCAAATGTTGAAAATATGGAGAGCAAAAGCCGCAAGGATATTGCTTATACAGTTATTGATACAACAGGTGCCGATGCTTCCGTAACATCAGCTATTAAAGAAATTGACGGGGTAATAAGAGTTAGGGTTATTAAATAATTTACTTTACAATTTTCATAAAACATTTCTCAACAATAATTAAATGCTCCCTCTAATGAGGGAGCATCAGCTTATCTAAAAAGGTCCAGATTAGACTGGACTTTTTTCTGTATATATGGTGATAATAATGCTGTAAAAGAATATGCAAAACAGGGCACAAATAAAATTTATATGCTTGGAAAATCTCTTACCTAAAAATCATTTTGTTTAGAAAAATATAAAGGGACCGTAAATTTCAACAAAATTTACGACATTGTAGATTATTTTATTGCTTGAATAACGGCAGACCAAGTATAGACCATAGACAAGATATTTAACTGGATACTTAAGGAGTTAGCAACCGCAGGGTATTTTAACCCTAAGGCTGTATTCATAGACGGAACACACATCAAAGAAAATGCCAATACAAAAAAGAAAATAGAGGAAAACCCAAAAAGAAACGAGACAACACCTCAAAAAGAAAAAGAAAAGACGAATAAAGAAAAACACGTAATGCGATATACTCCATATCGAGGCTTGGCAGCAGTAACGAATTGGGTCAAGCCTAAATTTACCGCGATGAATTTTAAAAGTTATCAATACACAAGGAGATTGACAGAAGATGCAAGAAAAATCCCTCCATTAATTCTTTTATTCTGTTGTTTTTTCAAAATTTATTCATTTTGAATACCGAGTTTTTCTACAGGCTGAGAGCAGGACTTGATTCGGGTCTGTTTTTATTTTATAGAAAACTGCTTAATACCAATCAATCATAAAACAGAGTTAAAATATGGCATTGTCTGCTGGAATCCCATAGGCTGACTTTTTATCTTATTTAATGTAATTTAAAATTATATATGTATATGATGTAAATTCAATCTTTAAATTGACAAATGTAAAAAATGTAATATAATAGAAATGATTAAATTATAAGTGCTATTATGCGAAAATTGTGCAAATTTTAGTTATTGTTATTTGATAACCAAAAAATTAGTAATATACAAGAAGGTGGCATATATTTTTACTATATTAAAAGAGCATAGGGGATTTGAAAAACAAATCTTTTTACTTGCCAAAAATGAACTTATTAAAACTTATAAAGGTGCGGTAATCGGTCCGTTATGGGCTGTAATTAAGCCTGCTTTTACAATTTTTGTATATTGGTTTGCATTTACTGCCGGAATTAAAACTTTAAAAGCAATTAAAGTGGATATAGGTGTTAATACTCTTACATTTGACTTTTTTACTTTTATGTTTGTAGGATTTATTCCATGGTTTTTTATTTTAGACGGGATTGTTCAGGGGGCAAAAACTCTCAGATTAAACCGCCAGTTTATTACAAAGGTTAAATTTCCTGTATCTACAATTTTGACCTATACATCATTGTCAAGACTGTTTGTTCATCTATTCTTGGTAATTATTTTATATGTATATATTTTATTCGTAGTAGGCCCGAGTTGGTATAATCTGCAATTTTTTCTCTATTGTCCGCTTATGTTTTTTTTCTTTCTTGCATTAAGCTGGTCAACAGCACCTATGAGCGCATTCAGTAAAGACTTTGAAAATATGATAGTTTCCATAATGTCGGGCATTTTTTGGCTTTCAGGTATTATGTACAACACTTATAAAATGGATCCGCCTCTTAATTTCATTATGCTTTTTAATCCCATTAACTTCTTTGTAAACGGATACAGAAACTGCTTCCTGTATAACAGACCTTTCTTTGAATACAAAACCGAGCTTGCAATATTCCTTGCAGAATTTATAGTAGTTTTTGCGTTGGGAATATTTAACTACAACAGACTCAGGAAAAGACTTCCTGATGTATTATAAGGAGGTAATTATATGGCAGAAACTAAAACAGAACCTATTATTACCTTTAAAGATGTAAGCAAAACTTATATTTTATATAAAAATGATCAGGAACGTTTTAAGGCATTATTTTTTAAGCCGAGAAATCCTAAAACAAACAAGGCTTTAAACGGCATTTCCATAGATATTTATCCCGGAGAATCCGTTGGTATAGTAGGTGATAACGGAGCAGGTAAGTCTACCCTTTTAAAAATGATTACAGGCGTAACCTTTCCGGATGAGGGAACAATAACAGTAAACGGCAAGGTTGCCGCACTTCTTGAACTTACGGCAGGATTCTCACTTGAAATGACAGGCAGAGAAAATATATATTTAAAAGGCTATATTTTAGGGCTTAAGGATTCATATATTAAGGAAATAGAAGACAAAATTATTGAATTTGCAGAGCTTGGGGATTATATCGACCAGCCTGTAAGGACCTACTCAAGCGGTATGAAAATGCGTTTGGGTTTTGCAATCAATGTTAATATCGAGCCGGAGATACTCGTAGTTGATGAGGCTTTGGCAGTAGGAGACGCTTCGTTTAAAAGTAAATGTAAAGCAAAAATTAATGAAATTATCGAAAGCGGAACAACAGTTCTTTATGTAAGCCATTCTGCCGACTCTGTTAAAGAAATTTGTGAGCGTTCAATCTATCTTAAAAAGGGACAGGTTGTTTTTGACGGACCGACAGAAGAAACTCTGAGTGTCTATAACGAAGATAAAGAGGCAGAGGCTATGAAAAAGAAAAAGAAATAAGATGAAATCAAGTTAAATTAAATGGACATAATTTAAATGGGAGGGACAATATGGTACACGCAATGCTTTTTGCCGGCGGTGTAGGGGCAAGGATGAATTCTGTCAATATACCAAAGCAGTTTATTGAAGTTGACGGAAAGCCTATTATTGTCAGAACTCTTGAAAAATTTGCACAACATACTCAGGTAGATGATATTGTTGTTGCCTGTCTTGAAGATAAAATTGATTTTCTATGGAAGTTAATTAAAAAATTCAATATTTCAAAGGTAACGTCCATTGTAAAGGGCGGAAAAACAGGATATCAGAGTATTCATAACGGACTTGTTGAGGTTGAAAGAAATGCAAACCCGGATGATATTGTTTTAATATGTGACGGCGTCCGACCTCTTGTTTCACATGAGCTTATTACAAACTGTATTGCGGCAGCAAGAAAATATGAAACCGCAGTACCTGTAACCCCCAGCATTGACTCTGTTCTTGAAAGTAAAGACGGAGAAAACTGCTCAAAAAGTTATCCCAGAGGCGAGCTTTATATAACTCAGGCTCCTCAGGGATATACAATGAGAAAAATTATGTGGGCTCATAGTGAGGCTGAAAAAAGAGGTATAAATAACCCCATTTCTTCAAGTGAGCTTTTAATTGAACTGGGAGAAACCGTACATATATTTATCGGCGACAGGGAAAATATTAAAGTAACGACCCCGGAAGATTTAACCTTTTTAAGATCAAGATATTATTATAAACGATTTAAAAATTTTGCAAGAGAGGAATTCGATTATGGGCTGTAAGGTTCAGGATTTATTAAATCCGTTTATTTATGAAGATATTAAAACCATAAGCGAATATTCTCTTGATTGGAAAAAACTCGAAAATAAAACTGTGTTTATTACAGGTGCAGGTGGATTTATAGGCTATTATCTTACCTGTGCTTTACTTATAAGAAATGATGTTTACGCAAGTAATATCAAGGTAATTGTTTTAGGTCATGAAAATATAAAGAAGCGTTTTGGAAAGCTTCTTGAAAGGGAAGATATTACTGCAGTCGTTCAGGATGTTTGTGAAGATATAAAATGTCAAAGGGCGGATTTTGTAATTCACGGGGCAAGTCCTGCAAGTGCGTATTATTTTGAAAATGATCCGGTTGGTACAATAGATGCAAACTTAACAGGTACTTATAATGTTCTTGAATATGCACGCAGAAGCGGCTCTGAAAGTTCACTTGTTATTTCAAGTTTTAAGGTTTACGGTATTCTTTACAGCGGGAAAAATGAAATAACGGAGGACGAAGTAGGCTGTTTTGATTTTAATAACTATAAAAATTGTTATGCACAAGGCAAAAGAGCATCGGAAACTATCGGCTGTTGCTTTGCAAAGCAGTATGATATGAATGTAAAAATTGCCCGTCCCTGCTATATTTACGGACCGGCAAGAATTGATGACGATAGAGTATGGGCTCAGTTTATCGCAAATGTTGTCAGACAGCAGAATATACTTTTAAAAAGCAACGGCGCAACATTAAGGAGCTTTTGCTATGTTACTGATACAGTAACTGCTCTTTTAACAGTTCTTCTTGACGGCGAAAATTGTACTCCGTATAATATTGCAAATCCTGCGTCAAATGTTACAATCAGAAATTTTGCAAAAACCGCAGCAGAGGCATTCCCTGAAAGAAATCTTAAACTTTCATTTGCAAATGCAGAAGATGAAAAAGAGCCTGTTCCCTCCCCGATGTCTGCAACACCTGAGATTTTAAATGCCGATAGATTAAATGCGTTAGGATGGAGACCAATTGTTAATTTAACAGAGGGAATTAAACGCAGTGTAAAAATAGTAGAAATTCAAAATAAATGATTATGGCGGCTTTTGATTATCAAAAGCCGTTAATAGCTTAAATGAATTTATATAAGGATGAATTATAATGTTAATGCAGGAGATTTTAAACAATTTTGAGGCGGATTGGTCTGCTATACCGACTCTTCCTGAAAAGTTTGATTTTTTACCTTTAAAAAATAAAACTTTTTTAATTTGCGGACATGATACTGCCCGTTGCTTTGCCTATGCCCTGTTATACTTTAATGATACCAAAAATTTAGGTGCAAAAATTATTGTAACAGGCGAAACATCTCATTCTCTTAAAAATTATCATCCTTCTCTTTTAGAAAGAAATGATTTTAAGTTTGTAACTTTAAATGAACTTTTGGAAATTGAAAAAGCTGATTTTATTATAGACGGAGGTGCCTGCGGAGAGAACTTTGAGGGTAAAGTGCAGGAGTTTAGCTCTGAAATGAATGTTCAAAAAGCTGTTTTAAAATTTGCGGAAAAGTCAAAACCACAGCATTTTGTTCTTTTGTCCGATTGCAGAGTTTACGGAAAACCTCAAAGATACAGAGTATACAGCGAAGGGGAAACCTCTGTTTCACAGTCTGCCTCACCCGACAGCTTTGATACTCAGCTTTTGCGCTCAATAGAAACTGTGTGTGCAAGCGGACAAAAACAAATTGGTTTCACAAAAACTGTTTTAAGAACAGGTATTGTTTTGGGTGCTTTTTCTAAGATAAAATCACCCCTCGACAGCATTTTTGAAGCTGTCGCAAAGGGTGAACCATGTAATTTGTATAATACTGAAAATAAACTTACTTTTACTTATATCACTGATTTGCTAAAGGCTGTTATGATGGCAATTACGAGCCTTGATAAAAATACTGTATATAATGTAGGCAGTAAAAACGCAACCGCTTCAACAGGCGAAATTGCCGCTTTGCTCCATAATGTTTACGGAAGTCAGTGCAAAATCCATTTGTCTGAATTAGGTCAGGAGGACTTTGACTTTGCAGCTGTCAATTCAAATAAAATTGAATTTTACGGCTGTGCTCCCGGCATACCTTTGCAAACGGCTTTAGAACTGTGTGTTATGAGTTATCAAAATACAGACAATCCGTTATCATTCCCTTATGCTCACGACGGCAGACTTAAAACAGTTCAAAATATATTGCTTTCCTGTCTGCTTGAGATTGACAGGATTTGCAAAAAACATAATATAAAATATTTTCTCGGCGGCGGAACTCTTTTGGGAGCGGTGCGTCATCAGGGATTTATTCCTTGGGATGACGATGCAGATATTATGATGCTGAGGGAAGATTACGATAAATTTCTTGAAATTGCGCCCAATGAACTGTCTAAGGGCTTAACGCTTCAAACATATAAAACAGATAAAAACTGTCACTATGAATTTGCAAAAGTCAGGCTTGATAATACTATGTTTGCAACCGTTTTTTCGAGAGAACATAAGAATATGAATAACGGTATTTCCTTTGATATTTTCTGCCACGATAAAACTGCAAATTCAAAATTGGGCAGAAAAATCCACTTGCAGGCAACACTTTTTTTCAGGGCAATGGTGTTTAATAAATGGAACAAAAGAAAAGTCGATAACGGAAATAAGGCAGTATCGGCAATATGTAATGTCCTTAAAAATATTTTCCCCGTCAGTTTTTCTCAGTGGATGCTAAATCGTACATTCAGCTTTTTTAAAAATAAAAAAAATGCTAAGTACTTGTACGATGGTATGGGCAGAAATGTTTATAACGGCGCATTTCCCGCATATTACCTTGATGAAGTAATATATATGGATTTTGAGGGTTGTAAATTGCCTGTGCCAAAGGAATATGATAAATATTTAACATTTTTATACGGCGATTATACTCAGCCTGCACCGCTGAGTACAAGACTTAAATGTCATGAGATTTTACTTTTCGATTTAGGAGAGTATAATAATTTTAAAAATCAGAATATTTTGTAGATTTGTCAATGATATATTAATCCCGATGGGACAAAAGTTGTATGTAAGGCGGCAGGAAAGAAATTTCCTGCCGTTTGCCTGTATAATAAGACGGTTCAGGCAAAGAACGTCTCCGCCAAAAGTTGTTTGGCGCTTTTCCAACCAAGTGTTCTCATCGACTTGTTGGTGCTCCATTCCAAATTCTCTTTAAGTTTTCCGTTTAAATCTTCTACGCTTGTAAATGTTTTTCAGTCATAGAAATAACGTTGGTCATTTCTGTGACTTCTCTCAACTTTTCCGTTGAGCCAAGGCGTTCTCGGCGGTATCAGTTTGTGCTTCATTTTTAGTATATGAAGTGTTTTATCGAACGGACAAACCGCATCATCACTGATGTATTTGCATGTGAATTCCGTTGCGTTATCTGCTTGTTTGGTCTGAATTTTGAACGGAAACACCTTTATCAGCATTTTCAAAAACTTTACACTGCATTCCGTCGTGTTTTCTTTAATTCCATACACAAACCTCATTCGTGTACATTCATCTTTCGCCGTCCACAGATATAGGAACTTATTGTAGCATAAAACCTTGCCTCTCAAGCAATTGTATGGTACTTCTTTAACGTCTATCTGTACTTTCTTCCCCCGCATCAAAAGTTCCGGATACATTCTGTGCGTGCGACTCTTTTTCTTAGAATTTTTTGTTCTGTCAAGCCCATTCGCTTTGTGCATAAACCATTCCCAAGAAACTGCGGCAATAGCCTTTTTGTAGCAAATCTGTATATACTCCGTCTCAGCCGTATCGCTCAAAATGCTTTATCTTTGCTTCTTGTGTTACATTATTCATGAAAAGTACTTCTTTCTTTGGTAAATGTTTTTGTGTTAATCTCATTATACCATATTTTGTAGTTACTTCTCTTTTTATTGGGTAATATAATTTTCACACATACAAAATGTTTTCATAAAATCGGCCTTTAATTTATTGACATAAATCGTTATTTGATATATATTATATTTTGTATAACTATTTAAAGTTATCGGTTTTTATATATTATGAAAGGGGACTTGCGTTTATATGACCGTGATAATGGATATTGCAGTTGTTGCGCTGAGAATATTACTTCCCGTATATGCGGTAGTGATAGTTTATCAATGCTATGCTTCCATGCGTCGCAGACGCCGCCCTGAAAAACCGCTTGTACTTTTACATAATGAAGTTACCGACCTTAAAATCCCCGTTTTGTTCTGGGAAAACTCTTTGGGAAGAAGCAAAAGGTCCGATATTTTTGTAGATGACCCTGCCGTTTCAAGAAACCATTGTGTTCTTTTAAGAAGAAAAGAGGGTTGGTTTATAAATGATACTGATTCAAAATCGGGTACGTTTGTAAACGGAAAAGAAACCTTTGGCAGAACACAGGTTTATATTGATGATAAAATTACTGTTGGATATTCAACCTTTACCTTTAAAAGAGGCGAAGAATATACAGAAAAACTGGGACCTACATGGTTTTTTTCAAGAGTCAGCAATAAGCCTGCAATTAAACCGTTTTTGCTTTTATTTATGATAACGCTTTTCCATTTATTTATGGCGGTTGAAGCCTGCTTTACAAATGAAGTTCAGGATTATAAGCCTTTAACGGTTTTCGCATTTCTTGCGGCTGTTGAATGGGTATTCTTTTTTGTATCAACTATCATTTTAAAAAGAATAAACTTTGAACTTGAATCCCTTGCATTGTTTTTAACGGGTATAGGGGTAATGCTCCTTGTAAGGCAGGAGCTGAGAAGTGCATATATTCAGCTTATTGCCGCAGTTTTGGGAATGATAGTATTTTGCATAATAATAAAAGTAATTGAAAATCCCGACAGACTTCCAAAATTCAGATTATATCTTATGATACTTGCAGTAGGACTGCTTGGCGTAAGCATTATTTTTGGAAAGATCAGCTATGGTGCCGCCAACTGGATAACGATTGGCGGAATTTCCGTTCAGCCCTCTGAATTTGTGAAAATAATTTACATAATAGTGGGGGCGTCAAGCCTTGATGTTTTGCAGACAAAGAAAAACCTTATTGAATTTATCGTTTTTTCAGCAATTTGCGTCGGAGGTCTTGCAATTATGGGCGACTTCGGTACAGCACTTATATTCTTTGCAACTTTTCTGCTTATGGCTTTTATGCGTTCGGGAGATGTAAAAACAGTAGTGCTTGCCATATCCGCCGCAATTTTCGGAGGTACTCTTGCACTTAAATTTAAACCGTATATTGCAAACCGTTTTGCTGTTTGGGGTCACGCTATGGAACATCCTCAGGATGACGGCTTCCAGATGGCAAGGGTTTTAACATATATTGCAAGCGGCGGTCTTTTCGGAGTCGGTATCGGAAACGGATGCTTAAAGTATGTATTTGCGTCTGAAAGCGACCTTGTATTTGGTATTGTTGCAGAAGAAATGGGCGTTATTGTAGCCTTTACAATTGCTATCGCAATTGCGGCGCTTATAATTTATGCCCGCTCGGTTACAACCAGAAGCCGCAGTACATTTTATTCGATTACAGCCTGTTGTGCAGCAGGACTTCTTGTAATTCAGATGTCCTTAAATATTTTCGGTGCAACAGATGTTTTACCCCTTACAGGCGTTACACTTCCATTTATAAGTCTGGGAGGTTCAAGTATGGTTTCCTGCTGGGGATTAATTGCATTTATCAAAGCCGCAGACGAAAGAACATACGCAGTAAAAAGATAAAAGGTCTTATTATGGATAAAGCCGCATAAAAATTTATTTTCTGACAATCAAAAATAAAAAATTAATCTTATTTATATATTAAAAATTACAGTATTAAAAAGAAAGGGGCATTAATATGAAAAGAACATTACAGCGCAGCTGGTTTATATTTTTTGTAGCCCTTGCTTTTTTAGTAGGACTTGGTTATTTTACCTTTTTGCTTTTAACTCATAATTCAGATTGGGTAGATCAGGCATATAACGGTCATATATCGGGAAGCGGAGGCCTTGAACAGGCAGGCTCAATTTATGACAGAAACGATAATATCCTTGCTCAGACAGTTGACGGCGAAAGAGTTTATAACGAAGATGAGGGTATAAGAACTGCACTTTTGCATACTGTCGGAGATAACTCCCTTAACATTTCAACGGCAGTACAGAGTATGTACCGCTCAGAACTTATCGGTTATAACTTTATCTGGGGAGTCGGACTTCCCGATTCACTGAAAATAAAAAATAATATCAAACTGACAGTCGATGCAGAAACCTGTAAAGCGGCATATGAACAGTTAGGCGACCGCTCGGGCGCCTGCGTAATTTATAACTATAAAACGGGAGAAATAATATGCTCCGTAAGTACAAAATCTTACGACCCTGAAGCTCCTCCTGAAATTACTGAAGACAATGCAGATGATTACGAGGGCGTTTACCTTGACCACGTACTTTCATCTTCATATATACCCGGCTCAATTTACAAAATTATAACCTGTGCATCGGCAATTGAAAATATTCCCGATTATGATACAAGAATTTTCCACTGCGAGGGTAGTAAAAATATTGGCGGAAGCGAAGTCACCTGTATGGATGTTCACGGTGACGTCACTTTAAAAGAAGCAATGGCATGCTCCTGTAATATTGCATTTGCAGAGCTTGCGGTTGAGCTTGGAAAAGATAAAATGACGGAAATGTCCGAGAAAATGGGTATCAGCTCCTCATATAAAATCAGCGGAGTTGAAACCGAAAAGGGACACTATGATGTAACTAATGCTAACGAAAATCAGCTTGCATGGTCAGGCGTAGGACAGTATAACGACCTTGTAAATCCAATGCAAATGGCTATAATCTGCGGTTCTATTGCGAACGGCGGCAAAACAAAAACCCCGTATATAATGGATGATGCTACCTCGTTTTTCACAAAGCTTGGCATAACATTGCCGGGAACGGAAGAAGACAACCTTGTAAATCCCGATACAGCTGAAAAGCTGAAAGAATATATGAGGTATACAATATCCGACTATTACGGAGATTATTTGTTCGGCGGACTGACGGTGTGTGCAAAAACAGGTACAGGCGAAACAGGCGAGGGAAAAGAACCAAACGCATGGATGGTCGGTTTTTGCATAGATGATGACTGTCCCCTTGCATTTGCCTGCGTTGTAGAACACGGCGGCATCGGCTTTTCAAATGCAGGTCCTGTAGCCGAAGCGGCAATGATTCAGGCGGCGAAAAGTTTGGGTGCGTCCGAAGTCGAATAAAACAAACAGAAAACAAACAGAAAACAAATAGAAAAGTCTGTTCAGAATATGATAAACCGAAAGGAAGGAATTATGAATTTTTTAAAAACATTATTTGGAAATTACAGTAAAAAAGAGGTAAAAAGAATCCAGCCTCTTTGTGATAAAGTGCTTTCGCTTGAAGATAAGTACAAAAATATGAGCGAAAGCGAGCTTAAATCACAGACCGATTTGTTAAAGCAGCGTCTTGCAAATGGAGAAACAACAGATGATATTCTTCCCGATGCTTTTGCAGTTTGCAGGGAAGCGTCATGGCGTGTGCTTGGAATGAAGCATTTTCCTGTTCAGGTTTTAGGCGGAATTGTTCTTCATCAGGGCAGAATTGCAGAAATGAAAACAGGTGAGGGTAAAACCCTGGTGGCAACTCTTCCTGCATACTTAAACGGCTTAACAGGAGAGGGTGTTCACATTGTAACAGTCAACGATTATCTTGCACGCCGTGACTCGGAGTGGATGGGAAAACTGTACCGTTATCTTGGCTTAACGGTAGGTCTTATTGTCCACGATTTGGACAATGACAAGAGAAAAGCCGCTTATAACTGCGATATTACATACGGAACAAACAACGAGCTTGGTTTTGACTATCTCCGTGATAATATGGTCGTTTATAAAGAGCAGAAGGTTCAGAGAGGACACGCTTATGCAGTAGTCGATGAGGTTGACTCAATCCTCATAGACGAAGCAAGAACACCTCTTATTATTTCAGGTAAAGGCGATAAATCAACAGACCTTTACGAAAGAGCAAACGCATTTGCAAAAACTCTCAAAGTTCATAAATTTGCAGAGGTCAATACAAAAGAGGATATGGATGATTTCTATGCCGAAAACGGAATTGACTATATTGTTGATGAAAAGCAGAAAACTGCAACCTTAACACAAAACGGCGTTAAAAAGGCAGAGGAATACTTTAATCTTGAAAATCTGTCAGACCCTGAAAATTTAACTTATCAGCATCATATTAATCAGGCGATTAAAGCAAACGGCATAATGAAACTTGACGTTGATTATGTTGTAAAA
Source organism: uncultured Clostridia bacterium (assembly GCA_947584595.1). Classification (GTDB taxonomy): domain Bacteria; phylum Bacillota; class Clostridia; order Oscillospirales; family Acutalibacteraceae; genus Ruminococcoides. Next base: position 34,817 of record CANPWP010000012.1, on the reverse strand, counting down.
GACGGCGAGGTTATCATTGTTGATGAGTTCACAGGTCGTTTAATGTACGGCCGCCGCTTTAACGAGGGCCTGCATCAGGCTATTGAAGCAAAAGAGGGCGTAAAAATTCAGAACGAAAGCAAAACACTCGCAACAATTACATTCCAAAACTATTTCCGTCTTTATAAAAAGCTCAGCGGTATGACAGGTACTGCCCAGACGGAAGCAACTGAATTTCAGGAAATCTATAAGCTTGACGTTGTGGAAATTCCTACAAATAAGCCTCTCGCAAGAGAAGATTTGCCCGATGCAATCTTTAAAACAGAGCAGGGCAAGTTTAATGCAGTAATCGACAAAATTGTAGAGTGTCATGAAAAAGGTCAGCCTGTGCTTGTTGGTACAATTTCAATTGAAAAATCGGAATATCTCAGTAAAATGCTTAAAAGGCGTGGTATTAAGCATAATGTTCTTAATGCTAAGCAACACGATAAAGAGGCTGAGATCGTAGCCCAGGCAGGTAAATACGGCGCAGTTACAATCGCAACAAATATGGCAGGCCGTGGTACCGATATTATGCTTGGAGGTAATGCAGAATATCTTGCAAAGGCATCTATGCGCAAGCAAAACTACAGCGAAGAATTAATTGAAGAGGCAACAGGCTTTGCAGAAACAGATAATCAGGAAATTTTAGATGCAAGACAGACATTTAAGGAATTAAATGAAAAATATAAAGATGAAATCAAAGATGAAGCAGAAAAGGTGAAAGAAGCCGGCGGTCTTTGCATTATAGGTACAGAGCGCCACGAATCCCGAAGAATCGACAATCAGCTCAGAGGTCGTGCAGGTCGTCAGGGCGATCCGGGTATGAGCCGCTTTTATCTTTCATGCGAGGACGACCTTATGCGTTTATTCGGCGGCGACAGAATGAAGGCTATGATGGAAAGACTCAGCGTAGATGAAGAAACTGCTATTGAAAACAAAATGCTTTCAAATATAATTGAAAGCTCGCAGGAAAAGGTTGAAATGAGAAACTTCGGAATCCGTAAAGATGTGCTCCAATACGACGATGTAATGAACCGTCAGCGTGAGATTATTTACGGTCAGCGTGATCAGGTGTTAAACGGTGAGGATTTAAGAGAGACCGTTATGAAAATGCTTGAACAGACTATTGATGAAAATACTAAACATTATCTCCCCGAGGGACTTCACGATAACTGGAATTTAGCAGGCTTGCTTGAGTTTTACGGGGACTGGATAATTAAGGATAAGAGCAAATACAGCTTTACTCCTCAGGAAATTGAAAATATTGAAGCCGAAGAAATCAGGGATATGATTATTCAAGAGGCAAAGGATATTTATGAAGAAAACGAAACTCTCCTTGATAACGATACAATGCGTGAAATGGAAAGGGTTTATCTCTTAAAGAGCGTTGATACTCATTGGATGGAACATATTGATAATATGGAACAGCTTAAATCGGGTATACGCCTGCGTTCATACGGTCAGCACGACCCTGTTGTTGAATATAAGCTGGAGGGCTTCGGAATGTTTGATGAAATGATTGAAAACATTCGTGAAGATACCGTCAAGCTTATGCTTGTTGCTCCAAAGCGTGTGCGTGAGGTCCAGAAACGTCAGCAGGCAATTGAAGAAGCAAGACGCCTTGCAAAAGAAAGAGCGGCGGCCGCACATCAGGTTATTTTAGGTCAGAATGATAATAGCCCTCAGCCGAATCCTATAACGGTAGCATTAAAGAGAGAGCAGGTAGCTCAGCCTACATCTACTTCATCAGACGGCACAGACACAGTCAATAAAACAGTTCGTAAGGGCAAAAAAGTAGGCAGAAATGACCCATGTCCCTGCGGCAGCGGCAAAAAGTATAAAAAGTGCTGCGGCAGAGATGAATAATTGCTTATATAAAAAAGACATTTTTCATAAATTGCAGGGGCGGATTTCATATCCGCCCAAATTATTTTAAAAAGTTCATATAAATTTTTTTGGGACGATGTGGTCATTATCCCCAAAAGGTTACATATATTGGGCGGGTGAATGTACATCAAGGCCCTGCTTTCTAATTCTGCTAATATTTCAATGTTGTAACTTTAAAGTAAATAATTATTCTAAAAATTTATGCAGTAAGGGATTGTTTTGACGAAAAACTTTAAAGGTAATTTAAATATAAACAGATAACAATTTGCAATTTTATAACAAAAATAAAAGAGCGGTACGCAACAAAAATGCGTACCGCCTTAATTATATCATTTATTTTTTCTTCTTTTTGTTATTTTTACTGATTGTTTTATCAAGCTCTTCTCTTGCAACTGCGAGCATAAGTTTAATTCTGTTTTCCTGATTTACTTTTGGAGCACCGGGGTCATAATCAATTGTAACGATGTTTGCCTTTGGGTTAATACTCTTTATTTTTCTTACTGCGCCTTTGCCGTTTATATGATTGGGAAGACAGCCGAAAGGCTGGGTGCAGACGATATTCTCAAAGCCTGTTTCCGCAAGTTCAAGCATTTCTGCTGTTAAAAGCCATCCCTCGCCCATTTTACTTCCGTAGCCGATTACTCCCTTTACAAGCTTTTTTGTATGAGTATATGGTGACGGGGGCAAAAATCCGTATTTTTCAGTGCAGTCAATAATCATTTTTTCCATTTTTTGAAGAAATTTCATAAGCATATTGGCTACCGAATATTTCAGCTTATTTCCGCCGTAAAGCTTAATATCCTCAAGGCGGTTATCTACCTTGAACATCACAAATCCCATAAGCCCGGGCAGGCAGACTTCACAGTCCTGTTCTGCAAGAAATCGCTCTAAGTCATTATTTCCCAAGCGGGCATACTTAACATAAATTTCACCTACTATACCAACCTTAACCTTTGGCACTTTCTTAACCTTAATTTCAGAAAATTCCTTACAAATTTCATAAAGACTTTCTTCAATTTCCTTAGTTTTATATCCGAAACCGTTTGCAAATTCATCTGAAATTTTCTGCGACCACTTTTCTACAAGAGCGTTTGTTTCACCCTTTGTAACTTCATAAGGTCTTGTCTGATTGGCAGCAAGCATAATAACGTCTCCGTAAACAAGAGCTGCCGCAAGTTCCCGTATCATTGGCAGAGTAAGAGAAAATCCGGGGTTTTTTTCGAGTCCTGACAAATTAAGTGAAATAATCGGCACAAAATCAAACCCTGCTTTATGAAGAGCTTTTCTCAGAAGGTGAATATAGTTTGAAGCTCTGCATCCGCCGCCTGTCTGGGTGATCATCAGGGCAGTTTTATGAACGTCATACTTTCCGCTTTCCAAGGCGTGAATAAGCTGACCTATTACAAGAATTGCCGGATAACAGGTATCGTTATGAACATACTTTAATCCTGTCTGTGCTATTTCCGGTCCGTCTGTATCTAAAAGCTCCATTTTATATCCGTTATGAATCAAAACGCTTTTCATTATATTAAAATGAGTCGGCATCATCATAGGAATTAAAATAGTATATTCCTCTTTCATTTCCTTTGTAAAAAGAAGTCTGCCGGTTTCATCATATACTAACTCTGCCATAATTTCACCTTTTCTGCGGTAAATTTAATCTGTCAAATAATCATTCCTGTCCGATAGCCGCAAGCAAGCTGCGAATACGGATTTTTACCGCACCTAAGTTTGTAATTTCATCAATTTTTATCTGAGTATATATTTTGCCTTTTTTCTCAAGAATATCTCTTACTTCATCGGTGGTAATGGCGTCAACGCCGCAGCCGAAGGATACAAGCTGAATTAAATCCATATCTTTTCTTTCGGTTATATATTTTGCCGCCGCATAAAGTCTTGAGTGATATGTCCATTGGTTAAGAACGCCTGTTTTAAATTTTTCTGCTCTCGGAGAAATAATGTCTTCTGAAACAATGGCAACCCCGAAGCTTGAAATAAGCTTATCTATACCGTGGTTAATTTCAGGGTCAACGTGGTACGGTCTGCCTGAAAGCACCATAATATGTTTGCCCTCTTTCTCTGCATTTGCAATGATCTCGTTGCCTTTTTGTCTTATTTTCTCCATATAGTTATCGTATTCGGCATAGGCGGCGTCTGCTGCCTTTTTAATCTGATTTTGAGTAATATCAGGGAAATAATGAGAAAGCTTCTCAAAGGCCTTTTTGGGAAAGTCTTTTTTTCTGTGTATGCCGAAATATTCTTTAATAAAGATAATTTTTTGAATATCTTTCATATTGTTGTTGATAACCTCGGGGTAATATGCAACAACAGGACAGTTATAGTGGTTATCGCCTAATCCCTCATCAAAGTTATATGAAAGACAAGGATAAAAGATTGTATCTACACCGTTGTCAATAAGCGTCTGCACATGACCGTGCATTAATTTTGCAGGGAAGCAGACTGTATCTGACGGAATTGTCTGCTGACCTCTCTGATACAGCTTTCTGCTTGAAAGAGGAGAGCATATAACTTCAAATCCTAAAGTTGTAAAGAAGCTGTGCCAAAACGGCAGAAGCTCATACATATTAAGCCCCATAGGAATACCAAGCTTGCCTCTTTTGCCCTTAACAGGCTTATAGCTCTGCAAAAGTTTAAGCTTATAATCGTAAATATTATTATTTTCACTTGAGGTATTTTTCTTTGTAATCGGTCTTTCACATCGATTTCCTGCAATAAACTTTTTGCCTCCGCCAAAGGAGTTGACCGTTAATCGGCAGTTATTCTGACACATACCGCAGTTTACAACTCTGATTTCGTGAACAAAGCTGTTTAATCCCTCTTTATCAATTATAGTGCTTTTGGGATTTTCCTCATTTTTAACCTTAGACATTGAATAAAGAGCCGCACCGTATGCACCCATAAGTCCTGCAATATTTGCACGGACTACGTTAACTCCCATTTCCATTTCAAACGCACGGAGTACGGCGTCGTTTAAGAAAGTACCTCCCTGAACAACTACCTTTTTTCCAAGCTCATCGGGACTTGAAGCTCTGATAACCTTATAAAGTGCATTTTTAACTACTGAAAGTGAAAGTCCTGCCGATATATCTTCTATTGTTGCACCGTCTTTCTGAGCCTGTTTTACTGATGAGTTCATAAATACGGTACACCGTGAGCCTAAATCTACCGGGTGTTTTGCGAAAAGTCCCATTTTAGCAAAATCTTCAATTGAATAATCAAGTGCATTTGCAAAGGTCTGCAAAAAACTTCCGCAGCCTGATGAACAGGCTTCATTTAAGAAAATGTTATCTATTGCTCCGTTGTGAATTTTAAAGCATTTAATATCCTGTCCGCCTATATCAATAACAAACTCTACATCGGGCATAAAATATTTTGCCGCCGTAAAGTGGGCAACAGTTTCTACTATACCAAAATCAACGTCAAATGCATTTTTAATAATTTCTTCACCGTATCCTGTAACGGCAGATGAAGCTATATCTATATCGGGGCAAATTTCGTAAACCTTGTTTAGAAAGCCTTTAATAAGGTCAACGGGATTGCCCTTTGATGGCATATATTCCGAATAGAGAAGTTCTCCGTCCTCGTTTAAAACAACTGCTTTAACCGTTGTTGAACCTGCGTCCATACCGATATAAGCCTTGCCGCTATATCCTTTAAGCTCTTTTTGGGTTACGGTTGCTTTATTGTGACGGGCTTTAAATTCGTTGTAATCTTCCTGACTTTCAAAAAGAGGCTTGTTAAAGGCAAAGTTTCCACTGCCGTGGTAATTTTTGACCCTTTCTGAAACTTTATCAAAATCAATCGTCTTTTCAGCGCAAAGAGCCGCTCCGCAGGCAACATAATAAAGAGAGTTTTCAGGACAAATACCCTGTGTATTTAATGTTTCGTCAAAGCATTTTCTAAGCTCGGACATAAAAGTTAAAGGCCCGCCCAGATATACAACTTTTCCTGTAATTTCTCTTCCCTGAGCAAGACCTGCTACCGTCTGGCTTACAACAGCCTGAAAGATACTTTCCGCAATATCGCTTTTTCTTGCACCTTGATTTAAAAGGGGCTGAATATCTGTTTTTGCAAAAACTCCGCATCTTGAAGCTATTGTATATGTTTTTTCATATTCCTTTGCAAGGTCGTCAAGTTCCTCTAACGGGACATTTAAAAGAGTTGCCATCTGGTCAATAAACGCACCTGTACCGCCTGCACAGGTACCGTTCATTCTGACCTCAAGTCCGTTTGTAAGGAATAAAATTTTAGCGTCCTCTCCGCCTAATTCAATTACAACATCTGTTCCGGGAATAAAAGTATTGGCGGCAATTCTTGTAGCGTAAACCTCTTGAACAAAGTCTATTCCGCAGCTTTCCGCAACACCCATACCTGCGCTTCCGCTCATTGCAACCTTAGCGTTTACAGCTTCAGGCAGAACTTCTCTGACTTTCGTGAGGATTTCGACGATTTTCTCGGTAATCTGTGAAAAATGACGCTCATAAGTACTGTATATTAAATTATTTTTATCATCTAAAACTACACATTTTATAGTTGTTGAGCCTATATCTAATCCCAGTTTCAAGTTGGTTGACCTCCAAAATATCAGTCAAGTTTAGAATTTTTGAATTTATCACTTTATTATAAAATAAAATAAAAATTATTTAATTCTAATTAAGAAATAAAGCTCAGTAGTTTTCATTTTATTAAGTGGAAAATTTTGTTTTATGGTTAATTTATAAAATTTTTTCACGTAATATTAATTTGTATATTAATTTAATGTAAAAATTAATGTAAAAAAATTTTAAATTTAAGACAAAAATAAAGGAACAGCGTTTGCTGTTCCTTTGGTTCAGTTTATATTAAAATTTAAAATGAAAAATTTTCGTCAGTTTCATTGCTTACTGCATCTGATACAGATTCCTTTGCGTCTTCTGCTGAATTTGCTACTGTATCCTTAACTTTTTCAACCGTGTCCGATACTGTTTCTTTAACTTCTGACGCAACATCTGAAACTGTGTCTTTTACTTTCTCCGCCATATCTTTAGCTGCCACAGTAATATCCTCTACAACCTGTGGTTTTTCCTCTTTTACAGGGAACGGAGATTCTGCATATTCGTCTTCATTTGAGCAGGCAACCGTTATATCCTCAATAGTGTTTTTGTCATAATTTTCAAAAATTTCTACCGTTTGGTTTTCGAGAATCAGGTTGTATCTTTCTCTTGCTTTTTTAATTCTGCATTTAGAGGTTTCAATTACCTTAAAAAGCTCGCTCTCATTTTTAGCAGGCAAAAAATCTTTTCCCTTGCCTGAATTTTCATAGTAATGCTTTCCCAATGCAATATACGCTCTGTTAATCATTTCGCTCTCGTTTTTCATAACAAGACGCAAACGGTTAAGCTGAGCATTCGTTCTGTTTTTTTCAATAATGGTATGAGTAACTGCTGAAATTGTATCAACGGCTGTGTTCAACGAGTTTTTTACTGTATCTATAAAATCCATAAAATTATCTCCTTTATAAGACTTATGCTTAATTTTATACATTATTATTATGACAGATAATTTAACTAAAATCAATAATTTTTAAAAAATAACTTGTTAAAAATTTCTACGTTATAAATAAATGTGAGCCGATTTTGTTTGCATATTTAACGACTGTTTGCTTTTTCTTTGCACCTTGTATTATTATATTTATGAGAAGCACTTCTTTCTTTGGTAAAATGTTTTTTGGGTTAATTTCATTATACATATTTTAAAGTTACTTCTTTTTTTTATTGGGTCATGTCATTTTAACACATACAAAGTTAAATGTTTCATATTATTTTCTTTCATTAATAAATAAACAGAAAATCGGACAGAAATAATTATCCGATTTCCTGTTTAAATCTTTATATTTTACTTTTATATTTTAATTTTCTTTTTCTTATTTATTTTCCATTTCCTTTATAATATCATCGATAACTTCTCTTTCATCAAGGTGATATTTAACGCCCCTTATTTCCTGATAATCTTCATGGCCTTTACCTGCAAGGACAACAATATCTCCATCCTGAGCATTTTCCATACAATATTTAATAGCGTCTTTTCTATTTGGAATTACAACATATTCGCCGCCTGTTTTATTAATTCCTGTCTTAATGTCTTCAATTATATCCATAACATCTTCAAATCTTGAATTATCTTCTGTAATAACAGAAAGGTCAGACAAGTTCCCCGATACTTCACCCATTTCATATCTGCGAACCTTTGGTCTGTTGCCGCCTGCACCGAACATAGTAACAAGTCGGTTAGGGTTATACTGTCTTAAAGTTGTAAGTACATTTTCCATAGACATAGCGTTATGGGCATAATCAATAAGCAATGTATAATTTCCCGGAACTTTAACTGCCTCAACTCTTCCTTTAACCTTTACATTATAAAGTCCCTCAAGAATGGATTTTTTGGAAACCCCTAATTTAATACATACGGCAATAGCTGAAAGAGCGTTATAAACGCTGAATCTACCCGGGATAGCAACGTCAACGTCCATTTCTGCAATTCCTGTTGTACTAAAATGTACTCCGATAAAACCCGGTTTTGAAATAAGTCGGTCGTTGCTTGCTTTTAAATCGGCATTTTCCGAATAACCGAAAGTAACAATTTCACAAGTGCTTTTTTCAATTATTTTCTTAAAAGCATTATCATCGCAATTAAAAATTCCTGTTTTACATTTTTGAAAGAGAAGACTTTTACAAAATAAATATTCTTCCAAATCCTTATGTTCACTTTCTCCGATATGGTCGTCTGAAAAATTTGTGAAAACACCGATATCAAAAGTAATTCCGTCAACTCTGTGCCATTTAAGACCCAGTGAGGAGGCTTCAATAACCATAGCCTTACATCCGGAATCAACCATCTGTCTCATAGCTTTTTCTATTTCATAGGATTCGGGAGTCGTATTATTTGTTTTTATCAGTTCATCGCCGATTATAATTCCCAAAGTTCCTATAGTTCCTGTTTTAATGCCTTCGTATTCTAAAATAGACTTAATCATTGCAACAGTTGTAGTTTTGCCCTTCGTTCCTGTCAGAGCAATAGTTTTAAGTTCTTTACCTGGATTTCCGAAAAATTCAGCACTCATAATAGCAAGCGCTTTTCTGGTATCATCGACTTTAATAACAGTGACATCCTTGTTTTCAACATTTATATCTTCAGAAACAACAAGAGCAGAAGCACCTTTTGAAATTGCATTATTAATATATTGATGACCGTCTGTGTTATACCCTACAAGGCAAACAAATGCAGTATTTTTATAAACCTTTCTTGAATCGTATACTAAATCTGAAATTTCAATAGCAAGATTACCTTGCAGCAAAATAAAATTTGTATTTATTAAAAGGCTTTCAAGTGTCATAAATCTATCCCCTTGTTTATATGTATAAATGTAGGTTATAATAAATGCTTTTTATTTATAATATATTATATCAATATAAAAATAAAATTACAACTTAGGGTAATGAAAATGATAAAAAATAAAATTTTGTTTGAATTTCACTAAACTTTGCAGGATTTTTATAATTTACTAAAATCAGGCAAAAGATTTTATTCGCTACAAACATACAATATAGTCGATTTTGCTATAAACAAAAAATTTGATTATCAAATTTAACAAAAAATATATAGCAAATTAAACAAAATTACAAGTTGTTTTTTGACGTTCAAGTAAAAATTCAAAAAATAAGTTGTATTTTTGTACAAAATAGAGAAGCAAAATTATCGCTTTAGACAAAAAGTACAAAGGGAGTTGCAATTTTAAGACTTTTTGTGTTATTATTTTATTAGTAACAATGATGCATTTGTGTCGTGAGTTGCTTCGGAATTGTCCGAAAATAATTTGTGAATTCATTAATTTATTAAACTAAAGAAAGAAGGAAATAATTTATGAAGAAAATCATTGCGGGCGTACTTGCAGTAATGATGATGGCAACAGCGTTTGCCGGCTGCGGAGAGCAAACAACAAGCGGAGGAGCAACAGGAGATGTTGCAGGTGGTGAATCAAAAACACCGTCAGGTGCAGAGTTATTTGGAGATGAAGATAATATCTCACTTAAAGTATGGGGTCCTGATAAATCAGTTGAACTTCTGAAAAAACAGTGTGATGCATTTACTAAACTTTATCCTGAAAAAACTATCACAATTGAAGTTGTTGCACAGGGCGAAAATGAAGCAGCTACACAGCTTCTTAACGATGCTACTACAGCAGCCGATGTATTTGGTATTCCAAGCGATCAGATCAACAGACTTGTAAGAGCAAAGGTAATACAGGAAGTTGCATTTGCCGATGAGGTTAAAGCAAACAATTCTGAAACAATCGTACAAGACGCAACAAAAGACGGCGTTCTTTATGCTTATCCCGAAACAGCAGACAACGGCTATTATCTTGTTTATGATAACACAGTTATTAAAGAAGGCGACGAGAAAAAATTGGAAACAGTCCTTGAGGATTGTAAAGCTGCCGGCAAGAAATTCATTATGAGTGCCGGAGACGGATTCTATGCTTGTATGTTCATATTTACAGCAGGATTAAAGACAGACGGCATTGAGGATGACGGAATAACACAGAAATTCACAGATTATGACGAAGACGAAGTAGTTGCAACAATGCAGGCATTCTCAAAACTTTTCCACGATTATTCAACAACATTCCAGTCCAGTGAAGTAGATAAGATTCCTTCAGGCTTCTCAACAGGAGTATGCGGTGCAGGTATAGACGGTTCATGGAATGTAGTTGCTGACCAAACAGCTTTGGAAGATAAATATGCTGCAGCAAAACTGCCGACAATCACTGTAAACGGTGAAGAAAAGCAAATCATTTCAATGTTTGGTTATAAATTTATAGGCGTAAATGCTGCGTCAAAATTCCCAAGAGCATCACAGATTCTTGCAAACTACTTAACTGGTGAAGAATGCCAGCTTCAGAGAGCAGAAGAACTTGGTTGGTGCCCGTCAAATACTGCAGCTGCCGAGTCGGATACAGTTAAAAACAATGTGGCTATTTCAGCTATTCGTGAACAGGCAGAAAATTCTGTTCCAATGGGTGATATCGTTCAGCAGTTCTTCTCTCCTGTAGGAAATCTTGGCAACCAGCTTTTCTCTGACAAAACAGATCCTTCAGATACAGAATATATGAAAAAGCTTATCAAAGAAACACTCCAAAATGTTAAGGATGTTTAATTAACTTTGAACAGCTAATTATATAGTTTTAAGTTTAGATTATTTTTCCGTTTTGACAGCCCCACGAAGTCGGGGCTGTCTGAAACGGTTTTTATTTCAGCTGTCTGCCGTTTAATTTTAAACAAATTGCTGTAAACAGTCTGATTTTAGATATTAAAAGGAAGTATTCTTGCTAAAATAATTTCAAAATGTATTAGTAAATAATAATATTTTGAAGTAAAGGGGAGCAAGATGAAAAATAATTTACTTAGTAAACGGAATATTCCGCAAACTTACATAGGGAGAGTGCACTGATTGAAATATATCGATTATAAACAGCTTAATCCTTTCCAGAAGTTTGCATATAATTTTACAGAATTTTTTAAAAAGCTTCCGGGAAGAATTGTGGCTTTTTTTAAAGCAATCGGAAGATTCTTTGTAAAGTTATTCACTGGTATCGGTAAGGGCGTAGCTAATTACGTTACAAGGTTTATAAAGGGAGATATTGCTGTAAAGCTGTCTTACCTTATTTTTGGATTTGGAAATTTTGCAAAAGGCCAGATTATTAAAGGTCTTTTGTTTTTAGCTACTGAGGTAGCATATATTTATTTTATAATCTCGTTTGGATGGCCAAACCTATCCAAATTTGGTACGTTAGGTACAGCAGTAACACAGATTGTCGCTGACGGTCCCTTCAAAAAGACTGTATGGGGCCATAACTCAATGCTTATTTTGCTGTACAGTGTTGTTACTCTTGCGGTTACACTTGCATTTTTATTTATTTACATAGCAAACACAAAGAGTGCTTATAAATTACAGCAGTTAAAGGCTGAAGGAAAGCATATTATGACCTTCAAGGAAGAAGCAAAGGAATTCCTCGACGGCAAGTTCCATATTACAATGCTTTCCTTACCGGTAACACTTATTACCATATTTACAATAATGCCTTTAATTTTTATGATTCTTATAGCTTTTACAAACTATAACAGAAGTCATATGCCTCCGGGCACATTGTTTACATGGGTCGGATTTGAAAATTTTGCTGACCTTGTAAATGTTGCATCGGGCGGTAAAAAGGGTATTACATTCATTGAGCTTACTAAATGGACCATAGTTTGGGCAATTTTTGCTACATTTTCTAACTATATTCTTGGTATGATAGTTGCTCTTATGATAAACAAAAAAGGCATCAGGTTAAAATCCCTATGGAGAACTCTTTTTGTAATTACAATTGCTGTTCCGCAGTTTGTATCACTTCTCCTTATGAACCAGATGCTGCAAGTAGACGGTGCTGTAAACATTCTTTTATCTGAAATTACAGGTCAAACTGTCGCGATAAATTTCTTTAACGATACTGCCTTTTTGGCAAGGGCTACGGTTATTGTTGTTAACTGCTGGGTAGGCATACCATATACTATTTTGTCGGCTTCGGGAATTCTTATGAACATTCCTGCTGACCTGTACGAAAGTGCAAGAATAGACGGTGCCGGTCCTGTTAAACAGTTTACAAAAATTACGCTGCCGTATATGCTTTTTGTAACGGCGCCTTCACTTATTACGCAGTTTGTAGGTAATATTAACAACTTTAATGTTATTTTCCTGTTATCAGGCGGCGGTCCGTCAACGGAAAAGTTGTATCAGGCAGGTCAAACTGATATTTTGGTAACATGGTTGTTTAATTTGACTATGAATCAGCAGGATTATGACCTTGCTGCTGCAATAGGTATCTTAGTATTTATTGTTTGCGCAACCTTGTCCTTGATTACATTCAATTTGTCTAAGTCTATGAAAGACGAGGAGGCGTTCTCATGATAAAAAGTTATAAAGCCAGAAGAATTATTTCAAATACAATTATTTATATAATTCTTGCAATAATGGGTATTGTATGGGTTTCTCCTCTTGTATACTTATTGTTGCACTCCTTTAGAGCAGAAGGTATGTCAGCTGTTCCGTACCTTATTCCCAAATCCTTTTCATTTCAGAATTATATTGATTTGTTTGTGAATACAGGTACTCTTAATTTCCCAAGGTGGTATCTTAACACATTTATTGTTGCGTGTTTTTCCTGCATAATTTCTACACTCTCAGTTCTTATGGTAAGTTATGCATTCAGCCGCTTAAGATTCAAAAGCCGTAAAAAGTTTATCAATGTTGGTATGATTTTGGGTATGTTCCCCGGATTTATGACAATGATAGCAATTTACTATCTTCTTAAGGCAATGAACCTTTCACAGACGCTTGTAGCTCTTATTATCTGTTATAGTGCCGGTGCAGGATTGGGTTTCCAGATTTCAAAAGGCTTCTTTGATACGATCCCCAGAGCTCTTGACGAGGCGGCAACGGTTGACGGTGCTACGAAAAATCAAATTTTTTGGAAAATTATTCTTCCAATGTCAAAGCCGATTGTAGTTTATACTGTTCTGACATCATTCATCGGTCCTTGGACAGACTTTATTCTTTGTAAATTGATCATGGGTGATAAGATAAATAATTATACTGTTGCCATTGGTCTACAGAAGATGATAACTCAGGAGTTTAAGCCTGTATACTATAAACAGTTTTTAGCAGGTTCCGTGCTTGTTGCGGTTCCAATTACACTGCTGTTCCTTAAAATGCAGAAATATTATGTTGAAGGCGTTACAGCCGGAGGCGTTAAGGGATAAAATTCTAAAGTTAGTTATAAAGGGTGGAAGCTATGGCTGCCACCCTTTTTACCTTATAGAAAACTGCTCGAAAACAGTCGGGCACAAAAGAGAGTTTAAATATGGTCCTGCCTGCCCGGAAATGTGCAGCCCACCGGCTGATTTTTTGTCTTATAGAAAACTGCTCGAAAACAGTCGGGCACAAAAGAGAGTTTAAATATGGTCCTGTTTACCCGGAAATGTGCAGCCCACCGGCTGCTAAACTGATTATTAAAGTTTTTAGTGAGGTGCATTATGAAAAAAACTGTTTCTCTGTTAATTGCTGTATCAATGACAGTATGCTGTATTTTAACAGGCTGTTCTTCCTACAATGACCCTTTAAAGGATATTAAAACAACAGCGTCTGAAGATAAGTACAGAAATGTATATGAAATTTTTGTAAACTCCTTTTGTGATTCCAATGATGACGGAATCGGAGACTTGCAGGGCATTATATCTCAGCTTGATTATTTAAATGACGGAAATCCGGATACGGAAACGGATTTAGGCATTGATGCAATCTGGCTCACGCCGATTATGCCCTCTCAATCATATCATAAATATGATGTTATGGATTATTATAATATAGATGAAGCCTTTGGCACATTAAATGATTTTGATGAACTGGTTTCAGAGTGCAATAAAAGAGGAATTGAAATTATAATGGATATGGTGCTGAACCATTGTTCAAAATTTCACCCTTGGTTTGAACAAGCCTGTGAGGAAGTTGAAGAAGGCAATCTGGACGGATATGCAAAGTACTTTCAGATAGAGGAGTATAAAGACGGCCCCATTAATGAAAGTGCATATACACATATCGCAGGAGATTATTGGTGTGAATCTAATTTTTCTTCATATATGCCTGAGTGGAATTTAAGTTCTGATGCTACAAGAGAAGAGTTTCTTAAAATTGCAAAGTTCTGGATAGACAGGGGCGTAGGAGGATTCAGGCTTGATGCAGTTAAATATTTTACAAACGGCACAACCGACGGTGCAGAGTTTCTTAAATGGTATTATGATGCCTTAAAGGATTATAAGGAAGATATTTATATGGTAGGTGAAAACTGGACAACACCGGGTGAAATTTATGATATTTATAATTCGGGAATAGACAGCCAGTTCTGTTTTCAATATGCAACATCAACAGGAGACATTTTAAATACTGTACGAACAGAAGAAAACGAAAAACTTGCAGATAAGGTTAAAAAGTATAATGAAAATTTAGCCGAGCGGAATAAAAATGCAATAAATGCAATGTTTTTAAGTAATCACGATATGGTAAGAAGCGGTAACGCAATAGGAAATAAAGGGATTTCCTTTGAAAAAATGGCGGCTTCTGTTTATATGCTTTTGCCGGGTAACTCATATATTTATTATGGAGAAGAAATAGGTATGACTGCGCCTGCAACATCAGGAGATGAAAATTTCAGAACACCGATGATTTGGGACAGTGAAAATCCTTCAGACATAAATGTAAACGGACAAAATATTGCCTCAGACCCCCAGTACGGCGGTGTTAAGCAGCAGCAGGAGGACAAATATTCTTTGCTGAATTTTTATAAGCGTATAATTAAAATTAAAAATCAAAATCCCGAAATTGCAAGGGGTAAAATTACGGGTTCAGAGGATTTCGGGGATGCAAACATTTTAGCTTATTATGTAGAATATAATGACAGTAAATTAATGATTATACACAATCTCAGCAGTACAGAAGAAAAAAATCTGACAATTACTTCTGAGATGATTGAAAATCCCCAAATAAGAGCTGACCTGACAGCGGCATTGTCAAAAGAAAACAATAAACATATATCTTTAAGCGGCGATAAGCTATATATGCCCGAGCACTCAACAGTAGTATTAAAAGCAAAATAAATATAAATAAATTTTCAGCGAAGCAATTTTTATGATTGCTTTGCTTTTTTATGTCAAGAATAATATATGGGAACTTTAAACATAAATTAATAGGAGGATATTTTTTAGACAGATATTGCGTACAACTTTTTTCTTATCTTTTGAAGGACAAACTTTTTGCTCTATGTCACTTGTATTACATAAAATCCTAATTAAAGTTTTATTCATTTTTAATTAATGTTTATTATAAGGAGCTGTTTTGATGAAGAAAAAAACAAAATCGTCAATTAAAACAACAATATTTGTGTTTTTTTCTCTTATCATCGTTGTAATTGCTGCCCTGGGGCTTGTAGGAAATTATTTTTTTGATATGGCTTTAAATCCTAATGCCGAAAACAAGATAATTATTTCAGAGGCATTGGATTTGACCGAAAATAAAAAATCAAACCGTGTTAAAGCAATAAGTTGGATTACGGATAAGGAACAAGACGTATATATTACCTCAGATGATAACTTAAAGCTTCACGGATACAGAATAGATAACCCCGGTACAAATAAATGGGCAATAGTACTTCACGGTTATGGCGGAAATGCCCTGAAAATGTGTATTGAAGCAGAACATATTTATAATTTTGACTACAATGTTATAATGCCTGATATGCGGGGCTGCGGTGAAAGCGAGGGCAACGCAATAGGAATGGGCTGGCTTGACAGACTGGATGTGTTAAAATGGATTGACTATATTATTGAAAATGACGCAAAGGCAGAAATTTTACTTTATGGTGTATCTATGGGCGGAGCGGCCGTTATGATGTCAACCGGAGAAAATCTTCCTGAAAATGTGAAATGTGCAATTGAAGATTGCGGTTACAGCTCTGTAAAAGAGGAGTTTGACATTCAGGTAGAGGAATTTTTCGGGCTGCCATCGTTTCCCGTTATAACCTCGGCAGATGTTGTATGCTTTTTTAGAGCAGGCTATACATTTGAACAGGCATCGAGTGTGGAACAAGTTAAAAAGTCAAAAACGCCTACCTTGTTTATCCACGGAAGTGCAGATGAATTTGTTCCTTTTTCTATGCTTGATAAGGTATATAATGCCGCCGTATGCCCCAAGGAAAAGCTTGTCGTAGACGGTGCAGGACATGTGGGTTCATCAGGAACAGATTCCGAGCTTTATTGGAGTACTGTAAAAAAATTTATAAGTAAATATATATAAAAAATTTGGATATAAAAATAAAAGTTTTTCTGATTGTTTTTCAATAAAAAGTTCGTCATAAAAATTATTTTTGCAACAGCATACGGTGTAATAAGTTTATTTAGTTTAAAAAACTGTGTGCATACCTCCTGTTTTTTACAAAACAATTTAAAAAAGTGCAAACAGTAAATGACAAAACTATTAAGCCTAAACTTTTATAATAATTTACACAATAAATTATAAGGAAGTTAAAAATTATGGAAGCAAGGCAATCAGCAAAAGTAACTTACAGAAAAAACGCAAAAGACGATTATGCAGCGGTAAAAGCTGTTGTAATGCACGGAATTTATTTTTTGTGCGGTGTTATAATTTCAAGGGGAGCATTAATGGGAGAGCTTTCACCCTTTGGTGCCTCTTATACAGCCGCAGTACCAAAAAGACAATTAGTCTGGGCGGTAGCAGGGACAAGCTTGGGGTACATAACGCTGAACCCCAGAAACAGCTTCAGATATATAGCAATAGTAGTTGCAATCGGAATTTTGCGCTGGATGCTGAGCGATATAAAAAAGGTAGCGCAGAGCCGACTTTTTTCCTGCTTAGCGGCATTTATTCCGGTTCTTGTAACAGGAATAATTCTGTCTTTTACAACTTCAAGCACAACACAGCTGACCCAAACCGTAATAGAGTCATGCCTTGCAGGAACAGCGGCATTTTTTTTGAAACAAACAACGGAAATGTATTATTCAAGACGTACCTTTAAAAGCTTCAGCCAGCAGGAGATTGCAAGTCTGGTAATGACGGGCTGTATACTTATTTTATCTCTGGGAAGTATTGCGGTGGAAAATGTTTCGATAGGCAGAATCCTTGCAGTAATGATAATTCTGTTTTGCGCAAGATACGGCAATGTAACAGGAGGAAGTATCAGCGGGATTGCCACAGGCTCAATTTTCAGTCTGAGCTCTTATACAATGTCATATCTCTGCGGAGGATATGCTTTCGGAGGTTTAATGGCAGGGCTTTTTTCAGGCGTAGGAAAAGCAGGCTGTGCAATCGCCTTTACAATTTGCAGTACAATAATGACTTTTGCATCGGGAGATAATGATCTTATTATAGCTTTGTTTATAGAAACCCTTATTGCTTCAACTATTTTTATGGTACTTCCAAAGCAGGTTGGTAACTTTGTATCGGCAATTTTTATGCCCTCGGAAAGTGCGAAAAATCATGAAGCATTAAAACAAAATGTTGTTATGCGACTTGATTTTGCTTCTAAGGCTATGGAAAGCGTAACCGATTGTGTAAATAAGGTTTCGGACAAACTTAAACGGCTTTATTCACCGACTATGAACTGGGTATATGAAAATGTAAATAATGAAGTATGCTCAAATTGCGGACTGAAGGTTTATTGCTGGGACAAACAGAAAGAGCTTACAAAGGATGACTTTTCACGCCTGACGGGACCTCTTAAAAATGAGGGCAGAATCAGCGCAGAAACAGTTAGTGTTTTATTTACGAAGAACTGCTGTAAACAACAGGAAATTGCCGATAGAGTAAACTATAATTACAACGAATATTTGTCCTGCCTTGAGGCTCAAAGACGGGTTACGGGTGTAAGAAGTGTTGTTGCAGGGCAATTTGCAGGGTTGAGCTCAATTCTCAGAGATATGTCGGGAGAATTTGAAAATTATATAACTTACGATACCGAGAGTGCAAACAGAGTTGAAGACTTTTTACATTACATCGGACTTGTTCCTATGGAGTGCAGTTGTATGCTTGATAAAAACGGTCGAATGTCTGTTGAAATTGAACTTGCAAGAAATTATAAAGAGAAAATCAGGAAAAGTATGTTGATGAATGAAGTTTCAAAATGCTGCGGAAGAAGATTTGACGCTCCTTGTATCACCGAGCTTGGCAACCGTATAAGAATGACATTTAACGAAATGCCTTATTATGATGTTGAAATCGGCTCGGCACAGCATATTTGCAATAACGGCAAACTGTGCGGCGACAGCCTGAATTATTTTAATAACAGCTTTGGCAGTATGGTTGCAATGATTTCAGACGGAATGGGAACAGGGGGCAGAGCCGCAGTTGACGGAAATATGGCAGTTTCCATAATGACGAAACTTTGTAAGGCAGGGCTTTCTTATGATTGCGCATTGCAGATAGTAAATGCGGCACTGATGGTAAAATCGGAAGATGAATCCCTTGCAACTTTAGATGTAGCAGATATAAACCTGTTTACAGGAAAAGTGACATTTATGAAAGCAGGTGCACCGCTGACATACATCAAGAAAAACGGACATTTAGTAAAAAAGCAGACAGAATCTCTGCCTGCGGGAATTTTGACCGATATAAAGTTTTCAAAGGATACGATTGGACTGTCTGCGGGAGATTTAATAGTAATGATTTCAGACGGTGCTCTGCTTCAAAATGATGATACATGGCTTGAGTCCTTAATAAAAACATGGAATGAAGCAAGTACAGGCGAGCTCGCACAGCAAATTGTAAAAGAGGCAGCAGCAAGAAGAAACGACGGTCACGATGATGATATAACGGCAGTTGCAATTAAGCTTATAGATAATGAATAAGTAACCAATTTGTACTTTAACTTCGTTTGTGCTATATTTATTGAAGACATTATAGAATGTAGTGCTTTCGGAGGAAACAATGATAAACAATGTTTTACTGGATTTAGACGATACGATATTTGACTTTCATAAAGCGGAAAAAATTGCTCTTATAAAGGTATTGAATCAGCTAAGTATCAGCTTTGATGAAAGGATATTGGAAAGATACAGCCAAATCAATGCAGAGCAATGGAAACTTTTAGAGCAGGGAAAACTTGATAGACAAGAGGTAAAAGTCCGGAGATATAAATTACTTTTTGATGAAATCGGAGTATATGAATCACCCCGTGAAGCAACTGCGATTTATGAGAAAAACCTTGCTGTGGGGCATTATTTTATAGACGGAGCAGAAGAAATGCTTAAAAAGCTTTATAAAATATATTCCCTTTATATTACCACTAACGGAACGGTTAAAATTCAAAAAGGAAGAATTAAAAGCTCTGGTATTGAAAAATATATAAAAGGTATTTTTACTTCGGAAGAGATTGGTTTTAATAAGCCAAATATGAAGTTTTTTGATTACTGTTTTTCAAAAATTCCAAATTTTGAAAAGGATAGAACAGTAATAATAGGCGACAGCATTTCCTCTGATATTCAGGGCGGAAAAAATGCAGGAATAAAAACGATTTGGTTTAATCCAAGTGGTATAGAAAATACCTCAAATATTATTCCTGATTATGAAATAAAAAGTCTTTCAGAAATTTATACGCTTTTAAGCAAAATATAATTTTAATAAATCGGCCTTAAAAAAATACTTTTTAAATAGCAGAAACATTACTAATATAAGACCTCCCTCTGATTCGAGAGGGAGGTCTTTATACATAAACATTAATATTTTAGAATTTCACTTAGCTTTTTGTGTGTTTATTTCTAAAATTTTTCTTCGTCATTTATTGCTTTTTCAATTTTTGCACTTCTTGTTTTACCGTTTGTAATATAAGCAAAAGGAGCTGTGAAAATTACTACGCCGTAATAGTTTATCATTCTCCATATAAGGGTCGCACTCTTTAAGGTTTGGGGAGTAAAGAAACCGTTAAAGAAAGCTGTAAATCCAAGCTCAGCCGCACCTGAAGCACCGGGAATCGGAATCATCCCCGACACAAGATTTACAAATGCCTGCGAGCTTATCATATCAAGGGGAGCAGACTGATTTAAACCCAAGCTGCGGTAAATGCAGTACGGAACTGTAAACATAGCAATAAACTGAAAAAATGTAAGTATTGCGGTCATTGCCAACGTCTTTTTATGTTTATATAGAGACTTGTTGCTTTCATGAAATAAATCAAGCTGTTTTTGAATATGAGCAGTTTTTTTATCAATATTTTTGAGTATTTTAATTTTTGAAAGGATTCTTGCAATAAAAAAAATAAATTTTTTAGTAATAACGGGTTTAAAAGAAACCAGGATTAAAGCTCCTGTAATTATAAGCTGAGAGCCGAAACCGACTACTATGAATGTAACAATAAGAGGTGATGAAATTGCATCCATAAAGAAATTAATCTTATAAATAAATGCCAAAATGCTGATGCTTGTTAAAACAACCTGATAAACAAGAAACTTTTGCAAAAGACGTGAGGTGCTGTAGCCTATATCTATCCCCATTGAATGGAGCAAATAAATTTGCATCGGCTGTCCTCCCGTAGAAGAAGGAGTTACCGCACACCAGAAAAGTCCCACAAATGAAACCTTAATTGCATCCTTAAAGGTGAACGCTTTATAGTCGGCTTTTATAAAGTAATAAATAATAAACGCTTCAATAAACATATACAGAAGCTGAAATCCAATTGCCGCTGAAATCCATAAGATACTGATATGAATAGAAGAATGAAGCAAATCATTTAGACCGTTTTCACTGTAAAAAAAGTAAAAAATGATAAATAAACACAGGCATACAACTAATATGTTAAATATTAACTTGCCGGAAATTTTCTTTTTTAATTTCATAAATTCTCCACTACTCCCAAGTAAACAGGGATATTTTTAATACTGATTTTTCTCATTTTTTTTAATTTGACTTTTTTCTACAAGATTTTGTGCTAATCGGAAAATATTAACAGCGGAATTTAATTTTCTTATTTTTTTGCAGTTCTCACGCATTATATTGAGCTTTTCCGTATCCTTAATAAGCTGTGCAATTTGTTGTCCGCCTGATTTAGCGTTATTCAGGGAAACTGCAACATTTTGATTTATAAGATACTGTGCGTTGTCGTTTTCCTGACCCGGAATAGCATTGTAAATTGCCATAGGCAATGCACAGGCAAGGCTTTCCGAAACGGTAAGACCGCCCGGTTTTGTAACTACTAAATCAGAAAAGTGCATATATTCTTCAACGTTTGTAATAAACCCAAACAGTCTTGTAGGTTTTTGTAAGACCTCGGGGTTGCTTAAATAACTTTTAAATTCATTGTAAAGCTTTTTGTTGTGCCCTGTTATAACAATGCACTGACAATCGGCATCTGTAAGCATAAGGCTTTCGTAAAAGTCAAGTACCTCAGAAACTCCAAAACTGCCCGACATCAATAAAACTGTGGGTTTGTCGATATTGAAACCCAAGTCATTTGCAATTTTTTCTTTATCCTGAGCTTTATAAAATTTATCGGCAATAGGAATGCCAAAGGGATAAATTTTGTCTGTAGAAATAATGTTGTAACTTTTTATTTCCTCAACCATATTTTCATTTGAAGTAACATAAGCGTCTATTCCGGGAGAAAAATAGGTCCTGTGCGGAGCAAAGTCTGTAATTAGACTTATAACAGGAACAGAAATTTTGTTTTTACGTTTCAGCATTGCAAGCATTGTGCCGACAAAAGCATGGCAGGAAATAACCACATCCGGCTTTTTTTCTTCAAAAAGCGATATAAGTTTTCTGCCCTCTCTGTTGTTAATGTTGTTACAAAGAGAATTAATGGTACTTTTTCTGTCGCTTATTTTATACAGCTTTCCGTAAAGTCTCGGAGTTTTAGTTGCCAAAACAACATAACCGTTACATATAAGCTTGTTATACAGCCTTCCGCAATATTTGAGACCGTCTTCAATTTCAACAATGGTATCTGAATCGATTTTTTGAATCGTATCCATTAATGCGGCGGCAGCACTTTTATGTCCTCCGCCGGTGGATGCTGTTAAAATTAAAATTTTCATTTAACTGTTCCTTTAAAAAATATGGTACTGTTGTAATTAAATTAATTTATTCTAACATAAATATAATTATATACAATTTTTTGGTGTTTTTCAATAATAATTATAAATTTGATGTATGTTTTGCGAGAGTGTGAAATTAATTTATTTTTATAATTTTATTTTATTTTTTTTAGATAAACAAACTGTGTTAAAAATTGCTAAAGTTTCCCAATTTGTTTAACAATTTTTCTGATAAAAATTTAAAAATAAATGCTTTATTTTTATTGGAATGTGTAGTAGAATATTTATATAAATATTTTAATAATTATACTAAGTAAGCAAGATGATTTATTCGCGGGGGTCATTATGCAAAATAAAAACTTAAATAATCAAGGTGTTTTTGATGATAATCAGGAAGAATTAATGGATATATCTTCCGTTGATACAGGTTTTGACGAACCGAATAACTATTATAATGAAATAACGGAAGAGGAACAAACTGATATAAATAAAATCAATTCCAACTCAATTCCAATAGATATAGATATAGTTGAAGATATAGACGAAAACTTTCAAGACAAAACAAAGCGAAAAACCAGATATTATAAGCCTGAAAAAAGTGAAAACTTTTTTATTAAACACAAAATTCCCGTAATTATTACAAGTGCGGCAGTTGTGGCAGTAACGGCAGTAGGAGTATTATTATGGCAGCTTTTTGCAAATGATATCATACATAATCCTTTTGAAGAAACAGTAGGGCCTATTGTCAATGAAGAGGGAGAGTTTACTTTTTTATCTGATATTCAGATATCAGGCATAGATATTTCCAATAAAACATATGAAGATGCTAAAAAACTGTTAGAGAATAATCAAAGTAAGTTTATAAAAGACTTTACGGTGTCTGTTAAGGCAAATGAAAAGAGCTATGAGTTTACTCCTGAAGATTTTACATATACTTATAATATAGAAGAAGTGCTTAATCAGGCAAAAAAATATTGTGAAGATGTTCACAAAGGAGTAGTTGATGCAACCCAGCCCGCAACAGATTCAAACGGTAAAATTAAAGATATGTATACCGTCAAGGCAACAGTTGTTGATAAGTCTATTGAAGCCGTTGCATTAAAGGTTGCAAAAGATAATGATGTTGACGCAGAAAATGCCCATGTTTCAAAATTTACTCCTTATTCAGAAAACAGATTTGAATATAAGGACGGGAAAACAGGCTTTAAAACAGATAAAAAGAATCTTGCTGATTCAATCAAAAAATTTATAAATTCTGGCGAAGAAACAGGAGTGATTTCTGCTAAGGTTGATGTTATTAAGCCGGAAATTACGAAAGAAATGGTTAAAAAAAATATCGTTCCTCTTTCATACTATACAACGACTTCCGTTAATACCGAAAATGCAACTTTAAATATGGGTACTGCTTTAGAGGCATGCAACGGCTCTGTAATTGAACCTGGCGAAACATGGTCGTTTAATGAATGTACGGGCGACAGCAACCTTGAATCAAACGGATATCTTCCCGCAGGCGTAATTTCAGACGGAAGTATGACTCAGGGTATCGGCGGAGGACTTTGTCAGGCAAGCAGTACAATATATAACACCGCAGTTTTTGCAAACATGGAAATCGTTGAACGTCATATGCATTACTGGGCGTCTGTTTATGTTCCGGCCGGATTCGACGCAACTATAGACTATCCGGGGTTAGACCTGAAATTGAAAAACATAACAGATTATCAGATGTTTATGGAATGTTCAATTGACGGCAGAAAGCTGTCCTGTACTATTTACGGATATCAGGATCCAAGCTATGATGATATAGCAACTTATTCTGAAAACTATAATATTAACAGTGGAGAAAGCTACGATACAAGATCATACAGGATTCTGTATAAGAACGGTGAAGAGGTTTCAAGAGAGGAGCTTCCAGGTTCTCATTACAGCCTTTCTGAAGGGCATTATGTTCAGTATTCCGATGACGGAACGCACAGGCAAAAACCCGACGGAACAGTAACCGGCAAAAACAAGCCCGTTAAAAATAATGAGAATGTTTCTCAGGGTAATACAAATGTCGATAATTCTTCATCGAAATCCTCAGTTGTCAGTAGCAGCATAAGCAGTTCAAGCTCAAGCAGTAAAACACCATCTTCATCATCAAGCAGTAAAACACCAAGCAGTGAGACGTCAAGTACTGACAGTACTTCTTCATCACCAAGTACTACAAGCAGTCAGACGCATCCTTCTACGGAACCCGAACCTGAAACAACCCCGACTGAAACAGAGGCCGGCAATGAAGATGCTGAATAATAAATTAAATTAATTATTTGAGATAAACTTAATTTTTAAGACACGTCTGATTATAAATGATTAATTTACTCCTTTTTGCAGATAATAAAGCTAACCGGAAAATACAACAGCTTTATGCAAAAAGGAGTTTTTTATGATAAGAAGAATAGGACATTATACCTTAGGGTTTGAAGAAATGCCTGCAATTATAGGTTACGGTTCAGTAGCAGGCAAAAAAGAGTCGGAAGGACCTCTAAAAAGTTATTTTGATAAAATAATATATGATTCTTATGCAGGAAAGGACAGCTGGGAAAAGGCAGAAAGCTTTTTTCAGGAGGAAGCATTTTCAATTGCTTTGCAAAAATCACAAATTTCTAACGAAGAGGTAAACTTTATTTTTGCAGGCGATTTACTTAATCAGTGTGTTTCTTCAAGTTTCTCAATGCGTGGTTTTGATATTCCTTATTTGGGTCAGTATGGTGCGTGTTCAACTATGGCTCAGGGTCTTATAATGGCAAGTATTATGGTTGAAAGCGGTGCCGCACAGAATGCCGCCTGTGTAACTTCCTCTCATTTTTGCAGTGCAGAAAGACAATACCGTTTTCCTCTTGAATACGGTGGTCAGAGAACACCGACATCTCAATGGACGGTTACGGGAAGTGGAAGCTGTATTTTATCCAACGCAAAAAAAGGCCCTTGCGTTGCAAAGGCATCAGTCGGATCAATTTTGGACTACGGAGTTAATGATGTAAATAATATGGGAGCGGCTATGGCTCCTGCGGCGGCGCAGACTCTTATGAGATATTTTGAAGATACATCTACAACTCCAAATGATTACGATGCTATTTTTACAGGAGATTTAGGAAAGCTTGGAAGTGATTTGCTTTATGAAATTCTTAAAAAAGAGAAAATATATATAAGCGATAAGCACCATGATTGCGGATTAATGATTTATAAAGGGAAAGAACAGGATGTTCATTGCGGAGGCTCCGGCTGCGGATGCAGTGCAAGCGTATTATGTTCTTATATTCTGAATAATATGGAAAAGGGAACATTTAATAATATAATTTTTATGGCAACCGGTGCGCTGATGAGTCCTACAACCTGTTTTCAGGGAGAAAGTATTCCCGGCATAGCCCACGCAGTAAATATCAAGATGAGATAAAATAAAACGATTGCTTTTGCAATCGTTTTATTCTGTCGAAAAAGTACTATTTAACACAAAAGAGCATAAATTATTGTAACTTCTTGCTTGGCTCCCTCTTATGAGAAAATTCCCCTGCAAGAGGAAATATCGCAAAGCAGCAAAAGGGTTGCCGTTTTCGCAGAAAAAGGCTCCCCTTAAGGGGAGCTGTCAGCGAAGCTGACTGAGGGGTGCATAGCTAAATATTTCTACCCTTCCGTCACGACTCCGTCGTGCCACCTTCCCTGTTAGGGAAGGCTTTTTCTTTCAAACGTTCTGCTTTAATCTAACCTTTTCCTAAGTTGATGACATTTCCCCTTGTAGGGGAATTTCTTGTCAGAGGGAGGCATTTTTTCTTTAAACTATATTAATGCACTATATGATATAAAATACGTTATAAAGAACGTTAATTAGTATAAATTTTTCATTTATAATATCAAAAAATACAAGTAAATAAGAAGCTGTTATTTACACAAATGTTTTTATATAATTGTAAGAACGACCGCAAGCATTTCTCTCTATTCATCCATTTTTACAATATTTTCCATCATTTCAACAATAATTATTTTTTTGTTTTCAGAAGCTTTTTCAAAAGCAGATTTCATTCTGCGAAAAAGTTCTGAATCTGTATGCAATTCGGAATTATTAAAAATAATTAAATCGCAAACTGAGATTTTTAAGGCTTCGCTTATTTTATAAAGAGTATCAATAGTAGGACATTTTTCGCCACGCTCAAGCTTGCCTAAATATGAGGAAGATAGCTTTGCCGCTAAAGAAAGGTTTTCTTGACTTACGTCAGCGGCAAGTCTGTATTTTTTAATATTTGCACCTATTTTTTTGGTTATTTCTTCCCTGTTCATAAAATACTCCTATTCTAAAGTATCTATATTATATATGATATTATGCTTTTTATATTTAATCAATGTATTATAGTGCATAAAATATGTACTAAAGTATTGATTGTTTAAATTTTTCATGTTATAATATCAAAAAACAGAATCATTACAATTAAATAAGTAGATAATGTTTTCACTAATATTTTTATGTAATTGTAAGAACAACGCTTACGGTTGTCAAAAAAATTCAATTATACGTTGTTATTTGCGAGCGCAAGGGTTGGTCCTTATAATCTATAAAATATTATTTAAGGAGGTGATAAATATGACAAATGCTATTGCACAGATTTGGAAAGGAGAACTTAAACCCGTTGAATGTTCGGGAGGAAATAACCTGCAAATAAAGGAAATTTCCAGATTAGTTGAGCATAATCGTGAAGATTTAAAAGCAAATCTTAATGAAGTACAGCAGGAAATTTTTAAAAAATATAATCTCTCTTATGAGGATTATTTATTTTTAACCAACGAACAAGCTTTTTGTGATGGATTTTCTCTTGGAATAAAAATTGCGTCCGAGGCACTAATCGGCGCAGAAGAAATAACATAATACTAAACTCCAATTAAAACAGGCAGAAGCAAAACGCTTCTGCCTGTATCTCTTATTTCTCTTATTATATATTATTTAAAATATGCTACGCCGCTTTCAAATATTTTCTGGTCTTTTTCAAAGGGAACATTCTTATAAAGGTTTTCGCCTTTTCTTTCGCTGTGACCCATTTTTCCTAAAACTCGTCCGTCGGGAGAGGTTATACCCTCAACCGCACATACCGAACCGTTAAGGTTATAAGCAATATCAGAGCTTGGGACTCCATTTAAGTCAACATACTGGGTAGCAACCTGTCCGTTTTCAAACAGCTTTTTAACAGTTTCGCTGTTTGCCATAAATCTGCCCTCTCCGTGAGATACGGGAACGGCAAATATATCGCCTGCATTTACCTTTGCAAACCATGGGGACTTAACAGATGTAATTCTTGTATATGCCATATGTGAAATATGTCTGCCGATTGAGTTGAATGTAAGTGTTGGAAAATCAGGAGAAATATCAACAATTTCGCCGAAAGGAACAAGGCCTAACTTAATAAGAGCCTGAAATCCGTTGCAAATACCAAGCATTAATCCGTCTCTGTTTTTAAGAAGCTCATTAACGGCATTGGCAATTCGAGGATTTCTGAATGTTGTTGCAATGAATTTTCCTGAACCCTCAGGTTCGTCACCGCCTGAGAAACCGCCGGGAATCATAATCATTTGCGATTTATTGATAAGTTCTTCCATTTTTTCAATAGTTTCTTCAATATGAGCAGGGGTCAGATTTTTAACAATAAGAAGCTCAGGTTCAGCACCTGCTTTTTCAAAAGCACGGGCTGTATCAACCTCACAGTTAGTGCCGGGGAACACGGGGATAAATACCTTTGGCTTTGCTGTTTTTATTGCAGGTGATTTTGTATTTCTCTCTGTATATAAGCTTCCGCTTGTTTCAATTTCAGGGCATTCTGCTTTTGTCGGGAATATCTTTTCAAGCGGTTCGCTCCACTTATCAATGAGCGTATCGATTTCAAATTCTTTGCCGCTAACTGTAATTTTCTCATCATCAACGGTCACACCTAATTCATAGTAAAGTACTTTTTTATCAAGCTCTGCACCCTCTGCAAGCTCAAGAATAAGCGAGCCTGAGAAAGGAGCAAATAATTCATCAAAGTTGAGCTCATTTGTAAACTTAAATCCGATTTTGTTGCCAAAGCATGCTTTACAAATGCTTGCAGCAGCACCGCCCTCTTTTGTAACTGAAGCAGATAATACCTTGCCCTGTTCCATAAGAGCGTAAACTGCATTGTACATCTCTTTTAGTTTAACCCAATCCGGCATTAATGTTTCCTTATTTTCGGGAACAGGTACATAAATAACCTTGGAATTTGCTTTTTTAAATTCACAGGAAATTGTTTTAGAAGCCTTTGTCATTGCAACTGCAAAGCTTACAAGCGTCGGCGGAACGTCAATATCTTCAAAAGTACCCGACATACTGTCTTTACCGCCTATTGATGGGATATCAAGCTGAATTTGAGCCTCCATAGCACCTAAAAGTGCGGCAGCAGGCTTGCCCCAGCGTTTAGGGTCAGCCATAAGACGTTCAAAATATTCCTGGAAAGTAAGTCTTGCTTTAAGCGGATAAGCTCCTATCGCAAGCAGTTTTGAAAGTGACTCAACAACTGCATAAGCAGAGCCGTGGAACGGACTCCATCGGGAAACTCCGGGAATATATCCGAAGCTCATTGCGGTAGCGTCGTCTGTTTCTCCTTTTTCAAGAGGGATTTTAGCCGCCATTGCTTCCTGAGGAGTAAGCTGTGTTTTACCTCCAAAAGGCATTATAACCGTTGCCGCACCGATAGACGCATCAAATCGTTCGCTTAAGCCGATTTGTGAGCAAACCTCAAGTCTTTCAAGGTTTTTTATGAAAGCTTCTTCAAGGCTTAAATCCCTTAATACATCGGGGCAGTTGTCTCTGTAACAATCCTCTGTCTTTGGTGCTGTAATATAAGCATTGGCAACCTGCGTAACACCGTTTGTATTAAGAAATTCACGGCTTAAATCTACAATCGTATCGCCTCTCCATTTCATTGTAAGTCTCGGACTTTCCGTTACAACGGCGACTGCTGTTGCTTCAAGATTTTCCTTTTCTGCTTCTGCAATAAATTTATCAACATCATTCTTGTCAAGTACAACAGCCATTCTTTCCTGACTTTCGGAGATTGCCAGCTCTGTACCGTCAAGACCTTCGTATTTTTTTGTAACCTTATCGAGGTCAACAGAAAGTCCGTCTGCAAGTTCGCCAATAGCAACGCATACGCCGCCTGCGCCGAAGTCGTTACAGCGTTTGATCATTTTTGCAACTTTACCGTTTCTGAACAAACGCTGAATTTTTCTTTCTGTAGGGGGATTGCCCTTTTGCACCTCTGCACCGCAGGTTTCAATGGAATCCAGTGTATGTGCTTTTGAAGAGCCTGTTGCACCGCCGCATCCGTCACGTCCCGTTCTGCCGCCTAAAAGAACAATTACATCATCGGGAGCGGGAACTTCACGAATAACATTTTCCTTTGGAGATGCGCCTATTACTGCACCTATTTCCATTCTTTTTGCAACATATCCTTTATCGTAAAGCTCGGTAACCTGACCTGTTGCAAGACCGATTTGGTTGCCGTAAGAGCTGTAACCCTGAGCCGCACCCGTTGTAATTTTTCTTGTTGGCAGTTTGCCCTTCATTGTATCTTTAAAGGGAATTGTAGGGTCACCCGAGCCGGTAACACGCATAGCCTGATAAACATAGCTTCTGCCTGAAAGAGGATCTCTTATAGCTCCGCCCAAACAGGTTGCCGCACCGCCGAAAGGTTCAATTTCAGTCGGGTGGTTATGGGTCTCGTTTTTAAATTGAACAAGCCACTGCTCTGTTTTTCCGTCTATTGTAACGGGAACTTCGATTGAGCAGGCATTGATTTCATCACTTTCATCAAGGTCTGGAATAAGACCTCTTTTTTTGAGAAGCTTCATTCCCACAAGGGCCATATCCATTAAGGATACGTCTCTGGTTGTATCCTCTCCGTAAATTTCATCTCTTGCGTCATAGTATGCTTTAAGTGCGTTTTCAATAACACTTCCTAAAGCCTTTTTCTCAATTTCTATTTTATCAAGTCTTGTTAAAAATGTTGTATGTCTGCAATGGTCAGACCAGTATGTGTCAATAACCCTCAGTTCCGTAACAAACGGGTCACGGTGCTCAGTATCTCTGAAATAATCACGGCAGAATTCAAGGTCAGAGAGAGTCATTGCAAATCCCATTGAGTTGTAGTAGTCGGTCATTTCATCTTTGTTCCAGCTTATAAAGCCCTCAACGGTTTTTACATTTTCAGGAATTTCAGCTGGAATATCAAGTGTATCGGGTTTTTCAAGAGAGGCAATTCGGCTTTCAACAGGGTTTACAAGATATTCCTTAACCTTGTTAAGCTCGTCCTCGGTGATATCGCCTTTAAGAACAATAACTCTTGCAGTTAATACCTTGCAGCGCTCACCTTGTGTTAAAAGCTGAACGCATTGCTCCGCAGAGTCACCCCGCTGGTCGTATTGACCCGGCAAATACTCCATCGCAAATATCTGCCATCCGTCTTCAACAGGCAAAGTTTCCTCGTAAATAATATCAGCATTCGGCTCAGAAAGAATAATGTTCTTTGCTTTGTCAAAATCTTCTTTGGAGAGTCCAGAAATATCATATCTGATTACATATCTCAGGTCCTCAATTGATTTTATTCCTAAATTGTGACGTAAATCCCACAAGGTCTGTTTTGCAAGAACATCAAATCCCTCTCTTTTTTCTGCAAAAAGTCTTAATACTTGTGACATATCAGCATGCCTCCTGAAAAATCAATTAATATATTGAATTTTATCATATTATACAACGTTTATAGTTTTGAATTAGAATTATACAAACCAAAACTAAAAGAAATATTGACATTTTATTTTTTAAAATAAAAAAGCTATCTTATTTTAAAGACAGCTTTAAAAAGTAACTAAGAAAGTTAAAAATTAAAAGACAATTATTTTATAAATCCAGTCATAAAGAGGACACAATAAGATTGGCAGAAAAATTGCAGGTACAAAATTCATAATTTTTAATTTTGTTAAGTCGAGCATATTAAGTCCCAGACCAATAATGATTATGTACCCTACACAGGACATTTCATTTATTACAGAAGTTGTTAAAACAGGAGATAAAACTCCTGCAAGCAAGGTTAAAAGTCCCTGATAAACAAAAACAAATATGCTTGAAAAAACAACGCCAAGTCCCATTGTGCTTGCAAAAATAAATGATGAAACAAAATCCATTGTAGATTTTGTGAAAAGAACGGTGTTATCGCCCTTTAAACCCGCCTGTAAACAGCCTACAATAGTCATAGCGCCAACGCAAAACAGCAGGCAGGCAGAAGTAAAACCTTGTGAAAAGGTGGAGTTGCTGTTGTTTTTATCAAATTTATTTTCAAGCCTTTTTGCGAGAACGTTAATATGCTTGTCAATATTTATAAGCTCACCGATAAACGCACCCAGCACCATAGCAATTACTGCAAGAAGGGTATTCTCGCCGACGAGAGAGCCCGAAACTCCTATAAAAATCGTTACTAAGGCAAGTCCCTTAAAAATTATATCAGAAAACCTTTCGGGAATACCTTTTTTCATTAAAAATCCTAAGGATGAACCAAATAAAACCGTTAAAGTATTAACAATCGTACCTAATAAACCTATACCGTTCATTTTTAACCTCACATAAATTGATACACAAATTATATAACATCTTATAATTTTTATCAATATAAAATATTGACTGAAAAGGGTAAATGCAGGCAAAAATTATGTTTTTAATTATATTTAGTTGATAAAGATTTTAAAATATGATAAAATATTTTATGATAATATTTTGTTAATAAAAGAAATCCCTTTGAAAGGAGCCTTCATTATGTGCGGTATTTGCGGATTTACAGGTCAGGTTGTTGACCGAGATCAGACAATAAAAAATATGACAGAGGTAATAACCCACAGAGGACCTGATTCCGATGGTGTATTTACCGATGATTATATTTCAATGGGATTTCGCCGTTTAAGCATTATTGATATAGGAGTAACAGGAAGCCAGCCTATTTATAACGAGGATAAAACTCTTGTTCTTACTTTTAACGGAGAAATTTACAACTATAAGGATTTAAGAAAAATCCTTATTGAAAAGGGACATAAATTCTACACAGATACAGACTCAGAGGTTTTAATCCACGGCTTTGAAGAATGGCAGGAGGGACTTCTTGATAAATTAAGAGGAATGTTCGGCTTTGCAATTTATAATACTGTAGATAAATCCGTATTTATAGCCAGGGACTTTTTCGGAATCAAGCCGATGCACTATACAACAGTAAACGGCAACTTTATTTATGCAAGTGAAATAAAAAGTATTCTTGAATACCCAAACTTTGAAAAGAAATTCAACTATAATGCCCTTGATACTTATCTTTCTTATCAGTATTGCGTACCGCCGGAAACATTTTTTGAGGGAGTTTACTGTCTGCTTCCTGGCCATTACCTTTGGTATAAAGACGGAAAAATTGAAACGACACGTTATTTTGACCCTAAATTTGAGCCTGACGAAACCATTACTGAAGAAGAAGCCGTAGATGAAATTGAAAAGGTTTTTGAAAATTCGGTAAATGCACATAAAATTGCCGATGTAGAGGTTGGCTGTTTTCTTTCAAGCGGTGTTGATTCAAGCTATGTTTCAACATATTTTGCAGACCAAAAAACATTTACAGTAGGCTTTGATTTCGGAGAAAAATATAACGAAATAAGCTGGGCAGAAAATTTGAGCAAAAAAATCGGTGTTGAACATCATACTCACCTTATTTCAAGCGAGGAATTTTGGGACGCAGTTCCAACGGTTCAGTATTATATGGATCAGCCGTTGGCAGACCCTTCCTGCATTGCCCTTTACTTTGTATCACGTCTTGCAAGCGAATATGTTAAGGTTGTGCTTTCAGGCGAGGGTGCGGACGAGCTTTTTGGCGGTTATACTTGCTATAACGACCCAAGGGTCTTTAAAATATATCAGACAATTGTACCTTATTGTATCAGAAAAGCAATTTGCAAGATTTGCAAAAAGCTTCCTGATATTAAGGGCAGAGATTATCTTATAAGGGCGACACATCCTCTTGAAGAGCGTTTTATAGGCAACGCATTTATGTATGATAAAGAGGAAAAGCAGGCACTTTTACAAGACCCGTCTATTGCGACCCGCCCGCAGGAGCTTACTAAAAAGCACTACATTAAAGCAAGAAAATACGACGATGTAACAAAAATGCAGTATCTTGATATAAATATGTGGATGGTGGGCGATATTCTCCTTAAAGCGGACAGAATGAGTATGGCAAATTCACTTGAATTAAGAGTGCCGTTCCTTGATAAAGAGGTGTTTAAGGTTGCGTCTAAGCTGCCTACAAAATTAAGATGCAACAAGCAAAACACTAAATATGCAATGCGTAAAGCAGCGGCAAGACATCTTCCAATAGAAACAGCAGAAAAAGAAAAGCTGGGCTTCCCTGTTCCAACAAGAGTATGGCTGAGAGATGAGCATTACTATATGGTAGTAAGAGAAAAGTTTTTAAGCAAAACTGCCCAGAAATTTTTTAACTGTGATATCTTGCTTAACTGGCTTGATGATCATTATTATAACAAGGAAGATAACAGTCGTAAGGTTTGGACAATTTATGTTTTCCTTGTTTGGTATGATATTTACTTTAAAGAGGGTCAAACAATGGTAGAGAAACCGGAAAATCACCTTGTTGAACTTAAAAAGCAGGCAGAAGAAAGGCGCAGAAAAGCTCAGGAAGAAGCAGAAAGAGCGGAAAATAAAGCTTTTGAAGAAACAGAGAGAATTTTAAACGAAGGAATAGAAAAGGTCAATGCATCACCTGCTAAAAGCAGTGACGTTGTTAAAGAAGAAACGGAAGAAAAGCTTAATGAAATAAGTGAGGGCTTATCCGAGGAAACGAGCGAAGAGGTACCACAGCAAAAGGCGGTTTATAAGGATATTTTTTCCTCTTCAACAGCATTTGAAAATGCTCAAAGTGCAGAAGATTTTAAAATCGAAGCCCAAAGACCGCTTGTCTCTGACGAGGAAATTGATAAAATCATAAACGAAGTAAATTCACTTGATGAATAAAATGTACTATAGGAGTAGTATATACGTTTAATAAAAGACAAACAAATATTTGCAAGGTTGGATTATAGTCAATAAAGTGGACAAGAGAAATCACAAAAAATAAATATTTTCAAGTTGGTCCGGAGAAAGACCAT